>NZ_JBLVKW010000090.1:0-27629 GCF_048270745.1 Streptomyces sp. NPDC056231 | reverse complement strand
GTGGTGGAGGGGGCGAGATGGACGGGCGCCGAGGCCTCCGCCAGCGCCTCCTCCAGGATCCCGCGCCGCTCGGTCTGCGGAGCGGCCAGCAGGGACGTGTCGTCCAGGGCGCCCCGGGCCGAAAGCCCGGGGCGCCCCCTTCGGTACAAGCGCCGCCCGATCAGCCGTGCGTACGCAGCAGCGTCCGCATCGTCCGCATGGCCACCGACAGGTTCGCCAGGTCGAACGCGTCCGACCCCTGGATCTCCTCCAGCGTGGAGCGCGAACGCGTCAGGATCGCCGCGTTCTTCTCCTCCCACGCCTCGAACCGCTCCGGCGGCGTCGACGTCCCGTTGCCCGCGCTCAGCACATCCGCGGTGAGCGCGGCATGCGCGGCGTACAGGTCCTCACGGATGGAGGCACGGGCCATGGACTGCCAGCGGTCGCTCCGCGGCAGCTCGATGATCCGGTCCATCAGCTGGGTGATGCCCAGCCGGTCCGCGAGGTCGTAGTAGACCTCGGCGACGGCAAGCGGTTCCTTGCCGACGCGCTCCGCGATCGCCACGATGTCGAGCGCCGGGAAGGCGGAGGAGAACCCGGCGACGCGCTGCGCCAGCTCGTCCGGGACGCCGGCCTCGGTGAGCTCGTCCAGGATCGACTGGTACCACTCCTCGTCGGCGCCCTTCAGCATCTTGGGCAGCTCGGCCCAGACCTGGTCGACGCCGTCCTTGAAGAAGCCGATCGTCCCGGCGATCTCCAGCGGCTGCGGCCGGTTGCCGAGCAGCCAGCGCGAGCCGCGCTCGACGAGCCGGCGCGAGTGCAGCCTGATCCGGGTCTGCACATCGGCGGCGACCTTGTTGTCGAGCGCCTCGACGGCGTCCCACACCTGGCCCAGGCCGAAGATCTCGCGGGCTGCGGCCTGCGCCCGCACGATCTCCTCGATCGATGCGCCGGTCTCTTCCCGCATCCGGTGCAGGAAGGTCGAACCACCGGTGTTCACCGTGTCGTTGACCAGCACCGTGGTGATGATCTCGCGACGCAGGGCGTGTCCGTCGACCGCCTCGGGGAACTGCGCGCGCAGTTGCTCCGGGAAGTAGGCGTACAGCAGCTTCTGCAGGTACGGGTCGTCCGGCAGGCTGGTCCGGATCAGCTCGTCGGATGCGGTGATCTTCGTGTAGGCCAGCAGTACGGCGAGCTCGGGCTGGGTGAGCCCCTTGCCGCTGTTCAGCAGCTCCCGGATCTGCCGGTCGGTGGGCAGGAACTCCAGCGCACGGTCCAGGTGCCCGTCGCGGCCCAGGCGGCGCATGAAGCGCTGCTGGGCGTGGAGCAGGGAGGCGGACTGGGTGGCGGAGTTGGCGAGCGCGGTGTTCTGCGCGTAGTTGTTGCGCAGCACCAGACGGCCGATCTCGTCGGTCATGTCCGCAAGCAGCTTGTTGCGCTGCTTGACGGTCATGTCGCCGTCCCGGACCAGCCCGTTGAGCAGGATCTTGATGTTCACCTCGTGGTCGGAGGTGTCCACACCCGCGCTGTTGTCGATCGCGTCGGTGTTGATCCGGCCGCCGCCCCGGGCGAACTCGATCCGGCCGAGCTGCGTCGCGCCGAGGTTGCCGCCCTCGCCGACGACCTTGGCCCGCAGGTCCTCACCGTTGACGCGAATCGCGTCGTTGGCCTTGTCGCCGACGTCCGCGTTCGACTCGGCCGACGACTTGATGTACGTACCGATGCCGCCGTTCCACACCAGGTCGACGGGCGCCTTGAGGATGGTCTGCATCAGGTCGGCGGGCGTCATCTTGGTGACCCCCGACTCGATGCCGAGCGCCTCGCGGACGTGCGCGTTGATCGGGATCGACTTCGCGGTACGGGGGTGGATGCCGCCGCCCGCGGAGAGCAGGTCCTTGCTGTAGTCGGCCCAGGAGCTGCGCGGCAGCTCGAAGAGGCGGCGCCGCTCGGCGTACGAGGTGGCGGCGTCCGGGGTCGGGTCGAGGAAGATGTGCCGGTGGTCGAAGGCGGCGACGAGCCGGATGTGCTCGGAGAGCAGCATGCCGTTGCCGAACACGTCACCGGACATGTCGCCGACGCCGACGACCGTGAAGTCCTCGGTCTGGGTGTCGTGGCCGAGCTCGCGGAAGTGCCGCTTCACGGACTCCCAGGCGCCGCGGGCGGTGATGCCCATGCCCTTGTGGTCGTAACCGGCGGAACCACCGGAGGCGAACGCGTCGCCGAGCCAGAAGCCGTACCCGACGGCGACCTCGTTGGCGATGTCGGAGAAGCTCGCGGTGCCCTTGTCGGCGGCGACGACGAGGTAGGTGTCGTCCTCGTCGTGGCGCACGACGTCGACGGGCGGCACGACCTCGCCGGCCACCAGGTTGTCGGTGATGTCGAGCAGCGCCGAGATGAATGTCCGGTACGAGGCGATGCCCTCGGCCATCCAGGCGTCACGGTCGACGGCCGGGTCCGGCAGCTGCTTGGCGACGAAGCCGCCCTTGGCGCCGACCGGAACGATGACGGTGTTCTTGACCATCTGCGCCTTGACCAGGCCGAGGATCTCCGTACGGAAGTCCTCCCGCCGGTCCGACCAGCGCAGACCACCACGGGCGACCTTGCCGAAGCGCAGGTGGACACCCTCGACGCGCGGCGAGTACACCCAGATCTCGAACGCCGGGCGGGGCGCGGGAAGGTCCGGGATGGCCTGCGGGTCGAACTTCATCGAGACGTACGCGTGCGGCTTGCCGCCGTCCGCAATCTGGAAGAAGTTCGTGCGCAGGGTCGCCTTGATGACGGTGAGGAAGGACCGCAGGATCCGGTCCTCGTCGAGCGAGGCGACCTGGTCGAGCGCCCCGTCGAGCTCTTCGAGGAGACCGTCGATCAGCTCCGTGCCGGCGCTCTGCCGACCGGGCGACATCCGGGCCTCGAAGAGGGAGATCAGCAGCCGGGTGGTGTGGACGTTGTTACGGAGGGTGTCCTCCATGTAGTCCTGGCTGAAGGTCGAGCCGGCCTGCCGCAGATACTTCGCGTAGGCGCGCAGCACCATCGCCTGCCGCCAGTTCAGACCGGCGCCGAGCACCAGGGAGTTGAAGCCGTCGTTCTCGGCCTGCCCGGTCCACACCGCGGCGAACGCGTCCTGGAACCGGTCGCGGGCGTCGTCGGCGAGGTAGGTGCCGCTGCCGTTGACCTGCGGCATCCGCAGCCCGAAGTCGTAGATCCAGGCGTGCGTACGGTCCGCGCAGCGCAGCTCGTACGGACGCTCGTCGACGACCTCGACCCCGAGCCGCTGGAGCGCGGGGAGAACGGCGGAGAGGGAGACCTGCTCACCCGTCCGGTAGATCTTGAAGCGGCGCTCACCGGGGCCTGCGCCGACCGGCTCGTACAGGCTGAGCGCGAAGTCCTTCTCGTCCTTCTTCAGCGCTTCGAGGTGGACCAGGTCGGCGACGGCGGCACGCGGCGTGTGGTCGGCCTTGTAGCCCTCGGGGAACGAGTGACCGTAGTGGCGCAGCAGCTCGGCGGCGCGCTCCTCACCGCACTCGGCGGTCAACGCTTCCTGGAAGCCGTCGGCCCAGGAGCGGGCGGCCTCGACGAGACGCGCCTCGATGCGGTCGACCTCGGCGCCGGTCAGGTCGGGCAGCTCGGTGCCGGGCGCGACCCGCACGACGAAGTGCAGCCGGGAAAGGATCGACTCGGTGTTCCAGGCGGTGAAGTCGACGCTGGTGCCGGCGAGCTCCTCCTTCAGGATGTCGATCAGCCGCAGCCGCACACCGGTGGTGTAGCGGTCGCGCGGCAGGTAGACGATCGCGGAGTAGTAGCGCCCGTACTCGTCCTGGCGGAGGTAGAGCCGCAGTCGGCGCCGCTCCTGGAGGTACAGCACGGACGTCACGATGGAACGCAGCTGGTCGACGGAGGTCTGGAAGAGCTCGTCGCGCGGGTACGTCTCCAGGATCTGCAGCAGATCGCGTCCGTCGTGGCTGTTGGGCGAGAAGCCCGCACCCTCCAGCACCTCGGCGACCTTGCGGCGGATGACGGGCACCCGGCGCACGGACTCGGTGTAGGCGGCGGACGAGAACAGTCCGAGGAAGCGGCGCTCACCGACGACGTTGCCGTCGGTGTCGAACTTCTTCACGCCGACGTAGTCGAGGTAGCTGGGGCGGTGCACGGTCGACCGGCTGTTCGCCTTGGTGAGGATCAGCAGCTTGTGCTCGCGGGCCTTGGCGCGGGCGTCGGCGGGCAGCCGCTCGAAGGACGGGCTGACCGGGTGCGCCTCGTCCTCGCTGTGGTGCGGGTCGGAGCGCAGGATGCCGAGGCCGGTGCCGGGGACGGCAGCCAGTGCGTCGCTCTCCTTCAGCTCGTACTCGCGGTAGCCGAGGAAGGTGAAGTGGTCGGCGGAGAGCCACCGCAGCAGCTCCCGGGCCTCGTTCACCTCTTCGTCGGCGAGCTCGTCGAGCGGCTCGCCGGGCAGGTCGTCGGCGATGCGCAGCGCGGCGTCGCGCATCTTGTCCCAGTCCTCGACGGTCTCCCGTACGTCGGACAGCACGCGGAGCAGATCCAGGGAGATCTGCTTCAGGTCGGAGCGGTCGGTCTCGCGGTCGATCTCGACGTGGATCCAGGACTCGACGAGCGCGTCGTGCGGCAGCGCGTGCGTGGTCCCCTTGGCCCCGTCGGCGCCCTTGCGGCCCTGCTGGTCGGCAGTGAGGCCGTTGCCCTCGGCGAGGACCTCGATGAGCTTGCCGGTGACATCGCGACGGACGACGACCTGCGGGTGGATCACGACATGGATGCCGCGCCCCTGCCGGGACAGCTCATTGGTGACGGAGTCGACCAGGAACGGCATGTCGTCGGTGACGACCTCGACGACGGAGTGGCTGCAGGTCCAGCCGTTCTCCTCGACGGTCGGGGTGTGCACCCGGACGTTCGCGGTGCCCTGCGGGCGGTTCTCCGCGAGCCGGTAGTGGGAGGAGGCAGCACCGAAGACATCGACCGGGTCGCGGCCGACGAGGTCCTCCGGAGCGGTGTGCAGGTAGTAGCGCTGGAGGTACGAGTGCAGCACGTCCGGGCCCGGGTACTCGCCCTGCCCGGCACCGGTGGCGCCGGCCCCGGTGCCCTCGACGTGCACCTGAGGGGTACCGCCCGGGCCGCCGACACCACCGCCCGGACTGTTGTCAGCTACCCGTGCCGCCCGTGCGAGCAGCTCGGCCTTGGCTTCGTCCAGCTTGGTCTGCATGTCCTCTGGCTCCTGTCGCGCGCCGTTGCGTGACGTAGGTGGAAAAAGCGACGTACCGCCACGACACGGGGTTTCCGGTCTGAGACGACGCTATGCCGCTACGAGAGATGCCCGGGACCATATCGGCCTTTTTCGGCAGCAGGTCCGGGACGAGGGGATCAGTGATCGCCCGGGCACGGTGGCACTCCGGGCGCAGGCCGGGGGCTTCGCTGCCCCCAAGGCATATCGCGCTGATCACGGGTCCAGGCTATCTCGCCCGTACCCGGAACCGTCATGAGCCGTATGTGTACAAAAGAAGGCCCCGAACTTTGACACTCTGGACAGCGCGCAACGGGCAGATGCACGCTTGACGCAGACGTCCGCGCGAGGGGAGCCCGCACCATGGCACCGAAGGTCCTGATCGTCACCGGCGACGCCGCCGAGTCCCTGGAAGTCCTGTACCCGTACCAGCGGCTGCGCGAGGAGGGGTACGACGTCCATATCGCGGCCCCCGCCCGCAAGACGCTCCGCTTCGTCGTCCACGACTTCGAGCCCGGCTTCGACACGTACACCGAGAAGCCCGGCTACACCTGGCCGGCCGATCTGGCGTTCTCCGAGGTCGACGCCGGAGACTACGCCGCCCTGGTCATCCCGGGCGGACGCGCCCCCGAGTACCTGCGCAACGACGCCGAGCTCCGCAAGATCCTCAAGGCCTTCTTCGACTCGGACAGGCCGGTCGCCCAGATCTGTCACGGCCCCCTGCTGACGGCGGCGATCGGCGAACTGGGCGGCCGCCGCGTCACGGCCTACCCCGCACTGGAACTCGACATGCAGGCGGCGGGTGCCACCTTCGAGGACCATGAAGCGGTGGTGGACGGCACCCTGATCTCGTCCCGCGCCTGGCCGGACCACTCGGCGTGGATGCGCGAGTTCCTGAAGGTCCTGCGCACGAAGGCCCCGGCGAACTGAATCCTGGGCGGGCCGAGGCCGCGCCGAGCCGAAACGTCGCCGAAAGCCCCCTCAGCCTCCCGTCGGCGCCGGCCGGACCCCTCCGGGCGCCCCTCAGCCGGTCATCTGCTCGGCAAGCTCCACAGCCTCGGCGAGACTGTCCACCACCGGCACGCCGGCCGCCTCCAGGCTGGCCCGGCTGTGCGACCCCCCGGTATAGAGCACCGCCCCCGCACCGACATGCGCCGCGGCCAGCGCGTCGTCCACCGCGTCGCCGATGACCACCGTGCGCTCGGGCGATATCCCGTCCAGGGCGGCAAGATGCCGCTCCATGTGCTGCGCCTTACTGCCGCCGGACGGCCCGGTGCGGCCGTCGACCCGCGTGAAGTGCCGCTCGATCCCGTACCCCCGGACCACCGGCACCAGCTGCTCGTGGACATACATGCTCAGGAGCGACTGGCTGCGCCCGGCGAGCTGCCACTGCGCCAGCAGCTCCGCGGCCCCCTCGGTCAGCCCGCAGGCGACCCGCTGCTCTGTGTAGTACCGGTGGAAGATCCCGTCCATCCGCTCCCACTCGGCCTCGGTGGGCAGCCGACCCATCAGCCGCTCGTAGAAGCGGGGAATCGGGATGCAGTACATCTCCCGGTACTGCTCCAGCGTGAGCGGCTCCAGGCCGACCTCGGCGAAGGCGGCATTCGTCGCGCCGACGACCGCGGCGTTGTCGTCGAGCAGTGTGCCGTTCCAGTCCCAGACCAGATGCGTGCGGTGCTTCCCGTGTGTCCCCATGGAGAGAAAATACCTGCCGGGTACGACAACGGGTCAGCCGGTCAGATACGGGTCAGCCGATCAGGTTGGGAATCTCCTGCACCCCGAACCAGAGCAGTTCGTGGTCCTCGGCACCGTCCACCGTGAACTGCGCGTCGTCGTCCCCGAGGTCCGCCGCGCCGAGTACCGCGGCGGCCGCCGCCACGTCCTTCTCCGCGTCGTCCGCGTCGACATGCACTGCGGCCGCCTTCTTCAGCGCCACCGCGGACGCGATCCGCACCTCACCGAGCGACGACGGATCGAGGCTGTGGTCGGGGTCGGCGACGGCTTCCCCGTCCGGTACGTCGACGGCGACGACCACGCGCCTGCGCACGGCACCCGGGTCCCCGGCGATCATCCGCAGCGAGGCGGACGCGGCCCGGTTGAGCGCCGCGTACTCCAGCTCCTCGATGTCGTCGGAGACGTACCACTCGCGGAGCGCGGGAGTGACCGCGTATGCGGTCAGCGGACCGGGGCCGACCTCGCCCGCCCGGTGCGCCGCTGCGAGACCGGAGAGGGTCAGGGGGACGTACACGCGCATGGCTGGCCGCTTTCGTAGTCGGAACGCCCTCAGGATACGTGCGACGTCCCCCATCGGGGTTACAGGTACGGCCTCCGGCCCGTCCACCCCACGCGCACAATTCACCCCTCACACCGCCCCCACGCGCCTTGCGACACCGCGCCTGTCACCCGGATAGGTGAACCTCTGGGACCGCGCCCGGCGCCCCGACGGCGCTTGCGGCCGCGTACGCCACCGCCGTAGAAGATCCCCAACAGAAGTTACTGCCCGGTAGACAGCCGGGCCTCGGATCAACGGGGGCGATGTAACGATGAGCGTGAACAGGACCCGGCCCGCCGGACGTCACGACCAGCGCAGGCCCGAAGCCGTACCGGCGGAGCGTCGCCGGGCAGCGCAGCGGATGCGCCCGCACCACTGGTTCGCGGAACGCCTCCTCGCGGTTCTCAGCGGCCAGCGACCGGTCCACTGGATGCTCGGCCACACGATCGGCGAGGCCTACGACCAGCTGGCCGAACTGGCCCCGGCAACCCCGCTCAGGGCCCGCGGGGCCCGCCCGGTGGTACGCCGCTGCCACGGCGCCCAGCCCGCACCGGGCGTGGTGGAGGCGTGCGCGAGCATCGCGGCGGGCGAAGAGGTACGCGCCATGGCCTTCCGCCTGGAACAGGGCCCGGACCTGCGCTGGCGCTGCGCAGCGGTAGAGCTGGGCGGCACCAAGTCGGGCAGCTGAGGCGTGACCCCGGCACCCACCACTCGCGGCACAGCGCGACCCCAGCAGCGATCCCCGAGTCCGTCCGGCGCCTCACGCCCGGCCCTTGCACCAGCAGGCTCTTCCGGCCGGTCCGGCGCGGGAGGGCAGAACGGCCGACGGGCGACCCCGGCGCGCCGGCCCGCCCCGCACACGGCTGGGGCCGGACACCCCTCGGTGCCCGGCCCCAGCCGCCGTACGAAGCAAACTCACGCCCGCAGGACGCAGGCGCAGCCGCACCTACTTCTTGCGGCGCCGCCCCCCGCCACCGCTCTTCTGCGCCTTGCGTCGCTCCGCCCGGGTGAGCCCGTCCGACTCCGACCCGGCCCCACCGTCACCGTTGGCGAAGTCGCCCTCGACGACGCCTCCCTCCCCGTCCACCGTGGGGGCGGAGAAGTGCAGCCGGTCCGGGCGCTGCGGAGCGTCGAGCCCCTTGGCGCGGATCTCCGGACGTGCCGCAGCCGGAACCGTGGCGTCCTCCTTGGCAAGCGAGGTCCCCTCGGCCGCATCCTGCACCGGAACCTCCTCGACCTGCTGCTCGACCTGGACCTCCAGGTTGAACAGGTAGCCGACGGACTCCTCCTTGATGCCCTCCATCATGGCGTTGAACATGTCGAAGCCCTCGCGCTGGTACTCGACCAGCGGGTCCTTCTGCGCCATGGCCCGCAGGCCGATGCCCTCCTGGAGGTAGTCCATCTCGTAGAGGTGCTCACGCCACTTGCGGTCCAGGACGGACAGCACGACGCGCCGCTCCAGCTCACGCATGATGTCCGAGCCGAGCTGCTTCTCGCGCTCGTCGTACTGCTCGTGGATGTCGTCCTTGATGGACTCCGCGATGAACTCGGCGGTGATCCCGGCCCGGTCCCCGGTCGCGTCCTCCAGCTCATCGACGGTGACCTTCACCGGGTAGAGCTGCTTGAACGCGCCCCACAGCCGGTCGAGGTCCCACTCCTCGGCGAAGCCCTCGGCAGTCTCCTGCCGGATGTAGTCGTCGATGGTGTCGTCCATGAAGTGGCGGATCTGCTCCTGCAGGTCCTCGCCCTCCAGGACGCGACGACGCTCGCCGTAGATGACCTCGCGCTGCCGGTTGAGCACCTCGTCGTACTTCAGGACGTTCTTACGCGTCTCGAAGTTCTGCTGCTCGACCTGCGACTGCGCCGACGCGATCGCCCGCGTCACCATCTTGTTCTCGATCGGCACGTCGTCCGGCACGTTTGCCATCGACATCACGCGCTCAACCATCTGCGCCTTGAACAGCCGCATCAGGTCGTCGCCGAGCGACAGGTAGAAGCGGGACTCGCCCGGGTCGCCCTGACGGCCGGAACGACCGCGCAGCTGGTTGTCGATACGCCGCGACTCGTGCCGCTCGGTGCCCAGGACGTAGAGCCCGCCGAGCTCCCTGACCTCTTCGAACTCCGCCTTCACGGCCTGCTCGGCCTTCTCCAGCGCCGCGGGCAGCGCGGCCGCCCACTCCTCGACGTGCTCGACGGGGTCGAGACCGCGCTGGCGCAGCTCCGCCTCGGCGAGGTCGTCGGGGTTGCCGCCGAGCTTGATGTCGGTGCCTCGACCGGCCATGTTCGTCGCCACCGTCACCGCGCCCTTACGGCCGGCCTGGGCCACGATCGTCGCCTCGCGGTCGTGCTGCTTGGCGTTGAGCACCTCGTGCTGGACACCGCGCTTGGAGAGCTGCTGCGAGAGGTACTCGGACTTCTCGACCGAGGTGGTGCCGACCAGGATCGGCTGACCCTTCTCGTGCTTCTCGGCGATGTCGTCGACGACCGCGGCGAACTTCGCGACCTCGGTCCGGTAGATCAGGTCCGACTGGTCGGCGCGGACCATCGGCCGGTTCGTCGGGATCGGCACGACGCCGAGCTTGTAGATCTGGTGGAACTCGGCGGCCTCGGTCATCGCCGTACCGGTCATGCCGGACAGCTTGCCGTAGAGGCGGAAGAAGTTCTGCAGGGTGATCGTGGCAAGGGTCTGGTTCTCGTCCTTGATGTCCACCCCTTCCTTCGCCTCGATCGCCTGGTGCATGCCCTCGTTGTAGCGGCGGCCGGCGAGGATACGGCCGGTGTGCTCGTCGACGATCATGACTTCGCCGTCGATGACGACGTAGTCCTTGTCCTTCTTGAAGAGTTCCTTGGCCTTGATGGCGTTGTTGAGGTACCCGACGAGCGGGGTGTTCACCGACTCGTAGAGGTTGTCGATGCCGAGCCAGTCCTCGACCTTCGCGACACCGGGCTCGTGGATCGCGACGGTCCGCTTCTTCTCGTCGACCTCGTAGTCGCCGGTCTCCTCGATGCCCTTGAGCGGATTGCCCGCCTCGCCCTTCGTGAGGCGCGTGACCAGCTTGGCGAAGTCGCCGTACCACTTGGTCGCCTGATCGGCCGGGCCGGAGATGATCAGCGGCGTACGGGCCTCGTCGACGAGGATCGAGTCGACCTCGTCGACCACCGCGAAGTTGTGTCCGCGCTGGACGAGCTCGTCCGCGGACCACGCCATGTTGTCGCGAAGGTAGTCGAAGCCGAACTCGTTGTTCGTGCCGTACGTGATGTCGCAGGCGTACTGCTCACGTCGCTGGGCCGGCGTCATGTTCGCGAGGATGCAGCCGACGGTCAGGCCCAGGAACTTGTGGACCCGGCCCATCATCTCGGAGTCGCGCTCGGCCAGATAGTCATTGACCGTGATCAGGTGCACGCCCTTGCCGGAGAGCGCGTTGAGATACGCGGGCAGGGTGCCGACGAGGGTCTTGCCCTCACCGGTCTTCATCTCGGCCACATAGCCGAGGTGCAGCGCCGCGCCACCCATCATCTGGACGTCGTAGTGGCGCTGTCCGAGTACTCGCTTGGCGGCCTCACGGACCGTCGCGAATGCCTCGGGGAGCAGGTCGTCCAGGCTCTCGCCGTCCGCGTACCGTTCCTTGTACTCGTCGGTGAGCGCCCGCAGCTCGGCGTCGGAGAGGTTGACAAAGTCCTCTTCGATGGAGCTGACCTGGTCCGCGATGCGGTGCAGTTTGCGCAGGATCTTGCCTTCGCCTGCACGCATGAGCTTGTTGAAGACGGACACTGAGGCTGGTCTCCTTGCCGGTCGGGCCTGGCACTGGGTTTGTGTTGGACGCTGGCACGGGCACGGCAGGTGAGCCCCACCGCAACGGCCATCGTAAGCGAGGACCCCGTCGCGCCGGGAGGGCTGCCGCCGCGTTGAACCCGCTGTGCCCTTTCGATTCAACGGATGGCGGACTCGGAAGGTGCCGGGAAGCGCCCAAACTGGTCGCATCGCCGTCCGCACCTCACCAGAATCCGTACATGGAGCCGATCACTCTCACCACTGAACGTCTGCTGCTGCGCCCCTTTCGCCGGAGCGACGCGGACGAGGTGTACGCCGCCTGTCAGGACCCGGACATCCAGCGCTGGACGGTCATCCCCTCCCCGTACAGCCGGGCCGATGCCGAACTCTTCACGGAGAAGCTGTCCCCCAGCGGCTGGCAGGACGACTCCATGTACAACTTCACGGTGGTGCAGCGCGACAGCGGGGTGATCACCGGTGCACTCGGCATCGACCGCCGCACGCTGCCGGGCACGTACGAGGTGGGGTTCTGGACGGCGAAGGAGCACCGCGGTCTCGGCTATACGACGGAGGCGGTACGGGCTGCCGCCCACTGGACGTTCACCGCACTCGGCGGGGACCGGCTGGAGTGGCGGGCCGAGGTCGGCAATGTGCCCTCGCGGGCCGTGGCGCAGCGGGCGGGCTTCCGCTTGGAGGGCGATCAGCGCTCGGGACTGCTGAACAAGGGCGTGCGGCGGGACACCTGGGTCGGCGCGCTGCTCCCGTCCGACCTGGCCTTGCCGGGCGCCCACCCGTATCTGCCGGCGAAGTCCCCTGTCGGCGCCCCCCACCTCCGGCTGCACGGACCGGTCCACCACTCCGTGAACGAATGTCAGTGCGACCCTCTAGGGTTCGGCCCATGACGCCTGTGCCGCCTCCTGCTGCCGAACTCTCCGCCGACCAGGCACGCAGGATCGCCCTGCGCGCCCAGGGCCTCCTCGGGGCACCGGACCGCCGGTCGGGGGTGCCGGGCGTGCTGCGGCACCTCGGCGCCGTACAGCTCGACACGATCTCGGTGCTGGCCCGATCGCACGAGCTGATTCCGTACGCGCGCCTCGGCGCCGTCGGCCGCCGCACGATCGAGGACGCGTACTGGTCCGGCGGCCGCACCTTCGAGTACTGGTCGCATGCGGCGTGCATCCTGCCGGTCGAGGAGTGGCCGCACTTCGCGTTCCGCCGCCGCTCCTACCGGGCGCGCCCGCAGTGGAGCCACGATCTTCCCGACGGGGCGTACGACACGGTGATCAAGCAGCTGCGCGCCGAGGGACCGCTGACAGCGACGGAGCTGGGCGGCGCGAAGAACGGCGGGGAGTGGTGGGACTGGTCGGCGTCGAAGGTCGCCGTCGAACGGGCCCTGATGTACGGCGAAGTGGTGTGCACCGAGCGGCGCGGCTGGAAACGGGTGTACGACCTCGCGGAGCGTGCGCTGCCCGATGCCGTGCTGCATGACGATCTGGACGACACGGAGTGTCTGCGCCGGCTGGTCGCACTCGCCGGGCAGTCCCTGGGAGTCGGCACCCGTACGGACATCGCCGACTACCACCGGCTGAAGGCCGAGCAGTTCGACGCGGTGGTGGCGGACTCCGGGCTGGTGCCGGTGACGGTGGAGGGCTGGGCGAAGCCTGCCTGGGCCGACCCGGCGGCACTGGCTGCGGAGCCGCGCGGACGGCACCGTACGACGCTGCTGTCTCCGTTCGACTCACTGATCTGGGAGCGGGCGCGGACGGAACGTATCTTCGGCTTCACCCACCGCCTGGAGGCGTACGTCCCCAGGCCCAAGCGGATTCATGGCTATTTCGCGATGCCGCTGCTGGCGGGCGGAAAGCTCCAGGGCCGGGTCGATCCGGCGCGCGAGGGCACGACTCTGGTCGCTCGGCAGGTGTCCCTGGCAGGCAGGAAGGCCGTCGCACCGATGGCCGAGGCGCTCGTGGAGGCGGCGGCCTGGGTCGGCTGCACGGCGGTCCGGGTGGAACGGGTGGACGCACCGGAGCTGCGCGAGGCGCTCAGCCAGGAAGTCGCCCGCGCCCTCGGCTGACCCGGCTGTACCGGCGCACCCGATTCACCTGATCTCCAGGATCTTCTCCCGCATGGCATAGACCACTGCTTCCATCCTGGAGTGCAGCTGCAGCTTCTCCAGAATGTTGCGGACGTGGTTCTTCACGGTGTTCTCGGAAATGAACAGTTCCTTCGCGATATCGCGATTGTTCATGCCCGTGGCAACCAGTTTGAGGACTTCGAGCTCCCGGTCGGTGAGCCGCGGCGCCGGCACCAGCCTGCGCTCGTCGGTCCGCTGGATCATCGACTTGAATTCGGTCAGCAGTTTGGACGCCATGGACGGGCTGATCTGGGACTGCCCGTCGGCGACCGCGCGGATCGCTGTGGCCACCTCGTCGGTGGAGATCTCCTTGAGGAGATAGCCGGTGGCCCCCGCCTTGATCGCGTCGTAGAGGTCGGCCTCCTCGTCACTGATCGTCAGCATGATGATCTTCGCGCTGGGGGCCACCTCCTTGATGGAGGTGCAGGCCTCGATGCCGCCGCGCTTGGGCATCCGTACGTCCATCAGCACGATGTCGGGCAGCAGGTCGGCCGCCTTGTCGACGGCCTCCGCCCCGTCACCCGCCTCGCCGACGACCTGGATGTCCTCTTCCTGTGCGAGGACGATCTCCAGACCTCTGCGGAAGAGCGCATGGTCATCCACCACCAGGACGCGGATCGGCTCCTTGCGGGAACTCTCCGTGTCCGCGCCGGTGTCGGCACAGGCAGTGTCGTCGGCATCATTCGCATCGCGCACGGGCCCGAAGGTGTCCGCCATCGTTCCTCCCCCTGAAGGCCACGGCCTGAAGTTCACAAGCTGTCCGCCAACGGCACTTCACAGAGCACCGTTTGGCTTGGGACGTCATGATTCCATGCCTGGACGTCAGAGCGGTGGTCCTGTGGTCCCACTCGGGTGCCCCTGGTGGCGTGATTGCGCCCCCAGGGGCACCACCGATGCGGGGCGTCAGCCGCCGAGCGCACCGCCTGCGCCGCCCGCCTCGTCAGCGGCCAGCGGGTCGGTCCTCAGATGAATGACACCGTAGTCGTAGGCGTGCCGTCGGTAGACGACACTGGGTTCCTTCGTCTCGGCATCGACGAACAGATAGAAGTCGTGCCCGACCAGCTCCATCTCGTAGAGCGCCTGATCGAGCAGCATCGGTGCCGCGACGTGCGTCTTCTCGCGCATCACCAGCGGCCCTTCGCCCTGCACCTCGAGCGAGCCGATCCTGGTGGTGGGTACGGACTCTGCCGCGCCTTCGCCGGCCAGGTCACCCTCGCTGTTGAACGACGCCGCACCCGGCACGGTCTCGGCGACTTCGGCAGCGGGAATCCGGCCGTTGCCCCGGCGGCTGTAGCGCTTGTCGTGCTGCTTGCGCAGCCGCGCCTCCAGCTTGCCGGTGGCCAGGTCCAGCGCTGCGTAGGGGTCGGCTGCGGCCGCTTCCGCACGAATGACCGGTCCCCGCGAGCGAAGCGTGATCTCCACCCGGTCGGAACGGTCGGCCTGACGGGGGTTTGGCTCCTTGGACACCTCGACGTCGAGGCTGATCACCTTGCCGTCGAACTTCTGGATCTTGTCCAGCTTCAGCTTCTCGGCCACGTGCTTGCGGAACCGCTCGGGCACCTCGGTCTTGCGGCCCTTGACGACGATGTCCACGCAGAACTCCGTTCCCGGATCGCTCCGCTCGGCGGCGGAGCATCTCCCTTTTGCACCAGGCTCCGGTGATCGCCGGAGCCTCGGACTCGGTGGCTTCGACCTCCTCCTCCCCCATCCGGGAGGTCTCCACCCCACCGACTTTTCAGCTTCTGGGCTACCGGTGAGTTACCTGCCCGAAACCTGGGGGTGCATTCGTCGAGGTCCGGCATTCACCTTTCCTCACCACCGAACATAGCCTGCTCAGCCGGATGTCGGCACCCGCTACTCGCACGTACCTCCGTTCAGGGGTCTTTGCCCACTCACTACCTGCAACGATGAAAGTTCATTGGCAGTTCCGGTTTATTTCGAAGGCGGACGGAGACGCTGCAACAACGGCCGCCTGCCGCATTCCGGGACCCTTGTCTTCGCAGAGGCCCGCCGCGTCGAGCGCGCGTGCCGCCTCGGCCAGCGAGGCCCCGGTCGTCAGAAGGTCGTCCACAAGCACCACCCGTTCGGTCGCAAGCAGCCGCTCACCACCGGCCACCACCTCCAGCGCGCCCGCCAGATTCTCCTGCCGCTGCCGGGCACCGAGCTCCGACTGATCGGCCACCGGCCGCCGTTGCCGCAGTACGGATGCCACCTGCACCCGCACGCCACCGCGCCGCAACTCGCCGGCGGCCGACAGCGCGATCCTGCGCGTCGGATCGTGCCCGCGCGCCGCCACCGCCCGCCGCGCCGACGGCACCGGCACGAGCAGCAGTGATCCCGGCCGACCGCCCACCTGCCCCGTCCCGGCCCTTACTGCACCCGCCAGCGCCCTGCCGAGCTCCCGCGACAGTCCTAGTACGCCACGCTCCTTGTGGGCCAGGAGCGCCGCCCGTACCGCGTTCTCGTACGCCGCGGCGGCATGCACCACCGGCAGCCCGGCCGGCTCGGGCGTGGGCCTCACCCGTCGCGGCACCGCTCCATGAAGCACCGCCCGGCAGTCCTCGCACAGCTCGGCCCGCGGTCCGCCGCAGCCGCTGCAGGCCACAGGCAGGACCAGCCCGGCGATCTCCCGCCACCACCCCCGCATGACTCCACTGTGCGCCCGCAGCACGAACCCGGCCACCCCTGTGGAAAACACAGCCGTCCCGAAACAGGAGGGAGCGCCCGTCGCCACGCGATCAGGGTTGGTCCCGGGCACCCGGAACCGTTGGCCGGGGGACTCCGCGGACCGGGGCTCAGCCCGGATAGACCAGCGATGAGCCCTTCTTGAGCACCGTCTGCCAGTTGTCCCCTGGCGACAGCTTCACTATCCCGTCGTCCTCGGTGTCCGCCATCAGCGGCAGCTGCTCGTCGTCCGCCGCAGCCGCGACCGACGACACCTGATTCGCCCCGGGCAGCACTCCCGACGCCGGTGCCGAACCGTCCGCCTGGACATAACGCACCTGCTGTACGCCATCCTGCTCCTTGCCGACCACCACGAGGCGGCTCCGGCCCGACCAGGACATCGCGGTCACGTCCGCCAGCTGCGGCGCGGCCTTCCGCAGCTCCACGACGGAGACGTCCTGCCGGGTGTCCGGACCCCCCTGGCGCTCGATCCGGCCGATCCTCAGCGTGGTGTGGCCGTCCTCGGTCAGCAGCAGCGCGATCCGGACACCGTCCGCCGACAGCCGCAGCGCCTCGATCCGCGCGCTGCCCAGGTCCGGCACCCTGACGTTCGACGGCTCGCCCGTACCGCCGGCCAGTCTCAGCAGCCGGCGATCATCCGGATTCCGGTCCGCCACCCAGAGATCGCCCCGCCCGTCCCAACTGGGCGCAGACAACCGGTCCTCCGGCTTCTTCGCCCTGCTGGTCACGGCGGGCCGAGGGAGCTCGCCCGCCGAAACGACGGAGGCGACGTACAGAGACGCGCTGTCCTGCGAGACCGCCGCCGCCAGCTGCTCGTCGCGGGCCACGCCGACGGTGCTCATCCGCACCGGTCCGTCACCGAGCGGCCCGGCCACCGGCTCCGGATCACCGCTGCCCTTGGTGCTCCCCGGGATGCGCTGGACATGGCCCTCGTCATCGACGAAGTACTGGCTGTCGTTGCCACCCGAGGAACCGTCCGGAGCGAACTCCTCCGCCTGGTCCGAACCCAGGACACAGAGCGACGAACCGTCAGACCGCTGCAGCTCGACTTGCTCGACCCGGGCGGACGTCAGATCGCGCACGGTGTACAGCACCTGAGAGGCCATCATGCGGCAGGAGCGCTGCCCGACGTCGTCCGCCTTCTTGTTGAGCGGAACCTTCAGTACGTTGCGGTCGTCGGGCGCCAGCGCGGTGACGTCCTTGCGCAGGACCGTACCGGTGGGGAAACGGGAATCGACCACCGGCCGCAGCCAGTTAGTCGGTCCCTCGACGAGACTGCGGACCGTCTGTGTCACGGTGTCCATCCCCGTGATCGGATCCGTCCGGTTGCGCACATAGACAGGGTCGGCGACCAGCGTCGACTGATCTGTCGCCGGCCCGGCGGCGAAGTAGTACTTGTTGACGGAGCGGTAGAGCCGCTTGAAGTCGGACTGACCGAGCAGCAGGCCGTCCGGCACGAGGTCGATGCGCCACTCCTTGCTGCCGTTCTGCCG
This sequence comes from Streptomyces sp. NPDC056231, assembly GCF_048270745.1. Classification (NCBI taxonomy): domain Bacteria; kingdom Bacillati; phylum Actinomycetota; class Actinomycetes; order Kitasatosporales; family Streptomycetaceae; genus Streptomyces; species Streptomyces sp. NPDC056231. The sequence goes on along the minus strand of NZ_JBLVKW010000090.1, from coordinate 10,064 downwards.
CACCAGGTGCAGGCTCCGGTTGAAGTCCGTCGGCACGACGGGCTGGTAGGCGTTCTGCGCGTCCACCGTCGCCACCTTGTCGCCGGACAGCGTGAAGGTGAGCTCCGTACTGCTGCGGTCGCTGTCGCGGACCGGGCGCCGCTGGCTCCAGCTCGGCGCCTTGGAGAGCACCGTGGTGAACGCGCTCGGCTTCCAGGTGCGCGATGCCTCCTTCGTCAGGTACTTCCGGGTCGTCCGAAAGCCTGGGTCGTCACTGGTCATGGACTCCAGGAAGCCGTCGACCACCTCACCCGGAGTGGCGTTTTCGCGGGGCGCCACCGCGTACACCTGTACCTGGGAGTCGCCGGGCTGTGAGGCGTCAACCGCCTTGATGTCCCCGGTGACGGGCATCGAGCCGCACGCGGACAGCAGCACGACGCCGCATCCCAGCAGAGCGATCATCCCCACCGCACGTCCACGGCCGCCCTCACGACGGTCAGCGCCCACGAGTCGTGTCCTCCCGATCCGGGTCCTGCGCAGCAGAGTCGATGGTGTCGCCCGGCCGGTCCTCGGCGCGGCGGGCGACCACCCGGGCGCCGTTGCCCGGCAGGGCGGCCGGATTCACCGACGCCGGTGCCGTCCGGGGAGCCGCGGGGGCACGCGTGGGTACAGGCAGAGGCGAACGGTCCGGGCCGCCCAGCTGGGTCGGCACCGTCGTGAGCCGGTGCTCGCTCCCGGTCGTACCGACGTCCGCGGTCAGCCCCCGGTTCTCCCGGTTGCGTCGCGAGTCCTCGGGCTCCAGCGGTATCGGGGAGCCACGCAATGGCTCGTCCGCCGTACGCGGCAGCGTCAGCCGGAACTGCGAACCGCCGCCCGGCTCGCCCCATGCCTGCAGCCAGCCGCCGTGCAGCCGGGCGTCCTCGACGGCGATCGACAGTCCGAGACCGGTGCCGCCGGTCGTCCGTGCCCGCGCCGGGTCGGCGCGCCAGAACCGGTTGAAGACCCGGGTCGCCTCGCCGGGCTTGAGTCCCACGCCGTAGTCGCGGACGGCGACGGCGACCGCGCCTCCGGCCGCCCCCATCCGCACCACGACCTCCCGGCCCTCACCGTGCTCGACGGCGTTGACGACAAGATTGCGCAGCACGCGCTCGACCCGCCGCGCGTCGGCCTCCGCGATCACCGGCTGCTCGTCGCCGACCACCCGGATCCGGGTGCCCTTGCGCTCGGCGAGCGGCTCGGCGCCGCCGATCACGCGCCGGACAACCTGCCGCAGGTCGATCGGTTCGGCCTCCAGCGCGGCGGCACCCGCATCGAACCGGCTGATCTCCAGCAGGTCGGAGAGCAGCGACTCGAACCGGTCGAGCTGATCGCCGAGCAGTTCAGCGGAGCGCGCGGTCACCGGATCGAAGTCGACGCGTGCCTCATGGATGACATCGGCGGCCATCCGTACGGTCGTGAGCGGCGTCCGCAGCTCGTGCGAGACGTCCGAGACGAAGCGTCGCTGCATCCGGGAGAGCTCCTCCAGCTGCTGGATCTTCAGCTGAAGGTTCTGGGCCATCTTGTTGAAGGCCTCACCGAGCCGGGCGATGTCGTCCTCGCCGGTGACCTTCATGCGCTCCTGGAGCCTGCCCGCGGAGAGCCGCTCAGCGATCCCCGCGGCCATCCGTACGGGGGTGACGACCTGCCGCACCACGAACCAGGCGATGGCGCCGAGCAGCACGACCACGAACAGTCCAGCGGTCGCCAGCGTGCCCTTGACCAGGGTCAGGGACTTCTCCTCCTGCGTCAGCGGGAAGAGGTAGTAGAGCTGGTACGGGTTCTGGTCGATGTCGTAGAGACGCTTGCCGACGACAAGCCCGGGCTGCGACTCCTGCCCGTTCGCATACCGGATCAGGGAGTACGTCTGGAACGCGCCGGGCCCCTTGTCCACCGCCTCCCGCAGGCTCTGCGGAATGCTGGCCGCTTCGACACTGCCCGAGCCGCGCGGCGCACGGCTGCCCTCGTCGGCGCTGAGCGCCACCACGTTGAAGGCGTTCTTGCCGCCGCTGGCGAGCTGGTCGACGAGCTCCGTCCGCCACGAGTTGCTGGCGGTCGCGCCGTCCCCGGCGTCACCGTCCTGCCCACCGGGGGTGAGCGGAGCATTCGCCTTGTCCTGGGCCGCCGCGAAACCGCCGGCGGCCTGCGTCTGGGCAGCCTTGCCCTTCGCGTCGAGCAGACCGTTGCGGACCTGCCCGATCACGACCAGGCCGAGCAGCAGCACGACACCGAGAGACATGAGCAGCGTGCCCGCGACGACCCGCAGCTGCAGGTTGCGCCGCCACAGCCGGACGGCAGGCAGCAGCGGACGCCGCACCCAGCGCATCAGCAGTCGCGGCACAGGACCGCCGGGCGCCCGGTCGTGGAACAACCGGCCACCCTGAAGAAGACGTCCGAACGCGGACGTCCTGCGTCCGGAACCGGTAGCCCGCCCCGTACGGACTCCCGGCTCCCCGGGCTTCGGGGCAGCGCTACCGAAGGACACGTCAGCTCGGTCCGGCCTTGTAGCCGACGCCTCGGACGGTCACCACGATCTCCGGCCGTTCCGGATCCTTCTCGACCTTGGAACGCAGCCGCTGGACATGCACATTCACCAGCCGGGTGTCGGCGGCGTGGCGGTATCCCCACACCTGCTCGAGCAGCACCTCACGGGTGAAGACCTGCCACGGCTTGCGGGCGAGCGCAACCAGCAGGTCGAACTCCAGCGGGGTCAGGGCGATCGACTGCCCGTCCCGCTTCACCGAGTGACCGGCCACATCGATGACCAGGTCCCCGATGGTCAGCTGCTCCGGTGCCGGCTCCTCGGACCTGCGCAGACGTGCCCTGATCCGGGCAACCAACTCCTTAGGTTTGAACGGCTTGACGATGTAGTCGTCGGCCCCTGACTCCAGGCCCACCACCACATCGACGGTGTCGCTCTTGGCGGTGAGCATGACAATCGGCACACCCGACTCGGCCCTGATCAACCTGCAGACCTCGATACCGTCCCGTCCGGGCAGCATGAGATCGAGCAGGACCAGGTCCGGCTTGGCCTCTCGAAATGCGGCAAGTGCCCTGTCGCCGTCCGCTACGAACGACGGCTCAAACCCTTCACCACGCAGCACAATCCCGAGCATCTCGGCCAGTGCAGTGTCGTCGTCGACGACAAGGACGCGTCCCTTCATAATCGACATCATCCCATTAGCTAATCGTCACGTGCGATGATCTGGCACACAGCTCTGCCAGCCCGACCCCCGTGACCGGGGAGACTACGCCCTCCTCCGTGACGATCGCCGTGATCAGTTCCGGCGGCGTGATGTCGAATGCGGGGTTGTACGCCTGGGTTCCCAGCGGTGCGACAGGCAGCCCCCTCGCTTCTCCACCCGCCCCGACCCGGGACGATGTGAGCTCCGTCACTTCCTGCCCGGGGCGCTGCTCCACGATGACCGATGCCCCGTCCGGGGTCTGCAGATCCACGGTCGTGGTCGGCGCCACCACAATGAACGGCACGTGGTGGTATCTGGCAAGCACCGCCAGCGGATAGCTCCCGACCTTGTTCGCCACGGACCCGTCCGCAGCAATGCGATCGGCCCCGATGAGCACGGCATCCACCTCCCCCGCGGCGAACAGCGAACCCGCGGCATTGTCCGTGAGCAAGCTGTACGCCATCCCGTGGCGCGCCGCCTCGTACGCGGTCAGCCGCGCCCCCTGAAACAGCGGCCGCGTCTCGTCCACCCAGAGCCGTCGCAGCTGTCCGGCCCGGTGCGCCCCGAGCGCCACAGCAAAGGCCGTGCCCTCACCGCCCGAGACAAGCGCCCCCGAATTGCAGTGGGTCAGAAGCTGATGCCCGCCGCCGGGCAGCAGCTCTTCGAGGAGCGCGAGCCCGTACTGCGCCATGCGCCGACTGGCCTCGGCATCCTCCCGGTGCAGCGCCTCGGCCTCCGCCAAGGCCACTGCGGCCGCCCGCTGCGCGTCCTCGCCCTTGTCCAGCGCCGCCCAGTACGCCCGCGACGCGCGCCGCACCCCGTACCCGAGGTTCACAGCGGTGGGCCGCGCCCGCTCCAACAGCCCAGAAGCCTCTGCCACGTCGTCGCCCCGGGCCACGGCCAGAGCGACCCCGTAAGCCCCCGCAATGCCCAGCAGCGGCGCCCCGCGCACGGCCAGCGTCTGAATGGCCCGCACCAGTGCCGGCACATCCGCACACAGCAGCTCGACCTCCTCGGCGGGCAACCGCGTCTGGTCGAGAAGCGCCACTGCGGGGCCTTCCGGAGGCTCGGCCCAGCGGATGGAGGGAAGCGCGGAAGGCCCGATGCCCACCGGCGATTGCGCGTCCTGATCAGCCATCCGCCCAGTCTGCACCGTGAGCCGCCCACATATGAAGGCAAGACGGTGACGGAGCACCCGGCCCGTACCGGAGCAACGCGTGGCACGATGGCTGCCAACCTGCCGCCCCGTGAGCGGACAGGACCGTGAAGGAGCGAGAATGAACGACACTCCGGGCTGGGCCTCGCCCGGATCCGCCCCCTCCGACGGCCAGGAGGCGGGCGTCCCCCGGCCGTCCGAGCCCATCGACGGCAGCGGCCCTGCGGGAAACTGGTCTTCCACACAACCGCCGGCAGGGCAGTGGTCCCCACCGGGCACCTCCGGCCCCGGCCCCGGCGTACCGCCACCCACCCCCGGCTGGGGCGGCAGGCCGCAGGCAGCCGGCTGGGCCCAGCCGCCCGCTGCCGCGAAGCCCGGGGTCATCCCGCTCCGCCCGCTCGGCGTCGGAGAGATCCTCGACGGTGCGGTGTCCACGATGCGCGCCCACTGGCGCACGGTTCTCGGCATCACCCTCACCGTCTCCGTCATCGCCCAGGTCACGATCATCCTCGTGCAGCGCTATCTGCTGCCGGAACCCGCCTCGGTCGACCCGAACGCAACCGGCGCGGAGGCACTCCGCCAGGCCGCCGACTCCATGCAGTCGAGCCTGATCTACAGCGCGCCGTCGACGCTCGTCACCCTGATCGCGACGCTCTTCACCACCTCCGTGCTCACCATCGTGATCAGCCGCTCGGTGGTGGGCCGTTCCGTCACGCTCTCCGAGGCGTGGACCGAGGCCCGGCCCCGCCTCCTTCAGCTGCTCGGCCTGACCCTGCTCCTGACCCTGATGACCGCCGCCATCATGGCGGTGGGCGTGCTCCCGGGCGTGCTGATCGGCTCCGCCGCCGGCGTCGCTCTCGCCCTCCTCGGATTCCTGGCAGCCACCGCCGTCGTCATCTGGCTGATGGTCCGCTTCTGTCTCGCCCCGCCGGCACTGATGCTGGAGCGGCAGTCGATCACCGTCTCGATGCGCCGCTCCGCGAAACTGGTGCGCGGCGCCTGGTGGCGGACGTTCGGCATCCTGATCCTCACCTGGCTGCTGACACTCATCGTGACCCTGGTCATCGCGATCCCGTTCGGCATCATCGCGATCCTCATGGACGGCCACGGGATGGGAGCGTTCCTCACCGGGAAGCCCACCGACTTCGGCTGGCCATTCCTGATCATCTCCGGTATCGGCGAGGTGATCATCTCGACGATCACCTACCCGCTCTCCGCCGGTGTGATGGCCCTGCTCTACGTGGACCAGCGCATCCGTCGCGAGGCACTCGACCTCGAACTCGCCCGGGCTGCAGGCCTGCCCGGCTACGACACGAGGAGCTGATGCCGTGACGGGGGCGGGGGGCGCGACAACAGCACGGCTGCTGATCCACGCGAGCAGCGACATACCGGTGGACACTCCACGTGTGCCCGCCCGCGAAGCGGCGAGGCACGAACTGTCCAAACCGATGTACCACGAGAACGACCCGAACCTCCTCCAGCGCGGTCTCGACCGCCTCTGGGGGTGGCTCGGCGATCTCTTCTCCGCAGCCTCGAACACCGCCCCCGGCGGACCGCTCGGGCTGATCGTCCTCTTGCTGATCGTCATCGCTCTGGCCGCCGCCCTCTGGTGGCGGCTGGGCACCCCGCAACACACCGCCCGCCCCACCGACGCCCTGTTCGGCGACAGCCCCCGCAGCGCCGCCGAACACCGGACAGCCGCCGAGGCACACGCTGCTGCCCACCGCTGGGACGAGGCTGTCCAGGAACGCATGCGCGCCATCGTCCGCTCGCTGGAGGAGCGCGCCCTGCTCGACCCCCGCCCCGGCCGCACCGCCGACGAAGCCGCCACCGAGGCAGGCCACTCGCTGCCGGCGCACGCGCTGCCCCTCCGCGCCGCCGCCCGGGAGTTCGACGCCATCATGTACGGCGGCCGGAACACCGACCAGCAGGCGTATCTGATGCTGCGAGACCTCGACCTCGACCTCGAAAACGCCAAGCCCCTGCTGCCCGCCCCGGCCCAGGGAGCGGCCGAATGACCGCGCCCCCTACCTCGGTCTCCCCCACCCCGCGCCAGGTCTGGACCCGCACCCGCGGCCTGGTGCTCGCCCTTCTCCTTCTCATAGCAGCCGGAATCGTCCTGGCCACCGCACACTCCGGTGCCCAGCACGGCCGACTCGACCCCCGCTCGGCCGATCAGCACGGAAGCCGGGCCGTCGCCGAACTCCTCAAGGACCGCGGCGTCTCCGTACGGGTGGCCACCACACTCGAGGAGGCCACCACCGCGGTCGGCCCGGACACGACCCTGCTCGTCACCACTCCTGATCTGCTGACGCCGGGCCAGCAGAGCGAGCTCCGCGCCGCGACTGCCGACTCGGCCGGCCGCACTGTCCTCCTCGCGCCCGGTCCCCCGTCCGTGGACACACTGGCCCCCGGGGTCCGCACGACGTCCACCGGACCGGTTGCCCCGCGTGCACCGCAGTGCGTGCTGCCCGCAGCCCACAGCGCGGGAACCGCCGACACGGGAGGCTTCCGCTACACCGCGGACGGCCTCGAAACCCTCGCCTGCTACCCCAGCGGGGGTCTCCCCACCCTGCTCGTGGTCCAGGAGCAGGCCTCCGGCGACTCCATCGTGCTCGGCTCCGCGGACTTCCTCTACAACAGCCGTCTCGACAGCCAGGGAAACGCCTCCCTGGCCCTGCAACTTCTCGGCTCCCGCCCGCATCTGGTCTGGTACCTCCCCTCGCTCGCTGACCCCTCCGCCACCGGGAACGGCGGAGACGGTGACAACAGCACAGGCCATGAGCACGCCGACAACAACCGCAGCTTCGCCGACCTGATCCCTCCGGGCTGGCTGTGGGCAACCCTGCAACTCGCAGTCGCCGCCGTGCTCGCCGCCGTATGGCGCGCCCGTCGTCTGGGCCCCCTGGTCACCGAACGGCTGCCCGTGGCCATTCGCGCCTCCGAATCCACCGAGGGCCGCGCCCGCCTCTACCGCAAGGTGAATGCCCGCGACCGGGCCGCCTCCTCGTTGCGCTCCGCCACTCGCACCCGCATCGCCCCGCTCCTCGGGGTCTCACCCCGCAATGCTCACTCCCCCGCGGTGCTCCTTCCCGCCGTCTCCGCACGCCTCAGCACCATCGAAGGCGAACTGAACGCCGTGCTGTTCGGCACGGCGCCGGCCGATGACGCCGCCCTTGTCCGTCTGGCAGACCAACTCGACACCCTCGAAAGAGAGGTACGCCTTTCATGAGCGCCCCGCCCCCAGTGCCCGCCGGGACAATCGAGACCGTCGGGAACGACGACGCAGCCCGCGCATCCCTGGAAGCCCTGCGCTCCGAGATCGCCAAAGCCGTAGTCGGCCAGGACCCCGCCGTCACCGGCCTCGTCGTGGCGCTGCTCTGCCGAGGCCACGTCCTCCTGGAAGGCGTACCCGGTGTCGCCAAGACCCTCCTGGTCCGCGCCCTCGCCGCCTCACTCGAGCTCGATACCAAGCGCGTCCAGTTCACCCCCGACCTGATGCCGAGCGACGTCACCGGCTCTCTGGTCTACGACGCCCGTACAGCTGAGTTCTCCTTCCAGCCAGGCCCGGTCTTCACTAACCTCCTCCTGGCCGACGAGATCAACCGCACTCCTCCGAAGACGCAGTCATCGCTTCTGGAAGCGATGGAGGAGCGCCAGGTCACCGTCGACGGAACCCCCCGCCTCCTGCCGGACCCCTTCCTGGTTGCGGCCACTCAGAATCCCGTCGAGTACGAGGGCACGTACCCCCTCCCCGAGGCCCAGCTGGATCGCTTCCTCCTCAAACTGACAGTGCCACTGCCGTCCCGCGACGAGGAGATCAATGTCCTGACCCGCCATGCCGACGGCTTCAACCCCCGCGACCTGGTCTCCGCAGGCGTCCGCCCCGTCGCAGGCCCTGCCGACCTGGAATCCGCCCGCGCCGCCGTCGCCAGAACCACGGTTTCCCCCGAGATCGCCGGCTATGTCGTCGATATCTGTCGTGCCACGCGTGAATCCCCCTCGCTCTCCCTCGGGGTCTCCCCTCGAGGTGCTGCCGCCTTGCTCTCCACGGCCCGCGCCTGGGCCTGGTTGACCGGCCGTGACTACGTCATTCCGGACGACGTGAAAGCCCTGGCACTCCCCACGCTCCGCCATCGCATCCACCTGCGCCCCGAGGCGGAGATGGAAGGAGTCACCCCTGACTCCGTCATCACCGCAGTCCTCGCCCACGTCCCCGTACCCCGATGAGGCAGTGCCCGTGACCCTCACCGGACGAGCAGCGCTACTCGCCGCCTTGGGGTCACTCCCCGTAGGCATCCTTGCCCCGAGCTGGACGGGCATGCTCGCGGTCAATGCCCCGCTCTCTCTGGCAATTCTGTGCGACTACGCCCTGGCCGCGCCAGTGCGAACGCTCCAGTTCACCCGATCCGGCGACACAACCGTTCGACTCGGCGATGATGCGGACGTGCAACTGACCGTAACCAACGCGTCGCGTCGGCGCCTGCGCGCGCATCTCCGCGATGCCTGGCCGCCCAGCAGCTGGCTCAAAGGTACGGAACAGGCGGCGTCCCGCCACAGGCTGGACATCCCGGCAGGTGAACGCCGCCGCCTCACCACTCACCTGCGTCCCACTCGCCGCGGCGACCGCCGAGCCGAACGCGTCACCGTACGTTCATACGGGCCATTGGGCCTGGCAGCCCGGCAGGGAAGTCATCACGTTCCGTGGACGGTGCGCGTACTGCCGCCGTTCACCAGCCGCAAGCACTTGCCGTCCCGCCTCGCCAGACTCCGTGAACTGGACGGACGCACCAGCGTCCTCACCCGCGGCGAAGGCACCGAGTTCGACAGCCTCCGCGCCTATGTCCCCGGCGACGACACCCGTTCCATCGACTGGCGGGCAACGGCGCGGCAATCGGCCGTCGCAGTCCGTACGTGGCGCCCCGAGCGGGACCGCCACATCCTCATCGTCCTAGACATCGGTCGCACATCGGCAGGCCGAGTCGGTGCTGTGCCTCGCCTCGATGCTGCAATGGACGCGACGCTGCTCCTCACCGCTCTCGCTACACGCGCCGGCGATCGTGTGGACCTGCTCGCGTATGACCGCCGCATCCGTGCCCAGGTCCAGGGACGCGCCGCGGGTGAAGTCCTGTCGGCCATGGTCACTGCCATGGCACCGCTCGAACCTGAACTGGTGGAAACGGACGCCCGAGGACTCAGCGCCGCTGCGCTGGCAAGCGCCCCTCGTCGCTCTCTGCTCGTGCTCCTCACCAGCCTGGACGCGGCTCCCATCGAGGAGGGTCTGCTCCCCGTCCTTCCCCAGCTGACTCAGCGCCACACGGTGCTAGTGGCTGCCGTGGCCGACCCGCACATCGAGCAGATGGCCGAGGCCCGGGGCACGGTGGACGCGGTCTACGAGGCGGCAGCGGCGGCCCAGGCCAAAGCTCAGCGGCAGCGCACTGCAGAGCAGCTCCAGCGCCATGGTGTGGTGGTCGTCGACGCCACTCCGGACCATCTTGCCCCGGCTCTTGCCGATGCCTACCTGGCCCTCAAGGGAACCGGCCGGCTCTGATCCAACACTCCCTGCCAACCACACCACGCACTCACCACGAGGAGCCGTGGTTGTCACCTGTCCGTGAACGCAGAAAAGCCCCGTGCCACAAGGGCACGGGGCTTTCCCGGAATAATTGTTCGGCGGCGTCCTACTCTCCCACAGGGTCCCCCCTGCA
>NZ_JBLVKW010000089.1:0-29490 GCF_048270745.1 Streptomyces sp. NPDC056231 | reverse complement strand
CCGCGCTCGCGCAGGCCCACCCTGACCGTGGCGTCAAGACCACCGTCGTGCGTACCACCCTCGAAGGGCTGGTCGCCAAGAGCCAGGCTCAGCGCACCAAGCAGGGCTCGTCCGTCTTCTACACCGCGGCAGACGTCTCGGAGCCTGTTGCCGTCGAGCCTCAGCAGGAAGCAGTGGCCGGCTGACCGCCCGCAGCAGCGCCCATCTCCTGCGCTCGTCGCGGCTACCGTGCACGCCCAAGGCTGAATGCCCGCAGCAGTGGCGTGCGGGCAAGAAGAGAGGGGCAGTGACCATGATGTGGCGAGTGCCCCTTTAAGTTGAAAAGAGTCTGTTACGGTCCGCGCCGGGAAGAAATTCCCCCTGGTCAACGCTTCCCGATCCGCCCGCACCGCGTCAAAGACAAGCCGCTGGACGCAGGCCGGAAGCCGTCTCGCCGTGAACGGGCGATGTGCAGGGGCAGGGTCTGGGGTGATCACGCGGTTCGTTGCGCGGTCCAGGTCCGGTGCTGGCGTGCGCACGGGAGGTTCCGCTTCGCCAGGCCCAACACCTGGGGCGCATGCTACGAATCCCACGGTCTGACCAGCGCACCCGCTTCTCCCACCTCCCGTCTCCACACACTTCGCGCTTCATCGCTCCGCAACAGCATCGAGGGCTCTCTCAACCGTGCGCATGGGGATGCGTTCCTGCTCCAGACGCAGGCGGGGTCGGTAGGTGCCGTTATGGAGGCTCTGCTCCAGCTTCGCCTCGTCATCACTGAGATACCGAGGGCTTGCCGATGTCTGAGATCTCTCCTCGCCCCAATGCTCCTGGTGAGGAGAGTGGTGGTATCCATGAGGAGCGATCGGGCGTGCGGGAAGCGAGCGCGTACCTGGCTGAGAATGGCGAAGCCGTGGGTGTCGATGTCACCCCAATAGTGGAGGTCGAGGTCGGCGAGCCACGGGAGGTGCCGCAGCTGTGTGGCGGCATATCCGGAGCCGAGGATGGCGATGGCGTCGGGCACGGGCGGTAGGGACAGATACCTGACTTCGTTTTCCAGGACGAAGACGGTGAAGACCCGTGCGGGGCGGGCCGGATCACGCACCGGCCCGTCCCGCACGCCCATTGCCCGGGCCCGACCAGAGCCGTGGTTCAGAGCCAGCCGCGGCGGCTGGCCTGGAGGCCGAGCTGGAACCGGGTCCGGGCGCCGAGCTCTCCTGCAGGCGGCCGTTGGCTGGAGTCTCTTCCCTTGCGGGTGATCCGAGGCGTGATGCCGCAGCCGCGCAACCAACGCCGCAGGTGGCCGTCGTCATAGTCCTCGTCGCCGTGGAGCTTGCACGGCCTGCGACACCGTCGGCCGCGCCGGGAGCAGATCGGCGATATGCCCTGCACGAGCGGGATCAGGGCCTGGCTATCGTGGACGTCGCGTGGATACGCAGCCGTAGCCGTCTTAAAGGGGCGCCGCCGTCACGCTGTGGCGCACAGCCCGGCCCTCGTCATCCAGAATCCAGCCCATGCGTTTGAAGTTCGCCAGCGTGAGTGAGCGGTCGACCAATGTGATCTCCGGGAACCTCTCGACCAGGTACTCCTCCAGTCGCCGGCTGTCCGGCACCGACCGCACCCAGCCGTTGACCACCAGGTTGTGCGCCGAGGAGATCGAGGCGCACATCCGAACCGACGGCACCCCGGACAGCGCCGCGCCCACTCTCGCCAACGCGGCCGAAGGGACGTTCATCCGGTAGGTGACGAACACCGGGTAGTTGGACCGCGAGTGCGCGATCTCGCACCGTGGCACCAGCACTCCGGTGTGTAGCAGCCGCGAGGTGCGCCGCCGTGCGGTGGACTCGCTCAGCCCCGTACGCTGCGCCAGTTCCTGGTACCCGAGCCGTCCGTCGCAGCCGAGCGCCAGCATCAGCGGGATGTCCTCGGGTGCGGGGGTGGGGTCGGACTCCTGGACTGCCAGGTTGTCGCGGCCATCGTGCATGACCTGCCGCTGGTCGCGGTCCAGCGCCCGCAGGTCCCAGCGGGACCCCTCTGTGAGCAGTTCGGTGACGATCTGGCTGCGGGTGGCCAGCACCCCGTCCAGGCGGCCGATCACCTCGGTGAGGAGCCGGGAGAGCGCTGCCAGGTCCGAGACCAGCACGTTGAGCAGCAGGTCCTGCCGCCCCGAGGTGTGTTCCACGCTGGCCACCTGTGGTTGCTCCACCAGCCCGGCCACCACCGAGGACAGCCGAGAGGGCATGCAGTCCACCTCGACGAACGCCACCACATGGTGCCGGGCGACGAAGTCGCCGCCGTACGCGGTCACCCAGGCCAGCCCGGCCTTCCTCAGCCGCTCCCAGCGCCGTGCGGCGGTGACCGGGCTGATGCCCAGCGCCCGGCCCACCAGCGCCCAGGAGGCCCGCGGCGTGGTCTGCAGCGCGGTGACGAGCGCAAGGTCCGTCTCGTCCACCCTGGCACCGGTCGCACCCCGGCTCCCCGAGCCGGAACCAAGCCGACAACGGCTCGATCCCGCCCTGACCGCGATGCTCACCGACCCAGCCCTGACCGGCATGTCACGCCCCGCCTTCGACCACCTCGTCGCCATCTCGGAACCGTACTGGGATGCCCTGGCCGAGGCGGCATTCCAACGACGCTTCCACCGCCCACGCAGCTACCTCCACCCGCAGACCAGCAGCCTCGACCACTACCACCGCCTACTGACCGCCCTGTTACGCCGCCGCAGGGCCGTCACCAGCACACTTCTGGCCCAGCTCCTGAATGTCGGCCGCACCAACCTGTCCAACCAGTTCCAAGACGGCCACCGCCTCCTGGACCTGCACCGCGTCGCGGTCAATCCGCTACCCGGGACCCCGGCCCGCACCCTCGCCCAACTGCAAGCACGCCTACCATCACGCGACGACACGTGCACAGATCAACTCTGACAGTTATTCAGACACAAGCCCCCAGCGTGCCGGAGTACTGCCTGGCCACCCCGGGCGAGGAGACTCCGTCCTTGGGGAAGCCGGTGTAGTTCGACAGCCAGACCAGGGCGACGATTGCAGCGAGGATGAGGACTGGGCCTTTGCGCATGAGGTTCTCCCGACGGCGGTGCGCTGGCTATGTAATGCGAGGCGCCCGCACCGTGGATGGGTGCGGGCGCCTGATGCGGCCTGGTCAGCGGTGGGCGCTGTAGGCGGGGTCCTTTGCCGCCGGCTTGCCCGTGGGCTGGGCGGGGCGGGCGAGTTTCTCGCCTTCGATGTCGACGTGCGGGAGGATCTTGTCGATCCACTTCGGCAGGGTCCAGGCGCGTCGGTCGAGGAGGGCCAGGACTGCGGGGACGATCGTCATGCGGACGACGAAGGCGTCGAAGAGGACCGCGATGGCGAGTCCGAAGCCGAGCGCCTTGATCATGGCTTCGTTGGCGCCGATGAAGCCGGCAAAGACGAACGTCATGATCAGTGCGGCGACGGTGACGACCCGGCCGCTGTGTTTGAAACCGTCGGTGATGGCCTGGCGGGGTTCAGCTCCGTGGACGTAGGCCTCGCGGATGCGGCTGACGAGGAAGACCTGGTAGTCCATGGCGAGACCGAAGACGATGCCGACGGTGAGGATCGGCATCAGGCTCATGATCGGTCCGGTGACTTGGAGCCCGAAGAGGTCCTTGAGCCAGCCCCACTGGAATACGGCGACAAGCGCGCCGAAGGAGGCGAGGACCGACAGCAGGAAGCCGAGGGCGGCCTTGAGCGGGACCAGGATGGAGCGGAAGACGAGGACGAGGATGAGGAACGCCAGGCCGACGACGAGCGCAAGGTAAGGGAAGATCGCGCTGGTGAACTTGGCGGAGACGTCGATGTTCAGGGCGGTGGTGCCGGTCACCAGAGCTTCGGCGCCGCCGGTGTTGTCCGGGTTGTGGGTGACTTCACGGATGTCGTGGGCGAGGTTCTTGGTGCTGTCGCTGGCCGGGGCGCTCGTGGGGATGACGGTGAGGATGGCCGTGTCGCCGTCCGGGTTGAAGGCGGCCGGGGTGACGGTCGCGACGCCCTCCATGCCCTTGATCTGATCGCCCAGCTCACCGGCCGCGGTCTTGGCCGTGGCCGGATTGTCGTCGCTCACGACGAGGGTGAGAGGGCCGTTGAAGCCGGGACCGAAGGAGTCGGCCAGCATGTCGTAGGCCTTGCGCTGGCTGGTGGAGGCCGGCTGCGATCCGTCGTCGGGCAGCCCGAGTTCCAGCTTGGTGGCGGGCAGGGCCACAACCACCAGACCGAGTACAGCGACGAGGAGAACCTTCAGCGGACGGCGCAGGATGAAGGCCGCCCACCGCTCGCTCAATGGCCGCTTGACGTGCGTCTCCTGCACGGCAGGTGACGTCTGCTGCTTGCGCGCGGCACGGCCGCGGGCACGCTCGGGTGCGAAGCCGAGCAGGGCCGGAACCAGGGTGATCGTGACCAGGACGGCGATGGTCACTGCACCGGCCGCGGCCAGGCCCATGGCCGTGAGGAGCGGCAGATTGACGACGGCGAGGCCGGCCAGGGCGATGACGACGGTCAGGCCGGCGAAGACCACGGCGGAGCCTGCGGTGCCGTTGGCACGGGCCGCTGCCTCCGGTGCGTCGTAACCGTCGGCGCGCTCCGAGCGGTAGCGGGAGACGATGAACAGCGCGTAGTCGATGCCGACCGCGATGCCGAGCATGGAGGCCAGCGCGGAGGTGCTGCTGTTGAGGTCAAGGGTGGCGGCCAGGGCGGTGACGGCGCTGGTGGTGATGCCGACGCCGATCAGAGCGGTCAGCAGCGGCATGCCGGCCGCGGCCAGCGACCCGAAGGTGATGACCAGGATGAGAGCGGCCAGAACGAAGCCGATGGCCTCGCTGGACATGCTGGCCTCGGCAGGAGCGAGCGCACTGCCGGACGCCTCCACGGTCAGGCCCTGGTCCCGGCCCTCTTCGAGGGCCTGATCGAGGCGGTCGTGGTCGGTGCCGGTCAGGTCACCGGGCTTGGCCTTGTAGGTGACCTGGGCGTAGCCGGTGGACTGGTCGACACTGATCGTCTTGGCCTGGAAGGGGTCGGTGACCTGGGCGATCTGCGACGACGACCCCTGCACGTCCTTCAGCAGCTGGGCGACTTCGGCCTGGTGGGACCTGCTGGTGAGTTTCTCTCCGTCCGGTGCCTGGATGACGATGCGGGCGCTGGCGCCTTCGGCATTGGCCGCGGGGAACTTCTTGCCGAGCAGGTCGAACGCCTTCTGCGCCTCGGTGCCGGGCAGGGTGATGCTCGAGTTGGCGCTGCCGCTGCTGCCCGCCGCCGCGGCGCCCACGGCGCCGAGCAGGACGACCCAGAGCAGCAGGACCAGCCAGCGGCGCTTGAAGGCGCCGCGGCCGACCCGGTGCAGGAACGTGGCCATGAGAAAGAGACTCCGAACGTGAGAAGGAGAGATGAGCAGAGGAAGAACCCCAACACCGGCCGGTGATGGGGCGGGGACCATCGGGCCGCTCGCCCAGGTCCCCGCCCTGCGCGCCGGGCGCCGTCCCCACAGGCCGCGGCGCGCGCTCCGGCCGCCGAGTCCGTGTCGAGGGCCGAAGACGTTGGACGGGCGCCGGGCCTCGGGGGCCGGGCCCAGCGCCGTGCTTCTATCCTCAGCCCCCGCCCTGGCCTGCGACGTCAGCCCCAAGCAGGGTCTGTGACACGTCCTGTCGGCCGATCGGCCGACAGCCTTCGACCAGTTCGGGTTCTTACGCTGACAGGTGTGGACTCAACACTTCCGTTTTCGACGGGGACGCGACGCCTCATCTCCGTGGCCGCGCTCGTCGTACTGACCCTGACCTGGTTCGCCGACTTCGCGGTGCTCTTCTTGCAGCACCCGTCAGATGCGACAGCCTCGAGCACAGCCGTCACCAGCTGGATCCCCGTGTTTATCACCGGACCACTGGCCGCCGTGGCACTCCCGGACAACCGCTGGATGCCCTCCCTCACCCAGCGCGCCGTGCTGGTGGCAGCCATGTCCATCGCCCTCAGCTGCGTCTGCCTCTTCGCCCCGCAGTACTGGCCCGGCTGGGGATTCCTGGAGACCCTGGCCCTACTGCTCCTGGTCATCCGGGTGCTCGCCCAGATCCAGCCCGCCAGCACAGCGGCCTGGACCATCGCCCCGCTCATCGTGGCGATCTTGCTGCTGCCGCTGCGCGACCGCACCAAGGACACCTTCGTCGCAGGCACATACGTCCTGACCATGGTGCTCGCCGTCTGCGTGATCCTCGGCTCCGCCCTGCGTGCGCAGGAGGCCCGCCGACAACGCGCCGTGCACGACGTACGCCAAGCCGAGCGGCTCGCGCTCGCCCGCGACCTGCACGACCTGGTCGCCCACCACATGACCGGCATCATCGTGCAGGCCAACGCGGCCCGCACCATCCACGCCACCGCTCCCGAGAAGGTCGAACCGATCCTGGAATCGATCGCCCAGGCCGGCACCGAAACCCTCGAGTCCATGCGCCGTCTCGTCCGGGTCCTGCGTGAGGACAACCACGCCGCCCTACGGCCGGGCGACCTCCTGGCCGAACTTGGCGAACTGACCGCCGACTTCACCCGCCACAACCCCGACAGCCCACCCATCCGCCTGGAGGTCAGCGCGGCCGCCCGCAGCACACGCTTCAGCCCCGAGGTCGAGACCTCCGTCTACCGGGTGGTACAGGAAGCCCTCACCAACATCCACCGTCACGCACCCGGACAACGCGCGACGGTCCGCATGGACGCCGACCCCGACTGGCTTCACGTCACCGTCACCAACACCACCGCCCAGCACCAGCCCGCCAACCCCGCCGGAGGACGCGGCGGCCTCGGCCTCATCGGCCTGCAAGAACGCATCGAGGCGCTCGACGGAACCTTCCAGGCAGGCCCCGCCGGCCCCGGCCTGTGGCACGTCACCGCACGGCTGCCCCGCCACCCGGCCCATGCCGTCAACTGAACGGCGTCCACGGGCCGCCCGCGGTCACGGCCGGGACGTGACCAGACCGCACTCCCAGGCCCACGCCGCCACCTCGACCCGGTTACGGACCCCCAGCTTGGTCTGGATCCGGCCCAGGTACGTCTTCACCGACGACAGCGACAGGAACAGCTCCTCGCAGATCTCCTGATTGGTGCGCCCGATCGCCACCAGCCGCACGATCTCCACCTCACGGCCGCTGAGCCCCGCCGCACCCACCTCGGCGCGCCCGCCGTCCCCCGCCGGCCCGTGGCCGAACTGACGCAGGAGGCGAACCGTCACCGCGGGCGACACCAGCGCGTCCCCCCGTGAGGCGGCTCGCACCGCCTCCACGAGCAGCGCGGGCGTAGCGTCCTTGAGCAGGAAGCCGCACGCACCAAAGCGCAGCGCATCGCGTACGTAGTCGTCCTGGTCGAACGTCGTGATCACCACGATGTTCAGTCGTGATTCGGCTTGCTCCGCGGCGAGCGTGCGGGTGACCTCCAGACCGTCCATGCGCGGCATCCGCACATCGACCAGCACCACATGCGGGCGCAGCCGCCGTGCCAGATCAATGCACTCGACACCGTCACCGGCCACGCCCACCACCCGGATTCCCGGCTGGGCATCCAGAATCATCTCGAACCCGGCGCGCACCAGCTCCTGGTCGTCTGCGATCACCACGTCGATCAAGCTCTCAGCCACAACCGGTTCCTATCACAGACCCCCGCTACCACGGGTGGACGGGATCCGGGGCGAGCCCTCTCTCAAATACGGTCTGCCAGGTCCTGATGCCTGGTGCGCGGAGGGCAGAGCCACGAGGGTGGCACTGTTGCGCAGGACGTCGTTTTCGAGGGTGAGCTGGCGGATGGCCAGAGGCCCGGGGCGAGCATGGATCAGGAGTGGTCGATCTTCTTTTCCCGCATCAGCTTCTCCAGCTCTGTGTCCGACAGTGGGTGCAGCGTGTTCAGGAGATGGCGTAGCCCGGCTTCGTCCAGGGTCTGGCTGGTGACCTCGACCTCCGCGTTCCGGTGGCGGCGTATGAGGGTGACGGCGCGGCCTCCGCCGGGGAAGTCGCGGACCATGAGCATCTCGCCGTGCGCATCTACTGTGCAGGCCACGCCCTTCTCCGCGAGCTCGGCGCATCGGGGTGCCGGCGTGAGCGGCGGGCGCACCGTGAGGCCCACGTACCCCAACTCGTACCCCTCCCGGACGGAGCGGTAGTCGACGCCGAAGGAAGCACGGCCGACCTCGGCATGGGATACCTGCATGCCCGGCGGCGCAGCGCCCAGGTACAGCAGCTCCGGATGCTCCCGGTACCGCGCGACCTCCGCCTCGTCCTGGCGCTGGTGCGCCTGCGCCGGGCCGATGAAGCCCCCATAGGCCACCCCGGCCGCCAGTACGGCCAGCGTGCCGAGCCGCACCCACCGGCTCGGCACGAAGAACGCCGCGGCCACGGCGTACGGCACCCCTGTCAGCAAGATCCGGGTACTGGCACTCCCCAGGACAACGTTTTCGCCGTAGGCGGCCAGACCAGCCAGGATGCCGAGCGTACCGAGGACGAAGACCAATACCGCCCAGCCCAGCCGCTGCGGCACGGAGCCGCACAGCGGCACCACGGTCCGCACCGGCACGCCCGCCGTGGCCAGCACGCCCACCATCAACGGCACACCCAACGCGAAGATCGGCACCGTCGCACCGGCCCCACCACCCCAGGCCGTTACCACCAGCCCGAAACCGAGCGCCGGCACCACGGCCGCCATCGTCGCCCAGACCAGGAAGAGATGCAGGGCCGTCAGCGCCCCTCTGCCACTCGCCATATCGCGGAGCCTGTCAGCTGGCGTCCTGGCGCACATGAGTACTCATACTCAGCATCGAACCCCGCCGCCTGGGTCGGGCCGCGGGTTCCACAGGCGTAGGACGGCTACCGCAGCGAGACCATGTGTGCTCAACCATCGGTGAGAAAGGCGCCTGTCACCAGCCTTCGCTGAGAGTCACTCAAGCTTCGTTGCGAGAGGACACGACAGAGGGATTCGCTGGAACGGTCAGGGCAGTGGGATGCCGGCGCCCGGGGCCATGGGCGGGGGTGGCGACGGGAGGGAATCTCATGACGGCTCCTGAAGGCAGAGCGAAGGGTGATCGCGCCCTCGAGGCTCCACATGGCCTATCAGAATAGAACGCGATCAAACTGTGCCGCCCATGAGAACTGTTCGATTGGTCGAACGTCAAGCGTTTTGGCGCATCTTTCTCGGTGGGTGGGCGGCGCGGGAGATCGGATGGATCGACTCCGTTTCGTCGTACGGCCATCCGACCTGGTCGGTTACCTCCAGAGAAAGCGCTTTCATCAAATGACTTTGATTTCCAGTGAGTTGGCGACTCGGTGGGCAGAAGTCCAAGGTCGCTCGACATTCCTCCATGGCGTCACCTGAGTCGCAGGGATACAACTCAACGGGGTCAAGCTCCGATGATTCGTAGCCCGACCCGGGGTGCGGATGGTGTTGTCCGTGCCTCCAGTAATCCACCACAACCGAACATTACAGTCGGTGCCTTTCGGAACGATCACGCACTCCCCATCCACCTCGGAGTCGACATGACCTGGACAAGCAAGTGGAGGCCGGCGTTGCTCGCCGCGCTCCTGGCACTGCTCCTCGGTGCTGTGACGGGCTGGGGCGCACCGCGCGCCCATGCGGCCACCAGTACGGCCGTCACCGTCGACGGCACGCAGCCCGGCCGCACCTTCGACGGCATCGGCGCGATCAGCGGTGGCGGCGGGAACTCACGGCTGCTGATCGACTATCCCGAGCCCCAGCGCAGCCGGATCCTCGACTACCTCTTCAAGCCCGGCTACGGCGCGTCCCTGCAGTTCCTGAAGCTGGAAGTAGGCGGCGACACCAACTCCACCGACGGCGCCGAGGCCAGCCATATGCACACCCGCGACAAGGTGGACTGTAATAGCGGCTACGAGTGGTGGCTCGCCGAGCAGGCGAAGGCGCGCAACCCCCACATCAAGCTGCAGGCGCTCTCCTGGGGAGCGCCGGGATGGATCGGCAACGGGAACTTCTGGTCGCAGGACATGATCGACTACCTGATGTCCTGGTTCGGCTGCGCCAAGCAGCACGGGCTGACCGTCGACTACGTGGGCGGCTGGAACGAGCGGGGCTGGAACGTCGACTGGTTCAAGAAGCTCAAGTCGACGCTCTTGGCGAAGGGTTACCGCACCAAGGTCGTCGCGGCCGAGAGCTTCGGCTGGGACGTCGCCGACGCGATGGCCATGGACAGCGAGTTCAAGGACGCCGTCGACGTCATCGGGTCGCACTACCCCTGCGGCTACCAGAGCTCCTTCACCTCCTGCCCCTCCAGCGATGTGGCCCAGTCCATGGACAAACCGCTGTGGGCCAGCGAGAACGGGTCCCTCGACACCGACGGCGGAGCCAAGGCCGTGGCCCGGGGCATCAACCGCGACTACATCGACGGAAGGATGACCGCGTTCGTCAACTGGCCGGTGATCGCCGCGCTCTACCCGAACCTCTCCTTCTCCACGGACGGCATGTCGATCGCCAACCAGCCCTGGTCCGGCGCATACCACATCGGCGCGACGACCTGGGTGACCGCGCAGACCGCGCAGTTCACCCGTCCCGGCTGGAGCTATATCGACTCGGCGAGCGGCTATCTGGGCGGTGACCGCTCCAACGGCAGCTACGTGACGCTGAAGTCGCCCGGCGGCTCCGACTACTCCACGGTCATCGAAACGATGGACGCCACCGCGGACCAGACGGTGAACCTCACCGTCCGGGGCGGTCTTTCGACCGGAACGGTTCATGTCTGGTCCACGGATGTCGCCTCGGCCGGTACGGACGACGACTTCGTGCAGGGCGCGGACATCACGCCCTCGGACGGCTCGTACTCACTGATCCTCAAGCCCGGCCACATCTACACCCTCACGACCACCACCGGCCAGGGCAAGGGCACCGCGACCTCCCCGGCCAAGGCCGCGCTGCAGCTGCCGTACTCCGACGACTTCGACAAGCCGGCCGCCTCCAAGAGCCCCCGGTACTTCACCGACATGAACGGCGCCTTCGAGACCACGGCGTGCGGCGGCGGCCGTCCCGGGGCGTGTCTGCGTCAGATGGCGCCGACCAGCCCAATCCGGTGGACGGACGAACCCTACAACGCGCCGTACTCGATCATGGGCGACGGATCCTGGACCAACTACACCGTCACCGCGGACACCCTGCTCAGCGAGAAGGGCACGGTGGAACTCCTCGGCCGGGTCGGTCAGCAGGGCCGCAACAACAACGGCCTGAACGCGTACCACTTCCGCGTGAGCAACAACGGCGCCTGGTCGATCGACAAGAGCGACACCACGTGGAAGTTCACCCGGCTCGCCGGGGGGCGGACGAACACCCTCGGCCCGAACAAGTGGCACACCCTCGCCTTCACCTTGCAGGACACCAAGCTGACCGCCTCCGTCGACGGCAAAGAGCTCGGCAGCGTCACCGACTACTCCCTGAGCAGCGGCCAGGCCGGGCTCGGAGTGACGGGCTATCAGACCCAGCAGTTCGACAACTTCGCCCTCACCCCGGGCGCACTCTCGCCACAGCACGTCGGCCCCGTCGCCTCGGGCCTGACCGGCACCTGCCTCGAAGCGGAGAACGGCTCCTACGCCGACGGCACCCGGGCCCTGGCGGGCGACTGCGACGGCAGCGCCGGGCAGCAGTGGTGGTGGGGCAACGGACAGCTACGCCTTGGCAGTTCGACCGGCAAGTGCCTGGACGTCACCGGTGCGGGCACCGACAACGGCTCCCCGGTCGAACTGTGGGAGTGCAACGGCGGCGGCAACCAACAGTGGGTGCCCCAGGCCGACGGCACGCTCCAGGGCCAGCAGTCCGGGCGGTGCCTCGCGGTGCCCGGATCCGACGTGACGCAGCAACTGGTGATCCAGGACTGCGACGGCACCAAGGCGTATCAGCGCTGGACGCTGCCGTAGCTGGGCCGGGCGCGCGAACCCGTACCTGCGCCTGACCCGATCGACGTGGTGCGACGACGGCATGCACGGTCCCGCCGTCGTCCCACCACGCCTCACTCGTCGCCGAACCACGAATCAGAGGAGGAAACCATGAACGACACCATGAACGGCGTGAGACGCCGGGGCGTGCTCGCCGCCGGGCTGGCCGGCGCGGGCGCCGCGCTGATGCCCGTCGGGTGGGCCGCCGCCGCGCCGAACGCCGGGACGGGGGCTGGGCAGGGCGGGCGTCGGGTGCTGAACTTCAACACCGGCTGGGCCTTCTGGCGGGACGATGCCTCCGGCGCCCAGCAGCCCGGATTCGACGACGCGCAGTGGGCCGCGGTGTCGCTCCCGCACACAATGCGGCTGGAGCGCAAACACCCCTCGGTGTACGACGTGTTCGCGGGAATCGGCTGGTACCGGCGGTACTTCCGCCTCGATCCGCAGGACGAAGGCCGGCGGCTGACCGTGGTCTTCGACGGCGTCCAGACCGACTGCGTCGTCTACCTGAACGGCGAGAAGGTCGCTGAGCACCAGGGCGGCTACATGGGCTTTGTCGTGGACATCACCGGCAAGGTCCGCTTCGGCGGCGACAACGTCCTCGCCATCCGCGTGTCGAACCTCGACGACCCGCTCACCCCGCCCGGCAAACCCCGCAACCAGCTCGGCTTCCTCACCTTCGGCGGGATCTACCGAGGCGTCACGCTCCGGGTGACGGACTCGGTGCACATCTCCGACCCGCTGCAGGAGGACCTGGTCGCCGGGGGCGGCGTCTTCGTCACGTACCCGAAAGCGACCAAGCTCCGGGCGACAGCCCAGGTCAAGACGCATGTGGTGAACGAGGCGGCCGACGCCGCCCGGATCAGACTCTCCATGGTCCTGTACGACGCCCAGGGCACGGCCGTCGCACAGACCACGGAAACCGGCACGGTCTCAGGGAAGGGCGGCCGCGCGTTCACCCAGGTGTTGAGCGTGGCCCGGCCGCACCTGTGGCATCCCGACTCCCCGTACCTGTACCGGCTGGTCAGCCAGGTCTTCGTCGGCGACCGCCTCGTCGACACGGTCACCACACGGACCGGCGTACGGCGGATCGACTTCAAGGCGGACGGGTTTTATCTCAACGACGAGCGGCTGTACCTGCGCGGTGCCAACTGCCACCAGAACTACGCCTACATCGGCGACGCCGCCCCGGCCTCGCTGAAGTACCGCGAGGCGCTGCGCCTGAAGCTCGGCGGATTCAACGCCGTACGGACAGCGCACTACCCGCACGACCCCGCCTTCCTCGACGCCTGCGACGAACTCGGCCTCCTCGTCGTGGCCTGCGAGCCGGGCTGGCAGTACTGGAACGGCGACCAGACCTTCGTCTCCCGCACCTACCGCGACATCGCCACAATGATCCGGCGCGACCGCAACCGTCCTTCGGTGATCCTTTGGGAGACCTCCCTCAACGAGACCGCCTACCCACGGTGGTGGGCCAAGGAGGCCGACTCCGTCGCGCACGCCGAGATGCCGGGCGATCAGATGTTCACTTCCGCCGACTACGGGATCTGGGGCGGCGAGTACGACGTCGACTACAAGGTCGTCAACACCGACGGCTCGGATCCCGCGCTCAACGTGCCCTTCCTCACCCGCGAATGGGGCGACTGGGAAGACCCCAGCCGCACCGACCGGGCGTCCGGCGAGAGCGCGATGGTGGACCAAGTCATCACCCGCCAGCGCTACTTGAATGGCGACGGCTATTGGGACTGGGGCGGCCTCGACGCCAACAGCCGGATCGGCGGCTATTTTCTGTGGGTTTTCGAGGACTACGGCACCAACGACACCTACCAGAAGTCCGGCGCCGTCGATATCGACCGGTACCCCAAGCACTGTTATCACTGGCTCAAGTCCATGCAGCCGGCCACGAACCCGAACCACGGTGGACCGATGGTCTTCGTCGCCAGTGCGCACACCGCCGACTCCGAGAAGAAGGTGCGGGTCTTCAGTAATACCGACCGGGTCCGGCTGTATCAGAACGGTCGGCTCGTCGGCGAACAGACCCGCGCCGACAATGCCGCGACCGCACCGAACGTGGCGGCCAAGGGTGGCAGTCCGTACTACACGTTCACCCTGCCGCAGTTCGCCGCCGGAGAACTCAGCGCCGAGGGATACTTGGGCGACGTACTCGCCGCTACCCACCACGTCAACACCCCTGGCGCAGCACAGCGCTTGGAGGTCGTCGCCGACGACGCGGGTGGCCGGGCCACGCTTATCGACCTGCTGGCCTTTGCCCTGGGCGACAGCTCGCAGGACGGGAAGAAGGCGGCACGCAAGCTGCTGGAACGGGTCAAACCTGGACAGACGGAGAAGCTCGTCGATCTGGCCGGTGCGCAGCGCGGCCGCACCCTGTCGGCGAAGGAGGCCGCGGGCCTGCGCATGGCCGCCGGACTGCTCGACCGGATCCGGCCCGTCGCCGACGGCTCCGACCTGATCCCCGTGTACATCAAGGTCGTCGACGCCGACGGCACCCTCGTCACCGACTCCTCCGCCACCCTCGCCATCGAGGTGACCGGAACCGGCACGCTGATCGGCGAGAACATTCCCCGGATCGCGGCCCAGACGCAGAAAGCCCAGGGCGGCATCGGCTACGCCCTGATCGCCACCGGCACCGCAGCCGGCTCCCTCACCCTCACCGCGACCTCGACCGGCCTCGACAGCGGCCAGTACACCATGCGAACCGAGCCGTACACCGGCACCCATGTCGCCGACGGCACCCACCCCACCTGGAAGAACATCTCCACTCTGGAGAGCCAAGGCGCCCAGAACCTGGCCCTGTTCAAGGAGGCGACTGCCTCCACCGCCCAGTCAGGACACGCACCGGCCGACGCGGTGGACGACGCGGCGGAGTCCAAGTGGGTCGGGGACGGGCCCGACCCGGCCTGGTGGCAGGTCGACCTCGGTGCGTCGGCCGAGCTCGAGCAGTTCCAGATCCTGTGGGAGACCGACGAGACCGCGTACCAGTACCGGATCCTGACGTCCGACGACAGCGCGACCTGGACGACGACCGTCGATGCACACGACAACACCACGGCGGTCACCACAGCCGTCCACCAGGTGCAGGTGACGACACGGTATGTACGCATCGACATCCTCGGCGCCGGTGACTGGTGGCCGTCCATCCGCGAGTTCCGCGCGGTCCCGCCCGGCGGCAGCGGTGGCGTCCCCCCGACCGACCCGGGGCCGAAGATCGCCCGCGACCGGATCGGGACGGTCACCGCGTCCAACGCCGCCACCGGCTTCGAACCCGACAAGGCTTTCGACGGCGACATCACCTTCGGTACCGGCTGGAGCGCCGCCTCCCCGGCGCTCCCCCAGACACTCACCGCGGAACTGACCGCCGCCCACGACCTCGCCGGAGTGCGCATCCACTGGGGCAAGGACAGCAGCTGGTACACCTTCGACCTGCAGACCTCGACGGACGGCAGCACCTGGGACACGGCACTCTCCGGCCTGACCCGAAGCGGCCAGTACACCCTCCCGGAGCTCTTCACAGCACCGAACGTGCGCCAGATACGCATCATGGTCACCCAGGTCAGCGGCGGGGGCGCGCAGAGCGTCGCGGGGATCGCGGAGGTGATCCTTTACGGGGAGCCGGCCTGAGAAGAGCCCGGCTCCACCGGCGCGGAGGACTGGGTGACCGGGACGACGCCGGCGAGTTGGCGTAAAAGGGCTTGTGCATGACGGAGGGTATCGGCCGGGTCGGGTTGCCTGGAGCGCAAGGTGCCTCCGGGCAACCGACTTGAGGCTCTAGTGGCTCGTCACACAGCCTTGGCCGGGTAATCGATGTGACTGAACATTTCACGTGGCGGGTGAGCGTGGCGGTTGGCGGGTTGGGTTCCCGGACATCAGAAGTGGCAGTCTGCCGGAACCGGCCCTGGTCATGCGGGCGATATCCTGTGCCGCATGGATGAGATCACGGGGGTGGAGATCATCGCTTTCGCGGACGCTGCGGCGTTTGAGAGCTGGCTGGCCGAGCACTACATGCACCACGACGGTGTGTGGATCAAGGTAGCCAAGAAGAAGTCCGGCATTCCGACGGTCACCGACGACGAATTGGTCGACATCGGGCTGTAGGCGTTCGCAATGCCCTGGTGCGGCCTGTGTTCGTTGTAGAAGGACTCGAACTCACGTAGGGCGTGCAGGAGATGACGCGGGTTCCAGATAAACGTCCGGTCCAGCAGTTCACGCCGGCACGTTTGCACCCTGCGGTTCGACTGCCCTCATGGGTCATGACGTTGGACCTGTTCGCGCAGTTGCCGCATCCATTCCGATTCCCCGCGAGCCGGACGTAGCGTCCGTAGCGCCTCAATCCGTCGGCGCGTCATGCTTTCCACGAGCCAGCCTCAGGGGGCGAGCTCACGTCGCATCGCGAGGAGGCAGACGTCGAGTTCGTCCTGGTTGTCGGAGGACGTCGAGCACGTCGAGGATGTGCCCAGTGCCGCGTACGAGGCGGAACATCTCGGAGATGTGCACGATGTCGCCCGGCCGTGCGTAGGTGAGCAGCTCGCCGAACTTCGTTCGTTCCAGCGGGTGGAGGCGGCTGGAGGTGCCGGGGTCCTCTTCGAAGACGACCGGGTCTGCGATCCCGGCCTCGGCGAGGACGAGGTTCTGGCGGTCGGTCGACTGCTGGTCGGTCGACACCCGCTTGTAGACCAGGTTGGCCATGCTGCCCCCGTTTCTGTCGGCGGATCAGACCTAAGCTGTCAGCAAACCCTGTCATCATGCGTCATCGGATCTCATTGGATCGGAGCCCCGGAAAGTCCGGATTCATTGGACGCCCGCCGCACCTGTCGTCATTCGTTTGCCGACACCGGCCTTCAGAGGATGGAACACGCGTCGGGGGGCCTGCGTCGCCGTTAGGGCACGCGATCTTGGTACGACTGCGGCGGGTTCTGCGGCGCTGTTAGCCTGCGGTCCATGATCAAGGGCGGTTTGGCAGGTCGAATAGGCCGGATGGCGGGGGACAGTGGGCCGGAGCGCGTGCTGGTCGCCGCCAGTTTCGTCAACCGGGTCGGCAATGGTCTGTTCAACGCGGCGTCGGCGCTCTATTTCACCTTGGTCGTGGGCCTGCCTGCGGTGCAGGTCGGCGCCGCGCTCACCATCGCCGGAGTGATCGGCTTGTGCGCGGGGATACCTGGGGGTCATCTCGCTGACCGGCGCGGCGCACGCGTGATCATGATGCTGGCCCTCGCGGTCCAGGCGGTATCGATGGCGGCCCTCGTCCTCGTCGAGAGCTGGGCCGCGCTCACGATCATCGCGACGGTCGACCAGATCGCCGCGGCGGTCGGAGGGGCGGCGTGGGGGGCTCTGGTGGCCCGGGTCGGGGGTGAGCGACCGGCCATGTTCCGGGCGAAGCTGCGCACCTTCGTCAACCTGGGCGTCGTCCTGGGAACGGGGGGTGCCGGGCTGGCGCTGGCCGCGGACACCCGCGGCGCCTATGTCACGCTGATTCTCGGCAACGCGGCGAGCTTCGCCCTGTGCGCGGTGCTTCTGCTTCTGCTGCCCCGCTATCCGGTGCTGGCAGCGCCGCCGCAGCAGCGGCGCTGGCTTGTCTTCGCGGACCGTCCGTTCCTGACGTTCACCGCCCTCTACGGGGCCATGGGACTGCAGTACCCGGTGGTCTCCCTGCTCCTGCCGATCTGGATCTCCGAGCACACCGAAGCGCCGCGTTGGACGGTGGCCGCACTGTTCGGAGTCAATTCCGCCTTCTGCGTACTGATGCAGACCAGGATCGGCTCCCGTATCGAGACCCCGTACGACGGCGGCAGGGCGTTTCGCACTGCGGGGCTGCTCTTCCTCGTCAGCTGTCCGATGATGGCGCTGGCGGCGTACGCCCCTGTCTGGGCGGCAGCAGGACTGGTCCTGGCGGCGATCTTCGTCCATAGCCTGGGAGAGGTCTGGGAGTCCTCGGCGTGCTTCGCCCTGGGTTTCGGTCTTGCCCCCGGCCATGCCCAGGGCCAGTACCAAGGTGTCCTCGGCCTCGGCTTCAACGCGGGCCAGGCTCTTGCCCCTGCGATCCTCACCACGGTGGTGCTAGGCCTCGGCACGGCGGGCTGGCTTCTGCTGGCGTTGTTCTTCGCGGCGCTGGGTGCTGCTGGCCCATCTCTTGCCCGCTGGGGTATGCGGACCCGGCCGCAGCCGGGCGTTGCTGCGGAAGCGACGAGATGACCAGGGAGTAGGTCCCATGAGCCTTCCGCGTGGCATGGAACAGTGTGTGTGCATCGCGTGGCCGCTGGAGTAGCGACATGACATGGGTGGTCAGGCCGCCTGACCGTAGCCGTCCGGCGCGGGCGGGGCGTCACCGCGCAGCGGGCTGAAGTCGACGTCCAGATGCGGGTCGTACGCCTCGGGCACGAGGCCGAGCTCATGGGTGGAGTACTCGCCGAAGCGGCGGACGTGCTCGGTCAGGTACGGCGAGATGTGGGCCAGGTCCTCGGGGTCGATGACGTAGCCCTCCTCCTGGAGCTGGCGCACGATCTCGGCGATGTCCAGGGCGTTGTGGAAGATCACCGCGTTCGTGAGCAGCGCGTTGAATTTCGCGGTCTTCTCCTGCTCGACGGGGTCGTTGTCGGTGATGACGCCGCCGTTGCCGAAGCCGATCCACTGGGAGAAGCCGTTGAACGCCTCGACCTTGTTCGTCGCGGCGGTCACCCGCCGGCGCAGCGGGGCGTCCGAGAGGTAGCGCAGCAGCTAGACGGTGCGGATGACGCGGCCGACCTCGCGGAACGCGGTGTAGGTGGTGTCCTTGCGGGAGCCGGCCCGCAGGCGCCGCAGCAGCAGCGTGAAGGAGATGGCGCCCTCGCGCACGGAGACGGCCACCCGCATCAGGTGCCGGAACTGGGACTCGATCAGGTCGAAGTCGATGACGTTGCGGCCGCTCTCCCCGAACAGGGCGTCGATGTGCACGTACTCGGTCCGCTTCATGGGCCGGTAGAAGGTCAGGTCCTTCCAGTTCCTGATCCTGGGCATCAGGTCGAAGCCCAGCAGGTGGGCGAGCGCGAAGACCGGGAACGACTGGCCCTGCGTATCTGCGTGCACGGTGGTCGGCTTCACCTCGGACGTGTTTTTCAGCAGGCCCTCGATGATGTAGACGGCCTCCCACACCCCGCACGGGATGAAGTGGGTGAACAGCGCGATGTAGGTGTCGGAGATGTGGTGGTACGCGATGCCGCCCGGCTTGCCATACCGCACGGACGTCTCGGACAGCAGGTTGTTGAGGTAGGTGTCCATGTGGGTGCCGTCCGCGGCGACCGCGGAGCCGTCGCCCCACGCCCGCGAGATGTCCAGGCGGGCGTGTGCGTTGACCAGGTCGGCGATCGCCTCGTTGAGCGTCGGGATGGAGAAATGTCGGTTCGCAGCCAGCGACAGCTCGTGCCCGCTCACGCCGGGGATGTGCCGGGCAGCCTCGTAGGGGCCCATGTTGGTGCCCTTCACGAAGGTGGTGATCACGTACCGGCCGAAGGGGTCTTTCAGCTTCGGCTCGTTGCCCGAGGCGGGGCCGAAGCGACGCCACCACTCCACCCAGTACGCCGTGCGGGAGATGATCCCGAGCAGGGAGCGCTCCGGCATCCGGGCCTTGATCTCCTGCTCCAGGGCCTTCGCTGAGGCGCGCTGCCCTTCGGAGCGGTGGGCCTTGAGGGAGGGAATACCGGTCTCTGGGTCGATGATCAGGCCCTCGTTGTCCGGGTACCCGGCATCCGCACTCGCGGCGGCCGCGGTGAGCTTGTCCTCCAGCTGCCGGCGGAACGTCACCGCGTCGTACGGCGCGTCGTCGCCGGGCTCGGCGAGACCGACCTCCACCAGGTAGTCGCCCAGCTTCGCCTCGACGTCCTCCCATGGCAGGAGCTGCTCGCTCCAGTCGGCGTACGCCTCGGACCCGGCCACCGCGACGTCACCGGTGTGGAGCTCCTCGGCGAGCGCGGCGAACACCATCGCCTCGAAGTGCTTGCGCACGAAGACGCCCGGCCGGTTCTTGTCCCGGACGACCTTCTGCCCGTTCAGCGCGGCGAACGAGATGTCGACCGGGCGTCCGTCCTCGTGCCGCTCAGGGATGTAGTCGCGCAGGTTCTTGTGGCGGCGGGCGTGCGCGAGCGCGTCCAGGACACGGTTGTCTTCGGATTGCACCCGCAGGGCCTTTGCCATGGTGTGCAGCGCGGGTGCGAGCCCCTCGCCGAGCCGGGCCGCAACCACGTCAGGCGCGGCGTCCTGATCGAGTTCCCCGACCGCCGTCAGGATCTCGGCGGTCAACGCCGCCGCCTTCTCCCGGGCCGCCTGGACGGGACTGTCGGCGTCGATGTGCTGGAGCACCGTTCGGTAGTTCCCGATCAACGCCTCAACGATGGCCTGCTGCCGCTCCCGGATCTGCTCCACCTCCGCCTTGTCCCGCTTGACCTGCAACGCGATCCGCTTGCAGAACATCGTCGTCAGATCGTCCCGGGCCCGCATCCGCGCCTTGTGGACCAGGCACACCAGCACCGCGAGCCGCTTCACCAGGCTGTAGTCCCGCAGCCCCGGCGCGTCCGCTGCGTCCGCCTCACCGGCGAAGTCCGTGATCTTCCCCGAGGCAACGCCGGCCAGCCACACCCCGGTCTCGCCCAGCTCGTCCACCCACCCAAGGTGCTCGGCCTGGGCATGGAAGTGCGACCACGTCGGGGCCTTCGCCGACCGCTTCAGCCGGTTGTACTTCGTGGTGCCGGAAGTGTCCTTCTCCGACAGCAGCGCCAGCAGTTGTTCCCGGTAGGCCTCGCTGAGCTGGTCGTAGACGCCCATGCAGATCGCGGCGTTCACCTCGGTGCGGACCTTCGCCGCGAGCGCGTCCAGCGTGGTGAAGCCCGGCAGCTCCAGCCCGGCCTCCACGACCTTCTCCAGCGCGATGTTGATCAGGCCCGCCGGGCGGTTCTTCGATACGGCCTCGCTCCGCATCACCGCCTCGGCGATCTTCCGGGCCTTCGCCTTGTCGTACGACAAGCCCGTCCGCTGACGTACGGCGGTTCGCTGCCGCTCCGCCGTACAGTTCGCGGCCTTCGGCACCGTGCCCTCTGGCAGGTCCACCGCGCGGCGGACGAAGTCGACCACCGTCTCCGGGATCTCGTCCAGCTTCGGGAAGCACCCCGTGCGCTGGTACGACTTCAGCGCGAGCAGCTGGGCCAGGAGGTGCTCGTCGCAGTCGGTCCGGCCGGCGGCCCACTCGACCTCGTCACGGCTCGGCGCGAAGAACAGATGCAGCTCATGCGCGGTGATCAGCCGCTTGAACCGCGGATACGCGGTCCTCGCGATCGAGGTCACAGCCCACCCCGCCCCTAACGGAATCCAACATCACCACCAACGACACCGGGCTGTACGGGTGACGGGGCAAGGCCCTCAACAACGCAAGATCATCCCGTGGCGGGTTTCTGGCGTATCTGGGAAGCGCCGCCAATTGCATCGGATGCGAACTGGCGACGGTATGCGCATCGCATCCGATGCGATGCGCGGCGATGCCGCTGACCAGCGGCGTCGGACGCCTGGGCGGACTGTGACCGTAGCGCTTGGCGAGTGGCAGCGGCGAGTCCTTGTCACTCATGGGGGTGGATGGTCTGCGGTTTCAGCTCCGGCTCGCATCTGATGCGGTTTCCTCGCATCAGATGCGAGTGACGGAGAGTGGTAGCCGGTGAGGTTCAGAGGGACCGTGCCGGGGGCGGCGACGCTGCACCTGGCCGATGGGGTCGCTCTGCTGCGGCCGGAAGAGCAGGTGTTCACCGCGATGTTGGGCGGATTCGCCAACCAGCAGCTCGCGCGGAACCTGGCCCGCTCAACGGTCGAGGGCCGGGAGAACACGGTGAAGGCGTTCGCCGCCTACGTGAACGCCTTCCCGTGGCAGTGGACACCGGCGATGGTCGACGAATGGCTCGGTGACCTGCGCTCGCTGCGGGATCTGAAGCGATCGACGATCCGCTCGTACTCCGAGGCCATGCGGGCGTTCTGCCAGTTCGTCACCGACCCGCTCCATGAGTGGTCGGCCACCTGGCAAGAGCGGTTCGGTACCCACCCGGTGCAGGTCGTGCACGAGTGGAACACCACCGTTCACGTCCAGGACAACGAAGCCGACGCGAAGAAGCGGTCCGCCCGCTGTTCGGCACCGACAACAACCCGGCGGCCTGGCCCTCCGAACGGGGGCTGCGGATCGGCTGCCAGCGGCTCAACTCCCGCTTCATCGCCTACCGCAAGGCCCTCGACCTGGACGACGGACTCGACTTCCACTCCTTCCGCAGGTCCTACGTCACCCACCTGATCGAGGACGGCTGGGACCCACGCTTCGTCCAGGAACAGGTCGGTCACGAGCACGCCAGTACCACCTCCATCTACACCTGCGTTTCCTCGGACTTCCGCACCCGCACCTTGCGCCGGCACCTGGACGACACCATCGCTGCGGCTCGTCAGGCCCGGAACGGGAGGAACGCATGAAGCGCAAAGTCGGCTACACCTGGCGGCTGCGAGAAGTCATGGCCAAGCACCAGATCTTCACGGCCACGGAGCTGGTCCCAATTGCTGCGCGAGCGCGGGATCGACCTGTCTGCCTCTCAGGTCCACCGCCTGGTCTCCGGCACACCGGAACGACTGTCGTTGCAGGTCATGGCCGCGCTCTGCGACATCCTCTCCTGCACCCCGGCCGACCTGGTAGCCACCACCGCCGAGAACGCCGGGGTCCGAAAGACCGCCACCGGCGACCTCCCGGCTCCCTCCGCGAACGTCGCCACGCTGCGGCCTCGCGCGGCCCGCATCCTGCCTGACACATGAGCCGGACCTACGCCACCGACGAGCGGTACGAACGCTGGTTCCTGGCCGAGTGCTGCCGCTGCCGACGCCGCAGGCACAAAGCCGGCAGCTGGCCGGACGGCTACGTCTGCCGGACGTGCTCGGACCGCGCGGTGCGGACACGGGGCATCTGTCCGGGATGCGGCCAGAACCGGGCCCTTCCTGGCCTCCGCCCCGTCGACGGCGCCGCGATCTGCACGACCTGCGCCGGCTTCTCCCAGACCTTCGACTGTTCACGCTGCGGCTTCGAAGGGAAACTCCTGGGCGGGCGGCTGTGCGAACGCTGCACGCTCGCCGACCGGCTCGCCGCTCTCCTGGACGACGGCACCGGCCGGGTCCGTCCCGAGCTGGTCCCGCTGATCGACTTGCTGGTGGCGGTGGACAAGCCCAGCAGCGGGCTGGCCTGGCTGGCCCTGCGCCGGGATCAGCCGGGCAACGCTTCTGAGCGGCTGCGGCAGCTTGGCCTCGGGCAAATCCCGCTGACCCACGACGCGTTCCACGGGCTGAAGCCCTGGCGGTCGGCCGCTCACCTGGAAGAACTCCTGATGGCAAGCGGGATCCTGCCCGCAGTGGACAAGTACATCTGCTCTTTCCAGCGTTGTTGCCAGATCATCTGGCCGAGATCGCCGATCCCGAACACGCGAAGACGATCAGGCTATTCGCGAGCTGGCGCGTACTTCCCCGGCTGCGGGCGCGATCCGACCGGGGCCACATCACACCCAGCATCCGCCGCTTCGCCGCCGAGCAGATCAAGTACGCGACGGCTTTTCTCCAGTGGCTCGGCGATCGGAATACCAGCCTCGCCTCATGCGGCCAGATCGACGTCGACGCCTGGTGGGCCGAGAACAGTGAGCACGGCCGCAACTGCTTGAGGGCCTTCCTCAGCTGGGCCATGCAGAGTTGCCATTGCCGACGCTCGCTCTCCATACCCGCGGTGAAAGCCACCCGACGAGCCGCTCTGAGCGAAGACGAGCGCCTGGACGCTCTCGGCCGACTGCTGACCGACCCGGACACGCCGAAGAACCTCCGCGTCGCCGGCGTCATTGTGCTTCTCTACGCCCAGCCCCTCACTCGGATCGTGTGGCTCACCGTCGACGACGTCATGCACGACGGAAGAGCGGTACTTCTCCATCTCGGGGAACCGGCCTCACCGGTCCCCGAGCCGGCCGCTTCCCTGCTGCTGGACTACATCGCCGACCGCGACAACATGAACACCGCCACCAACCAGGCATCACGCTGGCTCTTCCCAGGCCGCCGGGCGGGCCAGCCCCTCCGCCCCGACCACCTGTCCGCACTCCTCAACAAGATCGGTGTCCCAGTGGCCGCCGCTCGCGGCGCCGCCATCCGACAACAATTCCTTGAGATGCCCGCTCCCGTCGTCGCAGACGCTCTCGGCTACCACGACAAGACGACCGCCCGCCTGCTCAACGAGACCGGCGGAACCTGGAGCCGGTACGCCACTGGAGATCACACATGGTCACCAGCAGGTTGGTTTCCACGAGGAACTGGTGAAATTTGATCACGAGAGCCCACCAGTAGGCGGTCAGCGGGTTGTGAATCCACCGTCGATCGCGAGGGCTGCGCCGGTGATGAACGAGGCGTCGTCGCTCAGCAGGAACGCCACGAACGGGGCGATCTCCTCGGGCCGGGCGATGCGGTTCACCGGGTGCATTGCCGAGATCTGCGCGACGGCCTCGTCGCTGGTCAGCATCGAGGTGCGGGCCAGCGGCGTGTCGACGCCGCCGGTGGTGATGGCGTTGACACGCACGCCCTGTTCGGCCACTTCGAGCGCGGTGGCCCGGGTCAGGCCCACGACCGCGTGCTTGGCGGCGACGTATGGGGCGACGCCGGGCAGCGCGACGACCCCCATGTTGGAGGCATTGTTGACGATCGCCCCGCGGGTCTTGAGTACCTCCGGTATCTGGTGCTTGAGGCAGTTGAAGACGCTGGTGACGTTCTGTGCGATCTCGGCGTTCCAGTCGGCGCCGTCGATACTGGACACCGGGCCGGAGGCGTTGATAGAGCCGGCGTTGTTGAACGCCCCGTCCAGGCTGCCGAATTCGGAGAGCGCCGCCGTGACCAGCGCAGCGGCGTCGGCCTCGACGGAGACATCGGCGGGAACGAAGAGGGCCCTGCCACCCGTGGCCCGGATGCTCTCGGCAGCTCCTTCACCGATGTCCTTGCGACGGCCGCCGATGACGACGACGGCGCCTTCCGACGCGAGTCGCCGCGCGACGGCGAGGCCGATGCCGGAGGAGCCGCCGGTGACGACGAAGACCTTGGAGTCCAGACGGGAAGACATGGAGAGACCTTTCTTGGAGAGGTGGTACCAGTGGGGTCGGCCGGGCCCGGAGCACGACCACCTCCGTCAGACTGCAGTACGGCGGCAGCCGAGTCTGGCGGATATCGGACCTCACGTTGCGCCTGGTCACCCCCGGGAAGCAGGCTGGGTGCCAGGACGACGAGGCCACGATGAGGGGCCTGACACTGGTGAGCTCGCATGCTCAACCATCGACGGTGCATTCGCCGCCCAAGAATCGTCACTCTCTGCAGCCAGCGGAGGCGGCAATCCGGAGAACTCGTGACAGTTGAATACGCGAGCCCACCAGTACTGAGGCCGGGGACCTGGTGGCGACGCTGAAGACGCCGGAGGGCTCCCGGTTCTCGGAGCTGGAGCGGGTGGACGAGATCGGCGCGTACCGGCTCGGTCGGCTGAAGTTGTCGCAGATCCCGCCGAACCGGATGGCGGTGCTGGCCCGGACCGATTGATGAGCAAGATCGGTAAGCGGCAGTGTATGACCAGATTGACGCCGGATCATGCCCATAAAACGGTGTCAGAAAGTCGCTGTGCTCAAGAGCTTGAGCGGCACCGTTTTCTGTACGATCTGGCAGGTGCAGCTACCCCAGGACGACGACACCGCCGATCTCCTCGCCCCCGTTCCGGCCGTACGGACCGGCGGCCTCGTGGGATACGCACGCGTGTCCACCAAGGGACCGTTGCTCGACCGGCAGATCCACGCACTCACCGAAGCAGGGTGCATCCGGATCTTCGCCGACAAGAAGTCCCGGGAGCTCGGCGCGCAGCGCTCCGTGCCAGCGGATCCGCAGCGCAGGTCCGCAAAGGGCCTCGTCGCGGAGCTTGTCCACGGCGGTACTGGCATCCTCGCGGTCGATCTCGACAGCGACGGGGAGACGTCGCCGTTCCTGCGGAGGGTGCAGTAGAGGCGCAGGCATAGCTGACGGTTCCTGCCCGGCCGTCAGCTGGGCTCGGGCTTGGCGGCCCTCCTTCTTACGGGCCTGCTTCTCCGCCTCCCACATCGTCAGGTCGGGCTCCCGCTGCGCCTGCGCCTGCGCGCGCGGTGGGCCACGTCACCCGGGCGCGTCCGCGCTTCGAACTTAAGGTGACGCCCGGAGGTGGAGAATGCGAGTGGGGTTGCACGCGCTCGGTATCGGTGACGGTGCCCGTCCCGAGGTGATCCGTGCGGTAGCCACAGCCGCGGAGACGCACGGCTTCGCGAGGCTCTGGTGCGGCGAGCACGTGGTGCTCGTGGACGCGCCCGCCTCGCGCTACCCCTACTCCGCGGACGGCCGGATCGCCGTGCCCGCGGACGCGGACTGGCTGGACCCGCTGCTTGCCCTGACCTTCGCGGCGGCGGTCACCAGCCGGATCGAGCTCGCCTCCGGCGTACTCCTGCTGCCTGAGCACAACCCGGTCCTGGTCGCCAAACAGGCCGCCACACTCGACGTGCTCTCCGCCGGGCGGTTCAGCCTCGGGGTCGGGGTCGGCTGGTCGGCCGAGGAATTCACAGCGCTCGCGGTCCCCTTCGCCGAGCGCGGGCGGCGCACCGAAGAGTACCTCGCCGCGATGCGCGCCCTCTGGGCCGAGGACCCGGCCTCCTTCGCAGGGGAGTTCACCCGCTTCGACGCGATCCGCGTCAACCCGAAGCCGCTGCGCGGCGGCCGGCTCCCGGTCGTGGTCGGCGGCAACAGCGACGCCGCCTTGCGCCGCGCGGCCACGCTCGCCGACGGCTGGTACGGCTTCAACGTCCCGGCGGCCGACGTCCCGGCGCGCATCGCCGTTCTCGCCGATGAGTGCGCCCGCCACGGTCGCACTCTTGACGAGCTCACGGTCGCCGTCGCGCTGAGCGACGGCATCCCGGAGCAGCTTCCCGCACTCGGTGCGGCGGGCGTCACCGAACTCGTCGTCGTCGGCGCACCCCCGCCCGCTCCCGACGCGGCGGCCACCTGGGTCGCGGAACTCGCCCGGACCTGGATTCGCCCGGAGGAATAACCAGGGCCGGCCGGAACACCAGCCGCACCCTTTCACGCCCGCAAGGCGTCCCTGATGGGGACCTTTGAATGTCCCCACCCCTCGCTCAGGGGGAAGACAGACCTGCTCACACGGGCTCCTCCTGCCTGGCGCGCCGAGAAGCCGGCCGGCAGACCGGTCGATGCCGAACCACATGGAAGACGGGGCCGGGTCACACGGCCGGTCCAGCGCGACGCCCCGGGGGGACCGCCGCGTGTGGCGCCGGTTATTGTTCCCGGTTCAGAGGGATGGCGGGGATTGAATGTCTGACGGGCTGGCTGACCGATCCTCACGATGCTGTTCCCCACCCGCACCGGGCGGCCCATGGATGAGCCGGCCGCCTACCGGCTGCTGCGCCGCGTCCCACCACCGCCGGCATCGAGTCGGCGAACGCGATCTCCCGCACTCGCTGCGCCACAGCTACGCCACCGCGCTGCTCGACCATGGCGTCCCGCTCGCCGACGTACAGGACGCCATGGAGCACGCCGACCCCCGCACCACCCGCCGGTACGACCGCCACGCCGGGGCGCTGCACCGCTCGCCCTCGTACCGCATGGCCGATGAACTCACCAAGGCCATGCGCACCGCCTGACCACCCAACCGACCACCACACCGCAGGGGGAGCCATGCTCGCCACCGTCATCGCCGTACTCGGCACACTGCTCGGTGCAGTCGTCGCGGGAGTGTTCCAGCAGAGGACCGCCCACCGCGCCGAAAGGGCAGCGACCACCGAGCAGTTACGGCGCGACCGGCTGAACGCCGTCACGGAGCTCGCCGCGGCAGCCTCCGACCACCGACGCGCCATGTGGATGCGCGAGACCGCGACGCTGAACAACGAACCCGCCGACCGCATCGAGGAACTCCGCGCCGCCTCCTACGTCACCCGGTCCGCGATCACTCGCCCACTCGTTGCCGTGCAGGTGCTCCTGCCCGAACCCGCCGTCAGCGCCGCCGCGAAGGACATGGTGTCTGCCACCTACTCGATGCGCGAGCACCGGCAGAGCTCCGAAGCCCTGGACGCAGCCCGCAAGTCTGCCCGTACCGCGCACGACCGATTCGTGACAGCCGCAGCCGAGTACCTCACCGCCCCCTGACCCCACCAACTCGAAGGGCCCGCAGCCACCACCGGCCGCGGGCCCTTCGTCGTGGCCGGCAGACATGCGAACCAATAGGGACGTGCGAACCACGGGCGAAGAGATCATGCGGGAGGTCTGCGGCACGTTCGAGGCGCAGCTGCGGGAGTTCAACGGCGAAGCCGACCACGTCCACCTGCTGGTGCACTACCCGCCGAAGGTCGCCCTGTCGAAGCCGATCAACTCACTCAAAGGCGTCAGCTCCAGGTACCTGCGAGCGGAGTACACCGGGCGAATCAACCGGATCGGCATGGGACCGGTCTTCTGGTCCCGCTCCTACTTCACGGGATCCTGCGGCGGAGCACCGCTGACCGTGATCCGCCAGTACATCGAAGAACAGAAACGACCTGCCTGACCATCCCCCACGCGCAGCGAACTTTGGCGCTTCGCGCCTCCGGACCAAGGATGCGTTTCCCTCCCCGGCTGAAGCCGGGGATACCCACGCAAGATCAGGGATGGAAGATCACGAACAGGAGGCGGCGTCGGGCTCAATCGCCTGATCGACTGCCAAGATCCGCGGACAGCGCCGCGTAGATGTACTCGCTGCCCCAGCGATCCCCGTCGAGGTCGTTCTCGACCAGGTGCGCCTCCCGGCGCATCCCGAGGCGCTCACAGACCCGCACAGACCCGGTGTTCTCCACATCCAGCCGTGCGTAGAGCCGGTGCACGCCCAGCGTGTCGAAGGCAAACCCGGCCAGCGCCGCGGCCGCCTCGGTCGCGTAGCCGTGCCCCTGGTGACCTGGGTCGAGAGTCCAGCCGATCTCGGCCTGGGCGGCGCGGGCATCGGCCAGACCGAGGCTCACCTCGCCAAGGACGCCGGGCTCATCGCGTCGGCAGACAGCGAGCGCCAGCTTGTCCCCGTCAGTGCGCCAGGCCGTCTGCGCCGCGCGCTCGGCGGCAACCTGCTCGCTGCGCTCACGCGTGTGCGCCGGCCGGTACAAGTAGCGCGCCACGCTCGGCAGGCTCTGGTAGGCGTACAGGTCGTCGGCGTCACCAGGAGTGAACAGACGCAGCGACAACCGGGCCGTGGTCAACGGCAGCAGCGAGGTGACGTCCATGCGGACCTCCGGGACGCGGATGTGGGTCAAGTTGCGGACTGATTTTCGCATCACGACTGCCTGGCAGCCACGCCTTTTCAAGAGCAGCGCTCGGCAGCCGCACTTCACCACGCGGCGCGGCATTCCAGGAGTTGTTTACTGACCCACGCTCCTAGTAGGGCTTTGTTAGGTACCCCGATTGATCATCTGCGGATAGGTTGTGATGTTCTTTCAGGTGTGACACCTGAGGAGATGGACACGGTCCGC
>NZ_JBLVKW010000088.1:17409-30518 GCF_048270745.1 Streptomyces sp. NPDC056231 | reverse complement strand
CCCCTTGTACGACGGCGACACCTCGGACTCCACGACGGCCCCTCCCGCAACGACCACCATCAAGAGCCTCCCACGCCCCTTCGGCAACCTGACAGAGCCCGAGGAACTGCTGCTGGACAGAACTCCAGGTCATCAGAGCGAGCATTTGGTCGCATGCTGATGTGATCACTGCGGCCGACAGCACGATCGGCAGGTCGTCGGCCGGGCGGCGGCAGCAGCACAGTGGAAGTAGTCAGCAGGTGGGACCGGCGGGGCCCGCCTCACGGAGGCAGCGTTCGAGGCGCTGCAGGAAGTCGTCGAAGGACTCCGCGTACCTGCTGGCGCGCCGACTGGACCCGGACGGGTCTCTTCGGACGTACTGGCGAGATCGGCCCGCAACGCCTGGAGAACCTGTTGAGAAACCCTCGCCTCGCGACCGGCTCGGTTGCCGCTGACGCCATGCGTGCCACGATGCACATCGGTTGCTCCGGCGGCAGAAGGACGACGATCGCCGTGAGCCCGCAGCCCGGACCGGCGGCGGTCGCATCCGCCCGCACCGATCCTCGCTTTGTCTCCGGGCCGTCGGCCCGCACCACCGGCACTCCCAGCGCCGCGCTCGGTACCACGTGGTGTGCAGTCCAGTTCCAGGGCGGCAAGACCGAGAGCGGGGGCGGCTGATCACGTGGACGGCCTCGCTCACCCTGCCAACCACCGACGGCGCTACGGCATCCTGTGGATGCTCCTGCCCGTGGCGGTCATGGTCGGCCTCTACTGGTACGGCCGGGTACACACCCCCGCCTACGAGAACAGCATCTTCGGACAGCGCGGCGACGACGCCAGACTGCTCAAAGCCCAACTCGGCTCCGCACTACTGGGCCTGGCGCTGATTCAGCTACTACTCGCTCTCTGGATGTACGGCCGCCTGCCCGCACTGGGAACCGCACCGCACCGGGTCAACACGACGCACCGCCTCATCGGTCTGACCGCCTTTCTCCTCTCCCTCCCCATCGCTCAGCACTGCATCACCACCTACGGCGTCCAGCTGACCGACACCCGCGTGGCGGTGCACTCGCTCACCGGCTGCTTCCTCTACGGGGCCTTCGTCGCCAAGGTCATCGTGGTCCGCCATCGCCACTGGCCCAGCTGGGCACTCCCTCTGGCTGGAGGCACCCTCGTCACCGCGATCGCCCTGATCTGGTACGCCGCCACCCTCTGGTACCTGAACGGCTTCCAGGCACCCGGTCTGTGAGCAGGGCGCGAGACGTCTCTCCCGACGGCCAACGGCGGCCCCGGCCGGACCGACAACATCGCGATGAGCGACACACTGCCCAGCGATCCCCTGTACTTGAGCGGTGCCTCCCGGTTCGGGCGAGGCCAGGCAAGGCTGGGGACATAAAGTCCATAAGCCCTGCCCGTTGTTCTCGTGGCAGCCGGGACCTCAGAGGGCGTTTGATCTAGCCGAATTGCCCTTTAAGTTCTAGTAGGTTCCTCGCCAGGTTGGTGTGGTCTCGTCCGTTATGCGCTTGGCAAGGTTGTCCATCGAGACGACGTGGATCATGGCTTCGGAGCTGGCGGTGAGGGTGTGGGGCTCGAAAAGTCATCGCTGCAGCTCAAGCCACGTACTGGTACTGGTTGATGACTCCGCCGAGAATGCGGGTACGCAGGAGCCTGCATGGCGCACCCACAGGCAAGACCGGCAGCTGTTCCGGGGCTTCGGGTGGTTGTTGGTCTCGTGATCTGTGTGGCCGATGGGAGTTGTAGTGCTCCTGGTACTCGGCGAGGACGCGTCGGGCGTGGGCTTCGTTCATGATCAGAACCTGGTCGAGCGCCTCTCGGCGGATCGTGCCGATGACTCGCTCGCAGTGGGCATTCATCCGCGGCACCCGGGGTGCGCTGAGCAGCACCTCCGCGCCCTCGGCCTCGAAGACGCACGTGCCGAACGTAACCACCACTCCCCCACCCTCACCCCGAGATTGCCTCGCAATCATTCCCGCAGGTGACAACCCAAACAAACATCCCTCACACCCGAACCACCCCTAGATAATATCGATGCGGGCACACGACACCGAAACGATCGAACACCTCGCGGATCCCCGTATCCGAAGCGGCAGTTGGGTGGTCGAGGAGAGCGCGGAAGGCGAAGCCGTGGGTGAGCGGGGAGCGAGTGCGCCCGCGCGGGAGCTGCTGAGGTTCAACACACCCCGGGATCCCGCGTTGCTGGCCCAGTTCGTGAAGCTGCGGGTCATCGAGCCGGAGAACACGTTCTGGCGCCGCGGTATCCAGGCATGCGTGCGGTACGTGAAGGAGACCGGGGCAGGGCAGCTGCGGGTGCCGTACGGCTACGTCACCCCCGATACCTGGGTGCCGGCCGGGTTCCCGCTCGGGACATGGCTCGCCGACCAGCGCAAAACCCACAAAGCCGGGCGTCTGGACCCGGGACGGGTGGAGCAGTTGGCCGGGCTGGGCATGGTCTGGTCCCACCAGGACATCGCGTTCGAGGAAGGCCTCACGGCTTCCCGCGCCTGGGCGGCCGTGCACGGGCATCTCCTGCCTCCGGCAACTGCGAACGCCGGGTGACGGAGGGGACCAATGCGCCGCCGCGTCGGGTGCCGGCACACGAGTGGGCCCTGCGCGCACAGGAACGGGAACTCGAATCGGGCCATCGGCGAACAGCGGGTGACCATGCCCGCGTCTTCGAGGGAAAAACATGAGCCTAAGAGGCGACCGATGACCGTTTCACCGAGCGTCGGAGTCCACCGTGCCGAGGGCACGAACGAGCGGTCGGACTCCGACGCCTCGGTGATCGAACGGTCCTGGGACGAGCCCGATGCCTTCGCCGTGCTGTTCGACCGCTACGCCGACGACATCCACCGGTACGCGGCCCGGCGGCTGGGTGCCGACGTGGCGGACGATCTGATGGCGGAGACCTTCGTGATCGCCTTCCAGCGACGGCGCCGCTACGACCTGTCGAGGGCTCAGGCGCGCCCGTGGCTGTACGGGATCGTCACCAATCTCGTCGGTGAGCACCGGAGGGCCGAGGCGCGCCATCTCCGGGCGCTGGCGCGGGTCGCCGCCGGCGTCCCGGACGAGGGAGGCGCCGAGCCGATGGCCGAGCGGGTGGCCGACCGGGTCACCGCCGAGAGCGCCCGAGGTGCGCTGGCGGGCTGCATCGCCAAGCTGCCGCCCCGCTACCGGGACGTGCTGCTGGTGATCGCCTGGGGTGATCTCGACTACGCGGAGGCCGCGGAGGCCCTGGGGGTGCCGGTGGGCACCGTCCGCTCACGGCTGCACCGGGCTCGAAGGAGACTGCGCGACGCATTGGGCGGGTCCGATCCCACAGCCCTGCAAGAGTTCCAGGAGGAGCCCGATCATGGATGACCTCACCTCCGTGAAGGAGTTGGAGGCGGACACGCCCCCCCTGACCGCCAAGGCCCGTGCCGCCGCCCGCACCCGGCTGATGACCGCCATCGGCCGGGAGAGCCGCAGGGGAGTCGCTCTCGCTCTGCCCAGGCGGACGGTGTTCCGTGTCGCGGTGGCCGCGACGGTCGCCGCGGCAGCGGCGGGAACCGTACTGGTGGCCTCAGTAGACGGCGGGGACCCCCGTTCCCC
This sequence comes from Streptomyces sp. NPDC056231, assembly GCF_048270745.1. NCBI lineage: Bacteria > Bacillati > Actinomycetota > Actinomycetes > Kitasatosporales > Streptomycetaceae > Streptomyces > Streptomyces sp. NPDC056231. Next base: position 26,930 of record NZ_JBLVKW010000088.1, on the reverse strand, counting down.
GAGGATGACCACCCTCAGCGCGGCGCAGGTGCTGCACAAGGCCGCGGACAGGACGCGGTCCACCGGCGCCAGCCTGCCGATCCCGCGCAACGACCAGTACTTCTACACCAAGACCTACATCACGCGAACCCCCGTGAAGGGCGGGAAGACCAGGACGTGGACGGACGAGAGCTGGCTGTCGGTGGACGGCTCCAGGCCCTCGCGCCGGCAGGAGCACGGCAAGATCCACAACGATCCCCCGCTGGGCGAGCACGAGGTGCAGTGGCCGCCCAATGAATACGCAAAGCTGCAGAAGTGGCCGACCGACCCCGACGAGCTCCTCAAGTGGCTCGGCCACGGGCGCGTCGAGGTCGTCGAGCCGTCCGGGGCGAAGGGGGGCAAGGCCGGCGGGCTCGCACCCGACCCCGACAGGATGGTGTTCACGAAGGCATGTCTGCTCATGCAGGGGCCGCGGGTCATGCCGCCCGGCCTGCAGGCCACCGCTTTCGAGGCCCTGGCGAAACTGCCACGCATCAAGGTGGACGAGGACGAGGTCGACGCTCTGGGCCGGCACGGGGTCGGGGTGTCGTACCCCCACCTGACCTTCACCTTCGTCTTCGACCGTGAGACCTACGACTACCTGGGCATTCGTCTCAAGGGCAGCAATGCGAAGCGCGTCGACGGCGAGTGGCGGCAGGTCGACAGGTACTTCGAGATGCGCAGCAGTCAGGAGGTGGGCGTCGTCGACCGGATCGGCCAACGTCCGTAACCGCTCGAAGGGCCCGTGGTGACGGGAGGAGGGGCCGGGGGCGTGTCGGACGCCCCCTGGCCCGGCCGTGGCCGACGAGGGAGCTGACGGCCTCCTGGGAGGGGCCGGGGGCCCCACGTGCGGGCGCCCACCCGGCCTGCCGAGCAGTGCAGGGGAATTGCGGACGGACGGCCACGTGTTGGTTGGGGCAGGACGACCAGTTCTGGAGCACCATGTGAGCCCTGCGAGCATCACCATCTCCGTGGCCGAGACCCTGCGGTCCCCGCTCGGCGCGGCGCCGCACTGGCTGTGGCTGGCAGGCCCTCTCCTGCTGACCTTCGCGATCCCCGTGGCCGACGCGTTCCTGCCACCGGACATCCATCTCGCGCACCTGCTGGTGGTCGCCGTGGCGGTCACCGCCGTCGCCTTCGGTCCCTGGCTCACCGCGCTCGTCGGCGCGCTGGCGGTACTCGCACTCGTCGCCGCCGGAACGCTGCGGCACACCCTGGCCACCGAGAGTGTCGTCGTCGAGATCGCCGCCCTCGTCGCCGTCTGCGCCTTCCTGGTCTTCTTCACCTACCTGCGGGGCGGCGCGACCGGCCGAGCGGCTTACTGGATGCTCCAGCGGTGCGGGTGGCTGGGTTCTTCGGGGCAGGCGAAGATGTTGAGTTCGCCCCAGCGGCCAACAGTGACCTCGGTCGGACGGGCGTACAGGTGTGTCGGCAAGTCCTGTTCTTCCAGCGGCTTCCAGCTGCCGCTGCCTCCGTCCCATTCCGAGCTGTCGATGGTCAGCAGCAGGTGCATCGGTGTCGAGCAGGTCAGGCAGTCCATGGGGTACGGGTCGGTGACGTGCCAGGAGGCGAAACCGCCGGCACGCCAGCCTGGTGGGATGGATAGGTCGTACTGATAGCCCACCGGCGCAGCGGCGTCTTCGTCCGCCGACCGCTCGGCCTCCTCCTCCAGCACTTCTTCCCAAGCGTCGATCCCGGCGCACAGGTCCTCCGGGAGAAGACCGGCGAACGGGTAGGTGGCCACTTGCTCCGGGTGCAGCACGCACGGCTCGGGCACGTACCCCTCGAAGCCGACGACCTGCGGCTGCGGCGGCGCAGTCACCACCTCGGCGACCTCCCACGACCGGCGCCAGCGCAGATCGAGCAGCATGCCGTAGCCGGTCGGGCCGTGCGCGTCGAAGGGGCACCAGAACACCTGCAGCAGATCGCAGTCGTCCGGTCCGGCCGGCAGGTCGGGGATGTCCCTGCGGTACAGCTGAGCCAGGCCGATCAGCGGCAGTGGATCGTTCGCAGCAGCCTCTTTGGTGCGGTGTTCTTGACCTAGTTCTTGCAGCAGCTGCCGTTCTTCGTCCGTGGGGCCCGGGTTCGGTTCGCGGAGCCATGCGGAAGCCAGGATCTGCCGCTGCAGGTGGATGTCCGCCGGGCGTAGGCCACGCGCGTGGCTGTGCGGCTCGGTGCACACCGGCCAGGGTTCGGTCGTCGGCCACAGCAGCGGACCTCCCACGGAACTGTCCGCCACGTCCGGTCGGCCTGGGCGTGGATGGAGCCGGGTGGTGGTGCCTCGGCAGGTCACCAGCTCCGGGAAGAGCGCCTCGACATCGAGCGGGCGCGGCGGTGTGGTCCTCGACATGCACGTGACCTTAGACAGCTGCCGACCGCCATGATTCAGCACCCCCGAAGGCAACCACCTTTACACCAGTGCTGTCAGAACCCGTGAACATTTCGATTCGCAGGCAGGCGTTGGCTGCCTCCCAAACCGGTGCACAGCTGCCGTCCGTTCTCGCGAACAGAGCCAAGGTGGCGCTGGCCCAGGCGGTCCCGACCCTCCCGGACGGTCCTGGCTGGTGGTACGAGCCGAAGTTCGACGGTTCTCCAGACACCTTGAGATGTCTCATTCGGGTGAGTCTCGGGAGTCGCCCGTAGCTGCTTAAGTGATCGTCCGTTGGGGTGACTGTCGGGTTCTTCGGAACGGTGGCATCACTCCTCGGGGGAATCGGTGCAGCTCTTCTTCGCCAACAAACGGAAGGTCTGGAAGGTCGGCGAGATCGCAGGCCTCGGCCACGCCGAGCTGACCAGCCTCTTCGAGCGGCGCCGCATCCCTGCGGGTACACCGATCCTGCTCGATGAGGCGATGCGGCCGGTCGAGCCGGTCTCGACGTGGTTCCGCAAGATCGCTCTGAACGGCTTGGACCCGAAGTCCATGCGCTCGTACGCGTACACCGTCGTGATGCTGCTGAACTTCCTTCGCGCCCGGGGCCTGGACCTGCGGTCGGCCACCGAGTCGGACATCCGGGAGTTCCGGCTTTGGCGGCGAGGAGAAGCTGACGAGACGGTCGGAGAAGCGACCTGGGACCGGGATTCGGCAGCGATCGGCGGACTTTACGACTTCCTGGTCGAGGACGGTTATGTGGAGGCCCGGCCCTGGCGGGCGACGCGACGGACAGCGTTCGATCATCGGGAAGCTGGACAAGAAGTGCCTGCGGTCGCTCAACCGGGCCGAAAACACCGAGTAGTGCACCGTCCTCTTGGGCGAGCTGACAGACCACCCGGACCACGGCCCCGTGCGAATGCTCACCGAGCCACTCCTCGTTGAACTGCGCCAGGCAGCCGAGCGCCACGAGACCGCCCGTTTCGTACGCGTACGGCCCGAGGGGTGAACATCGGGCTTCGCCCTTCAAGCTCCGTCGACCTCACTGCCGAAGGACGCTTCGGAAGTCAGGCCTTCGACGAATGAACGGAAGTCCGCAGCAAGTCGCAGCTCCATATCAAGGTCAGTATCGAGCCAGGTGACCGAGGGCTGCCCCTGTCTTCCACACTCCCGGTAGTCGAGCGCGATCCAATAGTGCCCGTCGCCGGAGATCAGCACGACCGGTGAGGGCAGGTCCCATTCCTCGACCAGGTATGGGGTGTCCAGGAGAGAGACCATGCGCTCTCGGTGACCGATTCCCATCAATTCACCGAAGGGCACATGGTCCGCGCTCCACGAAGTCGGCTGGTCGGTCGGGAAGGCGTTCCAGTCAGAGGACACCTCGCCACCGTTCTCGACTCGCAGAAGATCGAGCAGCGACAACGGAAGCGCGACGCCCAGCGTCTGCTCGGCTTCCGCGACGACCTCGTCCGTCAGTGGCGGCTGGACACCGTAGGTCCCACCGCTCCACAACGCTGCCTTGACTTCATCAAATCGCGCCACGGTCGGCATCCTACGAACCGTCATCGGAGGGAGTCGGCCCGGGAGACGTGAGAACGCGGGCCCCCAGAAATGGCGAGGCGTCCACACCATCTGACGAGCGACACTGGGGACGTGCTGATCATGGATGCCGTCCTGGAGACCTACGAGGCCACCGACTTCGCTCTGTGGCCCGTTGCCGCCTCTCCCGCGGACCACCTCCTGGCCCTGTCCGGCCAGCTGTCTGCGCAAGGGCTCGGCACCGCCATGGCAGTCCTAGCGAGTAGCCGGGAGGGATCTCACGTCCCGGCTCTCTCAGAACCGTGCGTGAACCTCTCGATTAACACGGCTCCCACCATCCGGTCGTTCGAGGTCGGAGGATTTTCCAGTGGGCGAAGAGCCCCGGGTAGAGCTTGGCGGTCTTCTCCAAGCCCTGCCACGCCCGGCTCCGGCGACGCCGGAGCCGTTTGTATTTCTGCATGGCCCATCGCATCAGGTACTGATCGATGCCCTTCAGACTCGGGACCAACGCGGACGGATAGAACCGGCCGTAGTAGTTGATCCATCCCCGCACGATGGGATTGATCTCCCGTGCGAGGTCTGCCAGGGACGATCCACTGCGCTGGTGCAGCCGCCATCGGCGGATCTGCGCCCGGATACGCTTGGCCGCCTCGTCGCTGATCGCCGGGTTGAAGCCGAAGAAGTAGTTCCCCGTCTTCGATCGGACTTTCCGCGAGCGGAATGTGTATCCGAGGAAGGTGAGCGAGACGTGCTCGTACGAACCACGCCTCTTGCCGTCCTTGCAGTACACGATGCGGGTCTTGTCGGGATGCAGCCGCAAGCCCCCGCACTCGGCCAGCCGCTGGCCGATCGCCTGACGCACCTGGTGCGCCTCGGCCTCGGTGCGGCAGTGAACCACCATGTCGTCGCAGTAACGCTCGAACCGGACGCCCGGGAAGACCCGGTCCATCCAGACGTCGAAAGCATATTGCATGAACAGGTTCGCCAACAGGGGCGAGATCGCCGAGCCCTGGGGACTCCCGCGATCCCTCGCGACCAGTTCGCCACTTCTGTGCTGCAGCGGAGCCTTCAGCCATCGCTCCACATACAGCAGAATCCACCGCTGATCGGTGTGATGGGCCACCGCCTTGAGGACCAGGTCATGGTCGAGATTGTCGAAGAACCCCTGGATGTCGACGTCGACCGTCCAGTCGGTCCTCCAGCACCGTTCCCGGCAGACCTCGACCGCGTCCAGCGCGCTTCGGCGGGGCCGGTATCCATAGGAATCAGGGTGGAACAGCGGTTCCACCTCCGGTTCCAGGACCATGGCCGCCGCCGTCTGCGCGATTCTGTCCGCGACTGTCGGCACACCGAGAACCCTGACCTTGCCTGCTCCCCCGGGCTTGGGGATCTCCACCATCCGCACCGGTGGCGGGAAGTAGCTGCCCGACGACATCCGATTCCACAGCTTGTAGAGGTTGCCCCGCAGATCAGCCTCGAACTGCTCGATCGACTCGCCGTCGACCCCGGCCGCTCCCCCATTAGCCTTGACCCTGAGATACGCCTCCCAGACCACATGCTTCGAGATCTCGAACGGCTTTGGTCCGCTCATCCGGCTCCTCCCGGGAACTCCGGTTGACCGCCAAGCAGACCTGGATGAACCGTCCCCTTCGCTCCACCCGCATTACCGGGCTTCCTCACTACTACGAGACGGTCTGCCCCCGTGCCCCGCATCGGTACTCGGCCCCTTGCGGTGTTGGCCGCTTGGGGTTCTCCCTCTCGCCGCCGGCCTCGCAGGCCAGCAGCAGTATCGGGGCGACAGGTTCTCACGTTCCGTGCAAGAGCCGAGGTCAGGCTCGCGCCGCCTACATGCCGGACGCCATCCGGGCAGTCAGCAGGCTCCCCCCGGACTTGTCCCAGAGCCCTGGTCTCCCCCTGGTTTCGACGCCATTGAAGTTTGTTACGACACGTCATCAGCGGTTCGCTCTCGCTCGCCTTCCTGACCCACACCTGACGCGATCATCGCCGCGCCTTTTCCCGCAGCGCTCACCACGAACGGCACTTAACCGACGCAGCCTGCGGTGGTTTGGAGCCTCCCCCTGCAGGGCGACCCCGGAGGACCTACCTCCATCTCCTGCACAGCACCGCTTCCGGAAGCTCCTACATCGACGCCTCCTTCAGCGTTCGTGACACACGACCAGCGCAAACACGAGTCTTCATCGGCCTAAACGGGCGGTCCGCCCGCGAGAGAAAGGGCGGCGTGGGGGCTGTGGCGGGTCAGGAAGCCGGCTGCCCCGCCGATGAGCTCCGACAGTCCTCTCCGCGCGAGCGGAGGTGTGGTGTGAGGGGGTCGGTGCCTGCGTCAGCGGCCGCTGGCCATTCGTTTGGCACCGCAGGTCGCCAAGCTGCACCATCTGCGGCGCCCGCTTGCGTCGAGGAACAGCCAGCCGCAGTCATCACTGGGGCAGCTGCGAACCATGAAGCGCCGTGGGTCCGCGAGCAGTTCGCCCGAACTGCGGGCCACCGCGCAGACGGGCAGCCGCAAACGGGCGGAGGAGGAGGGCTGCCAGCGTCCGAGACCGTCCTCGCCACGGGTGAAGACCGAGTGCCTGGCAGCGTCCTCCACGGTGCCGGCCACCGCCTTGAAGGCACGGGCGTCCCCCGGATCGGCCAGGCAGGCATACAGCTTCGTACGGAATTGCCGAGCCTCGGCGAGCGCTGCGGCAGCCTCGTCGGGGTGCCGCAGCGCCTGTTCACGCAGCCGGGTGACCAACTGGTCCTCGATCAGGTCCATATGGCCGGCCCATACAGCGAGCGTGGCGTAGCTTCGCAGCCACTCCGATCCCGGTAGCCGGTCCCCGCCCCAGCCTGCGTAGGTGTTGCAGAACTCCAGTGCGGGATGCCCGCTCGTGCTCCATGGCAGCCATTGGTCGCCGACCCGCACGGCGTATACGGGTCCGGGAGGCCGGTCGAGCCGGTGGTCGCCGCGCAACATGCGATCGTGCAGCGTCTGCAGTTCCGCACCCGGTTCGATGCCGAACTCGGTGACCAGCGCCTTACGCGTGCTGCGGTACAGCCCGAGGGCATCGGCCTGGCGGCCGCCGCGGTAGAGAGCGGTCATCTGGGCGGCGACCAGCCGTTCCCGCCCTGGATACTCCTCGACCAGCGGTGTCAGAACCGCCACGACGCGGTCGTGAAGACCCATGGTGAGCTGCACCTCCGCTCGCCGCTCCACGGCGGAGAGGCGAAGCTCGTCGAGAGGACCGCCGAGGCGGGTGCGCAGCCGGTCGTCGGCCACGTCGGCGAGCAGCGGGCCCCGCCACAGCCCGAGGGCCCAGTCGTAGAGGCGGACTTGCTCCGCGGGGTCACCGGCATCGGCCGCCTGCCGGACGAGGAGGGTGAACTCCTGCGCGTCGATCGTATGAGGGCCCTGCTCGACGGCGTAGCCGTCATGCCGGGTTTCGACCGGCACTCCGTACGGCTTGAGAGCGGCACGCAACCGACCTACGTAGGTGTGGATGGTGCCGCGGGCAGAGGCAGGCGCGTCGCCGTTCCACAGCAGGTCGATGAGGCGCTCGGTCGTCACGGCGCGACCCGCGTGCAGCAGCAGGACCGACAGCAGGCACCGCTCCTGGCGACGGCTGCCTGCCAGCACCTGTCGTCCCTCGTGGCGGGCGGCGAACGGACCGAGCAACTGGAACTCCATGGCGCTCGACAGCCTAGTGGGGCCGAGTGTCCGCAGTCCGTGCCGGTGGTGGTGAGGGTTTGGTCAGAGACCGGCGAAACACTGGCGTACGCCTCTTCGGCGAAACTTTCCTTTCAACCCTCTGCCCAGGGAGAGTCATGCGACGAACCGTTCTCGCGACGCTGGTGCTTGCCGCCGTACTCATGGGAGTACAGCCCGCATCGGCCGCACCCGCCGCCACCGGCACCGGGTGGGAGCCGGCCCCTTCCACGTCGTGGGACGTCGGCGCCGGGCTGCGGTGCGACTTCCCCGTCCACGGCGAACCCGTCGTCGACAAGGTGAAGAAGCTTGTACTGGACACCTATCCCGACGGTACCGTGAGGCGCGTCGCGTACAAGGGTGATCTGGTCGTGCGGATCACGAACACCGAGACCGGTGCCTTCTACGACGCCGACGCGAGCGGCTCGGCCATCGTCGAGCACCGAACCGACGGCTCTCAGTTCTGGGCCGTGCACGGCCCGGTGCTGGCCGGTATCGGTGAGGGAAAGGGCAACTTGCCACGCGGCCTTTACATTGTCGATGGGGTGTACACGATGGACATCAGCTCCGTCGGGTACAAGGCCGTAAACCTGGTGCACGGGGCAACGGACGACCTCTGCGCCCGCATCGACTGACGCCTGCCTGTACCTGGGGCACCGGGGCCGCGCCACGAGTCGGTGGGTGGTGAGGGAGTCGGGCAGAACGCCCACGTAGGCGCTCAGGACGTCTCCTTCGTGGTGGCTGATGCCTGGCCGGCGTGAACGAGAGGTCGCCGCCGGGCTCGACGACTTCGTACGCACCGAACGTGCGAAGCACCACAACCGCGACCACGCGCACCACAAGTAGGAGCCACCGGAGAGCCAATGGTGCGGTTGTGGTGCGCGCACCGCCTACCGGTCTGGACAAGAACCCCCAGGTCTACGATCTGGGGGTTCTGCTGGAGCGGGTGACGAGAATCGAACTCGCGCTCTCAGCTTGGGAAGCTCGTGCTCCCTGGCCCCGGTTGCCCTGCTGACCTGCGGTCAAGGGCGCTGGTGCCCCTGCTCGGCAGTTCGCCGGGGCCGGCCATCCGCTCCATCTCGCCAGGGGTGGGGTAGCCGGCCCACACGTGCTGGGCGCGCAGTGCCCGGCTGAAGTCCGCCAGGCTCCAGATGAGGTTCGGGTCGGGTGCCTTATGGATGTAGTACGGCGCCCGGGTGGCTCGACGAGCGCTGCAAGCTCCGCGCGGGCCGGGACGGTGCGGTCGACGGGCTTCTCGGGGCGTCCCAAGGCGGTCACCTCAGTTCCCCGAGGTGAAGTAGGCGCGCACGAGGCGGCTGACGCGGCCGGCGCGGCGGCCGTCGGTCACCACCAGGACGACGACCGCGGCGCCGATCCTGACGCCACGGCTCCTGGTCCACCAGCGGCAGCAGGAAACGGCCCAGGTGAACGCACCGACGCCACACCCTGTCGTGGTCCGAGGTCATGATCGGTCCTCTCTCCAGCGAGTGGCGGGCCCGCAGAGAGCCGCAGGCCCGCCAACCTCCCCTTACACGCAGGACACGTACAGAACGGGGCTGTTCGCCGTACCCGAGCCATGGGAGCCGCCCTTGCTCACCATGGTCCCGTACGTCGTGGTACGGAAGGCAGCCGTCGGGTCACCGGAGTGGTGTACGCAGTCCTGCGCCGCGGTCGACGACCGCAGCGGCAGCGCGCACTGATCACCACGTGGAGGGCGGGCTGCCGTGGCTGTGTCAGTCCTCTTCGGTGTCGCTGTCGCCTGTGCGGTCGGAGTGCTGGGCGCCCTTGGCGGTGTCCTCGTCGGCCTTGGTCGCTGTGACCTTGCCGGTCTGCGCGTCGACGGTGACTTCGTGCTCGGCACCGTTAGCGTCGACGATCTCGACCTCCCAGACC
>NZ_JBLVKW010000088.1:4075-17315 GCF_048270745.1 Streptomyces sp. NPDC056231 | reverse complement strand
GGTCCTCGTCGGCCTTGGTCGCTGTGACCTTGCCGGTCTGCGCGTCGACGGTGACTTCGTGCTCGGCACCGTTAGCGTCGACGATCTCGACCTCCCAGACCGTCGCCTTGCCGTCGTCGTTGCCCAGCTCGGCCGAGGTGGCCGTGCCCTGGACGGACTTCAGGGCCGCGTCGGCGGCCGCCTTCACGTCCGTCTTGGCAGCCTTGGCGAGGGCCGCCTCCTCGGAGCCGTCGTCACTCTTGCCGCGCTTGGTGTCGTCGCCCTCGTCGTCCTTGTGGGCCTGGGCGACGGTGACCTTGCCGGTCTGCGCGTCGACGGTGACTTCGTGCTCGGCACCGTTAGCGTCGACGATCTCGACCTCCCAGGCAGCCTTGCCCTGCTCCTTGTCCAGGTCGACCGAGGTGACCGTGCCCTGGACGGACTTCAGGGCCGCGTCGACGGCCTGCTTCAGGTCGACCCCGGTGCTCTTCGCGAGAGCGCTGTCGTCCTGCTTGGCGCCGGCTACTCGGGCCGTGACCGCGTCGTGGTTGTGGTCGTCAGCGAACGCCATGGCGGTGGTCGCGCCCGCGCCGCCGAGGACGACGGTTGCCGCGACCACGGCCGCCACGGTGCGGCGGCGGCCGGTCAGCGTCCGCTTAAGAGACGTCTTCATGGTGGTGTGTCCTTCCTCGATCCCGGCCAACTCAGCGGATGGCCTGGATGCCGATGCTGTCGAACTGACGGAAACCACCCTGCACAGGCGACCCTGAAGCGAGGCTGAAGAATCCTGAAGATCGCTTCAGATTGGTCTGAGACCCTTTGAGGCATGCGCTTGCTGATCGTGGAGGACGAGAAACGCCTCGCAGCGGCCCTCGTCCGCGGGCTGACCGCCGAGGGCTTCGTCGTCGACCTCGCCCACGACGGCATCACGGGCCTACACAAGGCGACCGAGGACGACTACGACCTGATCATGCTGGACATCATGCTGCCCGGCATGAACGGCTACCGGCTCTGCGGTGCCCTGCGCGAGGCCGGTCACGACACCCCGATCCTGATGCTGACTGCGAAGGACGGCGAGTACGACGAGGCCGAGGGCCTGGACACCGGCGCGGACGACTACCTCACCAAACCGTTCTCCTACCTCGTCCTGGTCGCCCGCATCCGCGCCCTGCTGCGCCGCCGCACCCGCGCCGGCGCCCCGGTGCTGCGGATCGGCGACCTGACCGTCGACCCGGACGCCCAGCGCGCACACCGGGCCGGAAAGGAGATCACGCTGACGGCGAAGGAGTTCGCCGTCCTTCAGCAGCTCGCCGTGCGCGCGGGCCAGGTCATGTCCAAATCCGACATCCTCGCCGAGGTGTGGGACTTCGCCTACGAGGGCGACCCCAACATCGTCGAGGTTTACATCAGCGCCCTGCGCCGCAAGATCGACGCCCCCTTCGGGCGACGGTCCATCACGACCCTGCGTGGGAGGGGCTATCGCCTGGAAGCCGACGGTGGCACCGATGCGTAAGCCGCTCGCCTCCGTGCGCGCCCGTGCCGCGCTCGGCGCGACCGTGGTCGTGGCCCTTGCCCTGCTCGCCGCCGGTCTGGGGCTGCTTCATGTGCTGCGCGGGAGCCTCGTGGACCACGCCGCGCTCCAGTCGGAGGTCAGGGCCCGTACCACGGCGGGCGCCCAGGCGACCCTGAACGGCAACTTCAGCCGACTCGACCTGCCCGATGACGAGGACAGGCTCGTCCAGGTCGTCGACTCGACGGGCAAGGTCCTGGCCGCCAGCGACGAGCTGCGCGGCCGCGGCCCCGTCGCCGACTACGACCATGCCCACGCCGAAAAGCCCGCGCGCGACGCCTCCCACGACAGCGACAAAAAGGATGACCACCGCGGCCCGCCCCGCGGCGAGGTCGGCACGCACGTCGAACACAAGACCGTCACCGTGGCGCTGGGCAGCGAGAGGCGCGACTACCACTTCGCCGCCGTCCACGGCACGACCTTCGACGGCCGCACCTATACCGTCTACGCCGGCACGTCACTCGAGGACGAACAGGCCACCGTCGACCAGGTCACCCGTGCCCTGCTCCTCGGCCTGCCGTTCATGCTGATCGTGGTCGCGGGCGTCGCGTGGCTCGTCACCCACCGCGCCCTGCGCCCGGTGGAGGGCATCCGTGCCAAGATGGCCGAGATCACTGCCAGCGGCGACCTGTCCCGCCGCGTACCCGAGCCCGACTCGCACGATGAGATCGCCCGGCTCGCCGCCACCACCAACGAAACCCTGACCGCTCTGGAGCAGTCCGCCCAGCGGCAGCTCCGGTTCGTCGCCGACGCCTCCCACGAACTACGCAGCCCCATCGCCAGCCTGCGCACCCAGCTCGAAGTCGCCACAGCCCACTCCGAACTCCTCGACACCGACGAGCTGCTCCACGACGTGATCCGCCTCCAGCACCTGGCCACCGACCTGCTCCTGCTGGCACGCCTCGACGCGGGCGTGCGCCCAACCGGTGCGCGCGTCGACTTGGCCGCCCTGGCCAGGGAGGAACTCAGCCAACGGCCCGCCACGGACCGCATCACCCCCACGGTGCACAACACCGACACGGCACTCGAAGTCCACGGCAGCCGCACCCAGCTGGCCCGCGTGTTGAGCAACCTGCTCGACAACACCCAGCGCCACGCGGCCTCCTCTATCACGGTCGACCTGCGCACGGACGACGGAGAGGTCCTCCTCACCGTGTCCGATGACGGGCCTGGCATCCCAGCGTCCGAGCGCGAGCGCGTCTTCGAACGCTTCGTACGCCTCGACGACGCCCGCAGTCGCGACGACGGCGGCGCGGGCCTAGGCCTGGCCATCGCCCGCGATGTCGTACACCGCCACGGAGGCACCCTCACGGTCACCGACGCACCAGGCGGCGGGGCGGCTTTCCAGGCGCGACTGCCGCGCATCGCGGGATCTGCCAACTCACCGGAGAGCGTAGGCGACTGATACTGGAGCACGCCGCCGCGCACAACGTCATGACCTTCCACCAGAAGGTCGAGGAAGCCGCCGCGTTCGCGGAGAAGCTGCCGGAGACCGCCGCGGAGCTGTACGTCAACGACGCCTCCGACGACGACCTGGCCAAGGCGCAGGCGCTGCCGAAGTCGTCGATCGAAGCAGAACCGTACGAACTGGAAGCCGGCCGCCACGTACCCCCCGGACCGCTTCTGGTCCGCGTGGCCCGGCCGCGCGCTGGTCCACCCCGGCCGCGGTCGGCGCCAGCGCAGTGGAGGGCGCGGCGGTGAGGGCTGCGGGGCGAGGGAGCCAGGCTTGTGAGCACCGCTCTCACACGTGCCAAGCGTCGCGGGGCAGGACTTGCAAAACACGCCCTGGGCCGTCGACCTGCCCGGGCTCTTCCCGGGTTCACCCTTAAACGCGTTCGGCGTGGACCAGGTCGCTGAGGTGGAGCCCGGTGTGCGGCGGGGGTGTGCGCTGGATAGCGAGGAGGGCGGCATCGTCGGCGAGCGCTCCGTCGGTGTGGGCGCACAGGTCCTGCTCGATGCGCTGGACCAGTGCCCTGGGGCTGTTCCTGGTCCAGAGGGTGACCCGTTGTTCCAGCGGGTAGAAGGTGTGGCTGCTGTCGCGGGCCTCCACGACGCCGTCGGTGTAGAGGAGGAGGGTGTCACCCGGCCGGAACGAGGATGTATGCGTGCCGTGGCCGTCGGACCCCAGTTCCCACATGCCCAGTGGGGGCGCCGGGTCGGGGCTCATCAGGTGTGTCGTGCGGCCGGACCTGATCAGCAGGGGCGGCGGGTGCCCACAGTTGATCATGCGTATCACGGGGCTGCTGTCGGGGATCTCCAGCAGGAGTGCGGTGATGAAGTGCTCCTTGGCCTCCTCGTCACGCTCGGGGAACTCGGTGAGATAGCGGCAGACGCTGCGGTCCAGCGCCCCGGCCAGGGCGGGAAGCGTGGCGTACTGATGGGCGGCCTCGCGGAACGCTCCCAGCAGCGTGGCCGCCTCCCCGACCGCGGCCAGCCCCTTCCCCCGGACATCGCCGATGATCAGACGCGTACGGCTGCCGATGCGGGCCGCCGCGTACAGGTCACCGCCGATCCGGGCCTCCTTGGCAGCAGCCAGGTACGAGGACGCGATGTGCAAGGCACCCAGCCGATCGGGAAGGGGGCGCAGCAGGGCCCGCTGCGCAGCCTCGGCGACCGACCGCACCTGGGCCAGCTCCTCCCTGCGCCGGTCGCGCAGGAAGCAGACGAACACGGCGAAGACCGACAGGAACGCGAGTCCGATGAGCTGCGCGACGTGGTTCTCGTCGAAGCCGGTCTGGACCGTGGCGATGAGGGCCTGGGCTCCCACGGCCAGCGCCCCGACCAGTGCGGTCAGCCGGTAGCCGGCGAACGAGGTGGTGATAGCGGGAGCCACAACGAGCAGTGGACCGAGATGGATGGTCTGCGGGGTGCGTATGTCCGCCAGGGTGATCGCCACGATCAGCACAAGAGGAATCGCCATCAGCGCATGACGCGAGTACCAAGACTGCCGAACACAGACAAAATGCCGCCTAAAGTGCATCCCTCTAATATGCACTATCTACTCAGAAACCGACCGCCTCCCCGATGCACCCCGCCGCCGGCCCCCGTCAGACCGGGTGCGCCCGGCCTGATCAGCCGGGCCGTCCCCGTACCCAGGGAAAACACACCGGCGGCCCGCGCCGACAAGGGGTCGGTCAGGCGCTTTGCGCAGCCCGGCTGTATGGCGGAGATCACGCCCCTGCTGCAAGGCTTCGACCACATCGGCGACGGCGACTCCTGATCGCCGGCGCCCCTGCGCGGCGGCGAAGCCAGACGCGCTATCGCCGGGCCCTACCCGCGCACGCGGGCACACGTTCCCCGGGGGATTCACCGGATCGCGACGCTGATGAGGAACCCGGTGACCCCGGGCGAGAAGCCCGTTGCGTCAAAGCGCCGCACCGGACACAACGCCCACAGGCCGCGCGCGAGGATGCCGGACAGAACACCGCCGGCCCACAGACCCGAACGACCACCTGCGGAGCGGACATAAAGGGAGGGCCGCTATGTGCTCGTAGCGGCCCTCCCCATGCAGATGCGGTTATGTCAGTCGGGCGTGGTGTCCTTGCCGACGAGAGCGGACAGCAGCTCGACCAGGGTCGTGTTCACGCTGCGCTGCTCGGTCAGGAAGCCGTCGATCTTCCGCTCCAGGCCCTCGAGGCGCTCGCCCAGGCCGTCGACCTTCTGGTCAAGGTTGCCGACCTGAAGGCGGAGCGCGGTCAGGTCGCTCTTGACGATGCCGAACTCGCGGTCGGTCTTTTGCGCCGTCTCTTCGTAGCGGCGGGTGAGCGCGGACAGTTCGCTGTGGGCGATGGGGTCTTCAGGCACGGTCGGCTCCCGGGTGGGTGTCGTGGCGGCGAGGCCGCGGCGTCGATTGTCGCAGAACGGGATGCAGCGGCGGTAGCCGGTGCTCCAGGTCAGGCATAGTCGGTGTCGAGATAATCGATATCGGTGAATTCCACGAGCAGGTCGTTCGCGCGTCGGCCGCCGTCCTTGAAATACACCTCCTGCAATCCCTCGGCAACGACGTTCTGCAATTCCTGTTCACCGGCACCGGCCTCCTGTGCGGTGAAAAGACGGTCGGCATAAACGGGCGGAAGGTGCTGGGTAATCAGCCGGATGCGTCCGTCGTCCGTCGTTCCGGGGGCTGCGGTGAACCCGAAACGGGCCCGCGTCTCGACCGTGATGCCGGTCGCGGTCGCCGCCTGCTTCCGGGCGCGTTTGCGCACCATCGGCTGCCAGTCCCTGCGCACCTCGGTCATGAGGCGGTCGGCGAGATCGGGGCGGGGCTTCTTGATCTGGCCGGTGAGGTAGCGCTCCACGGTGCGCTGGGAAACCCCCAGACGCTGTGCCACCACGCGCGTGGAGCCCTTCTCGTGCTTCACCAGGAACCGGACCTGGGCGCCGGCCGAGGCGGGGATAGGGCGGGTGAACGTCGCTGCGGCTGCCCTGTTCAGGCTGTCGCCGATGATGCCCACGGGGATACTCCTGTCGATGATCGTCTGTATGGCTCTGGTCACGAGAAGGGACAGCACTTGTTCACCGATCTGGGAGGCGCCCCAGCGTCGTTAGGAATTCGAACTGGTCCGGTGATGTGCCTCCGAGGGTCACAGGCCGAAGGCGCCGCTTTCGACGAGGATGAGCAGGCCGATGGCGGTCAGGACCAGGGGCAGCGGGAAGGATATGGCCCCAGCAGGCGAGGGCCAAACGGTGCCTACGGCCGCAGAGCGACGCCGCCCCCGCGGAGCAGAGCAGCGAGGTCGTTCGGGATAGGCATCGGGGTGGTGAGTCCGGCCCGGGTGCAGCCGGTGTTGCCGTCCGGATACTTCCTGGCCGCCGAACCTGGAGCGGCGACGGCTAGGCGCACCAGCTGGCCGATGATCTCGTGTACGTAGCGGTCGCGGAGGGCGAGGCGGAGCATCACCGTGTGGGTTCGGGTGTGAGGCCAGGGCCAGGGCTGGGACAGGATGTGGGCCCGCTCGGCTGCCCGCCACCGTTGCACCGCCGGTCCCGGAGTGCGGGCCGCGGTCATCTCGGCGGTAAACGCCTTCAGCAGGGCGGGCGGCATGGGAGAGGGGCGGCGCACGACAACCTCCGACAGTTCAGGATTTCCTGGATTCAAGCATCTGTGTATCGTCTTGTCCATGCTGACCCTCGCCACCGACCTGGACGCCCTGACCCGCTTCGGGCGGGCGCTGGCCGACCCGATCCGCTGCCGGCTGCTGCTCGCGTTGCGCGAGGCCCCGGCCTACCCTTCCGACCTCGCCGACGTACTGGGGATTTCGCGCACCCGGCTGTCCAACCACCTGGCGTGCCTGCGCGACTGCGGCCTGGTCGTCACCGTCCCCGACGGCCGCCGCACTCGCTACGAACTGGCCGATCCCCGCCTCGGCCACGCGCTGGACGACCTGCGCAATGCCGTGGTGGCCGTCGCCACCGACCGCACGTGCGTTGACGCCGACGACAAGGGGTGCTGCTGATGACCGCGATATCCCTCGGGCCGAGTCCGGCCCGCCGCGAAGTTCTGACCCGCCGAATACGGCTGCTGGTCGCCGCGACCATCACCTACAACGTCATCGAGGCGATCGTCGCGCTCACTGCCGGCAACCCTCGCCTACTCCACCGCCCTGATCGGTTTCGGCCTCGACTCGGTCATCGAGGTCTCCTCCGCCGCCGCGGTCGCCTGGCAGTTCTCCGCCCGTGACCACGCCGTACGTGAGGCCCGCGAGCACCGCACCCTGCGGATCATCGCGGTCTCGTTCTTCGCGCTCGCCGCGTACGTCACCTTCGATGCGATCCGCGCCCTCATCGGCACCGGCGAGGCCGACCGGTCCATTCCCGGCATCGTCATCGCAGCCCTGTCGCTGGCGATCATGCCGTTCCTGTCCGCCGCCCAGCGCCACGCCGGCCGCGAACTCGGCTCCGCCTCTGCGGTCGCCGACTCCAAGCAGACGCTGCTGTGTACCTATCTGTCCGCCGTGCTCCTTTGTCGGCCTGGTCCTCAACGCCACCCTCGGCTGGTCCTGGGCCGACCCGATCGCCGCCCTGGTCATCGCCGCCATCGCGGTCAAGGAAGGCCGCGGCGCGTGGCAGGGCAAGGGTTGCTGCGCACCCACTGCCACAGTGGCGCCGTCCGCCGATGCCGCAGCGGATGCGTGCGGATGCGCCCTGGGCTGCAAGTGCTGTAGCTGACCTCCCGTACGCGCCGCCCGGTCACAGGCCGAAGGCCGATCGCCGGCCCAAGGCTCGGTGCTGCCCCTTCTCGTGAACATCGAACACGACGCTGGCGGGGTGCCTCCCGAAGTACCGAACAACTGCTGTCGAAACTTGTGAACAAAGCCAGTACGCCAGCCGGTTTGGGTCGCATGTCTGGTCCGGGCGCGCAAGGGATGACCGCGCGTGACGATCCTGCAACGTGCCATAACTCATCGCATCCGGGTCACGGTGAGGGGCCCGTGCCGGCCGGACCCGGCCAGCACCTCCACCACCAGATCCGTCTCCACCCGCGTGTACGGCTCGCCCCCGGCCTGCCGCTCCCCTACCGCCACCGCACCGCCCAGCGCCTCACCGATCCGCACAGCAAGGACCGGGTTCAGCCTCGCCGACACGCGGGCGGGTCCGCCCTCGTCGCCGACCGCCAGGACCAGATGGTGCGGTCTGCGCCGCGGCCCCGTGAACCCGACCACCAGTGCGTCCACGGTGTCCGCGTGGCGTACCTTCACCCATCCGCGGCGCCCCGCCGGATAGCTGGCGTCGCCCCGCTTCGCGACGATCCCCTCGATCCCCTGCGCCCGGAGGGTCTCGTACCAGATGGTTGCCACCTCCCGGTCCTCGGTCGCGGGCACAGCTTGGATCGGCGGCCCGACGTCAGCCAGTAGCTCCAGCAGGTAGGCGCGGCGGGCCGTGTACGGGCGGCTCCGGCAGTCCCCGATCGCCGGGTCAGGGTGTTGCAGGACGTCCCAGCAGGCGTACGAGGCAGGGTGTCGGGCGGCAAGGGCGCGTGCCCGGGTGACCGATGACGCGGCCCGTGACTGCGCCGCGGCGAAGTCGAGCCGGTCGTCCCGCCAGATCACCGCCTCACCGTCCAGGACCGTGCCCGGCCTCAGGGCCATGGCGGCGACGGCCAGGTCCATCCAGTGCTGCGTGACGACCCGTCCCGACCGGGCGTACAGGATCACGGTGTCGTCGGTACGGTGCAGCACGGTCCGGTGACCGTCGAATTTGGGCTCGTACCACCAGCCCGGCCCATCAGGCAGGGTCGGAACCGCCTGGGCCAGCGCCACTTTGACCGGAAACTCCACACAATGATCTTGCAAGCCGCTGCCTCGGGCGGCGCCCGGGGCGGTCCAGACGGCCCACCCCTCCTCGGGCCGACTACTATCGAACATGTGAGCGAACAGCCAGGCCCCGCGCGTGACTGTCACCCTCCCCGGGGGCCGTGCCGTCGCAGGGCGCCTCCATGCGCGTCGACGGGACGCCGATGGGCAGTGGGTGTACGAGGTCTCGATCGACGTACCCGCCGCGGCCGTCCGCCCCGTCGACGGCGAGGACTACGACCAGGTCCCCACCGACCGGGCTGGTGGCCGTCCGGAGTGGGTACTCCAGGCCCTCCCCCAGGACACCCCGGATCAGCACGCCCTGGTCCTGCACAGCACCGACTGCCGGGCCGCCCAAGGGCGCCTCACCCGGGCCAGCGGCAGCGAGGCCGCGATCTTTGTCCAGCAGGGGTGGGCCACAGCGTGCGCCGTCTGCGAACCCACACCCGGATCGGGCGGGAGATGATCTCCGGGTGACTGTGCGCCGCCCGTTGGGCTCTGGACCCCTGCCTGCCCCTGCTCTGCCGGATGCTGCTCCCGGCGAACGTCTTCTGCCTGCCGAGCGGCCAGTCGGGGACGGGGCCGCGGCGGGAGTTGTGGGCGGTACGGGGATGTACGTCAGGCGCCGGCCGCTGGGAGCAGGCCCGGGTGCCGCAGCCGAGTCGGCAGGGTGACGGGCCAGCCTCTCCGCGCCAGTCCACAAACCATGATCAATCTCGGAGCGTCAACAGCGGCGGCCGTCGATCTCGGGGAGGACGAACTCCTGGCCTGACAGCAGCCGGATCCCGTGCCCGCCGTCCGGCGTCTCGGCCCCTACAGCCCTGCACTCCTACCTTGGAAGCCAGCCGCAAGGTACGGCCGGGGCAGCATGATGATGCGGCGTGGGCAAGAGCAGCCAGAGAGCCGGCACCGGAATTAAGCGGCTCGAAGCAGGGGCGGGGAACCCTGTTCGTCGCTGGCGGCTTGGATCTCCTCGAGGAGCTTTGAGTGGACGCTGGTCCACCTGCCCGGGTACTTCTTCTCGAAGACTCGAACCGTTGCGGCGAGCCACGGTTCGAGGTCGACGGGAGCGAGCACGTAACAGGCCTTCAGGAAGGCAATAGCCTGCGTGGGGTCGACGGGCAGGGTGCTGCCCTCGATGATGCGGCGGGTGGTGCTGCTGGGTAGCTCACCAGGCCCGGACATCCGCTCCATTTCACCGGGCGTGGGGCAGCCAGCCCACACGTGCTGGTGGCGCAGGGCCCGGCTGAGGTCCGCCGTGGAGGAGATGAGGGATGGGTCGGGCGCCTTGTGGACGTAATACGGTGCCCGGGTAGCCCGGCGCGCGCGGATCCACAGCTTCTGGCCGCGGGCCAGAGCGAGGCTGATGCTGCTGGCGAGTTCCTCCTCCTTGGTGACGGTCACCTCGACGAAGGTCTCGACGGTGTCCCAGAGAGGGACGGAGGCGCCGGAAGCGGCCCGCTCAAAGGTGGCCTTCGACGGCGAGCCGTTCATGAGATCGGATATCTGTTGGTGGGTCAGGCCGACTGCGGTCTTACGGTCGCGCAGGAAGTCCGCGAGTTTCGCGCGCGCCGGAACGGTACGGTATACCGGCTTTTCGGGGCGTCCCATGGCAGCCACCTCAGTTCTTCGAGGTGAAGTAGGCGCTCATGAAACGGCCGATCCGGCCGCTGGCGCCTCGGCCGCCGGTCATCACCGTCACGACGACTGCGGCGCTGATGCCGCCGACGCCGGCGATGAGGAACAGGACGTCGCGGATGCTCATGCCGGACGGGGCGAGGATCGCCGCAGTGGCAATGCACGCAATGATCACGAGCGCGTGCGGTACGCCGAACTGTCCGTTCGTGGAGGTGGTCTCACGTACGGACAGCGACTCGGTCGCCGTCGCGTTCACGGAGATGACGTCGGCACCGGACGTCGTCGGCATGGTGGCCGCGGTGCTCGCCGCGGTCGAGGGCTTGCTGCCACCAAGGCTGCACGAACGCCTGGACGGTGTGGGAAGAGATCGTGCCGCTCGGCTATCAGGGCAGCTACCAGCGGGTTCGCGCCTATTTCCGGGAGAAGCGGCTCTCGCCGGGCCCCGTCACCGCTCGGCCACCGTCACCCCGCGTCGTCGCCGGTTGGATCCTCCGAAGGCCGGAGACCCTCACCGAGACGGAGCACCTCCGCCTCAAGGCCGTTCTGGTCCACTGCCCTGAGCTGGACGCCCTTACCGGCCACGTCCGCTCCTTCGGCCAGATGCTCACCGAGCGCCAGGGCGAACGGCTGCCGCAGTTGGCTCGATGCCGTCCGGCGAGACGACCTCCCCGGTCTCCACACCCTCGCCGCAGGCATCGACCGTGACCGCGATGCCGTTATCGCCGGCCTCACCCTGCCCTGGAACTCAGGCGTCGTCGAAGGCCACGTCAACCGAATCAAAATGCTCAAACGCCAGATGTTCGGCCGGGCCGGCTTTGCCCTCCTCCGCAAACGCGTCCTGCTCTACTCCTGAGGCACAGGTCAGACCACATCATCAAGGAGCCCGAAGCCCTCCGGGAACCCTTCCAGGAACTCACGCCGCGCAGGGTTGGACTCCGCTTCGGCCATTGTCCCGAGCAGGTCGATCAATTCGCTCCGCTGGTCGCTCGACAACTTGCTGACCAGGTAGGCGACACCCTCCAGGACCTTGACGGCGTCGTCCGGATCCATCTGCTCGTCTTCACTGCCCTCGATGAACCACAGGACATCGACCAAGGCCTCAGCCAGGGCGTGGGTCAGAGACGAGTACACGGGCATCAAGGCGGACTCCCAGCAGGTCACGGCAGCAAAGTCCGGCCATCCCACCACACACCACTGACATCACACTCAGTCAGCCCTCCACGGAAAGTGAGCCAGAACCCGAGATCTCGACAGCACCACCAGGTGCGGCTGTGTCGTGCGCCGTGCCCTGACGTACGTTCGGACCTATGACGCACGCCCTGGAATCCCGGCTGGTGGCCCAGTGAGCGGCTGGTGGGCCTATCTGGAGGAACGGACCTGCCGAGAGGTCGATGCCGACGTGCTGCGCGATCATCGGCTGTCGGCGGTCAGGTCCGTGTGGGAGGCGCTGCGTCCATTGGGGGTGGGCCTGCATGAAGCCGAGCGGGTGGTCCACGCGCGATACGAGGCCCTCGGTGACCAAGTGCAGCGCACGCCGCCAGATTCGCTCGACCTCCCCTCACTTGCAGCCCGCGCCGCGGCTCTCCCGGGCCGTGTGGCGGCGGTGGAGGCGCTGTGGGACGGCGATACCGTGCACGACTGGTTCGTGCTCCTGGTCGCGGTTTTGGACTCCCCAGACGGGGAGGGCCACCTGGCGACCGTCTACCACCGCCCGGACAGCGCTCCCCCTGGCGGTGCCGCAGCCAAGGCCGGCCGGGCGCTCGCCAGCCACCTTGGTGTGCCGTTCTACTTCGCTTCTCCGGACATCCCTGATGACGACGCCCCGCGCTGGCGGACAGTCCAGCGGCTGGCGAAAGGGCCGTGACCCGGGAGCTATGGGTGGATCACGGCCTCAAGAAGGCCGGACCATCCGGTGCCTCCCGTTCTCATGAACATCGCCCCAGGGCCGATCCGGCTGCCTTCCAAGACAGTGAACAACTGCTGTCGAAACCGAAACTCGTGAACAAAGCCACAGGTGCCGTACTCATCGCACAGGGCCTCCGTCATCCTGGCCGCGCGGTCGCACGCCTCGCCGGGAAGCCCCGGCTGGCGTCTCCCGCCTCCGCCGGCCACCGGTGCGGCGGAGGCGGGGTCGGCGGCGGCCTGGGCGCGGCACCGGGTCGACTCGGGCGGTGCTATCCGCCGGATTCCTGTTCGCCGGGCTCGGTGACGTATTCACCCGCGACGGTCCACGTGCGCAGGGGGTGCTGGACGCCGTTGATCTCCTCGATGAGCCGGACGGTGGCGGCGGGGTTCGTGCCGTACAGGCCGATCCAGCGCCGGTAGGTCTTCCGGGCGGTGCTGTCGTCTTCCCACTGGCCGATGACGGCGGGGCCGTCCTTCCTGAATTGGAGGACGGCCCGAAACGTTGTCACAGGTTCGTCCTCTCTTTGAACGGGGCCTGTTCGGGCAGGTGGGCGAGCAACCGTTGCAGGTAGCCGCAGGTCAGGGCTTTGTGGAGATGTGAGGCGAGTGCGTGGCGTGGCTCAAGGTCGGTGCCGCGCAGTGTCGGGGCAGTGAGTCGGCCTGTCGGGCGTACGGGCCGCCAGCTACCCGACCACCCGCTGAGCCGGAGCACGGTAGTTGTCACAAAGCCAGGCTTCTTGTCACCCGGACCGCTACGTCGGCGGGGGGGGGGGCGGGGGGGCGGGCGCCCCGCGGGGCCCGCGCGACACCCCAGAGCGCAGTAAAAAAAAAAAAAAAACAAAACCAGGCGAGAGAG
>NZ_JBLVKW010000088.1:0-4067 GCF_048270745.1 Streptomyces sp. NPDC056231 | reverse complement strand
CGGGGGGGGGGGGGGGGGGGCGGGGCGCCCCCCCCCCCCCCCGCCCGCGCCGCCCCCCCCCCGTATCCCCGGCGCCCGGCCCGCCCCCCCCGCCGCGGCGGGTCCGACGCGAGAACGCCGTAGGTCGCCCGGAGCCGCAGTGTCCATGCTCTTGAGCGAAGTCAACTGCGGGTGACCGCCACCAGTAGAGCGGTCACGGTGGCCATGAGCATCATCGCGGCCAACGCCCCGGCGAGCGGTGCTGCCCACGCGGGGCGGTACAGCAGCAGTGCCAGGACGCCAGCGCCAACGAGCAGGGTGGCGACCACAAGCAGCAGGATCAGCAGCAACGCGGTCAAGGTCATGTCGAGGCCCCTTCCTGCTCGCCCTTCTGTCCGGGCCGCCGCAGATCAGAGGGCGGTCCCGGACGGCGCAAAACATCCCGGCGACGCTGCTCGGCAGCGAGGCGGAGCACCTTGCGGCGCACGCGTTCCCCAAAGACTGGCGGATCGTCGGCGCCTGCGTATTCTGCGGCTTCTGCCCAGGTGACGACACCGTTCAGACCAAGGGCCAGCATCACGGCCTGCTCCTCGGGCTTGAGCTGGGCCAGGATGCGCGCCAGCCGTGGATCACCGGGAATGAGCGCGAGCATCCGGTCTTCCGGACAAGTTCGTTCGCTCAGTACATCTCGGAGAGTGATGCCTGCCGCTCCGGGCGCCTCCAGCAACGCCAGCCGCTTCCCCTCAGTACGACGGCCGTTCACTACATGGCCGCCGTACCGGCGCCGCCATAACGGTGTCAGGTTGCGATGGATGCTTAGGGCCTCCGCCTTCAGATGCTTCTGGTAGGTCACAGTCGCGCCGATGAAGGCCGACATCTGCGACTGGTCGTCCGGTTCTTGTAGGGGAGAGGGGTGCGGTCCGATCGTCAGAAGCGCGGAAGATACGGCCTCATGCCATCGGAGGCTCCGCCGAAAGCCCAACTGTGAGGTGATCAAATCAATTGCGGAGGTCGTGGGGTCCCGCCTGAAGGCGCAGACGGCATCTGCATAACGACGGCTCTTACAGCGTAAGTCGAGGGACCGTTCATCCGTGCCCACAGGTCGGACCCCCTGCGAACGACGTCTGCCGAACCCAGTCATGCGGGTTCGGCCGACGGTCAGTGCGCGACGCTACGCCGCGGGGCGCAGCAGCCTGCTTCTCCGGGTGTGCGGGAACACTGTGCGCCGGCGTACGCGCGGGTGTACCAACTGCGGGCGCTCCGGTGTCGTCCAGCAGGGTGGCGACGGTTTGCGACAGCGGCTGCGAGGACGCCCGGGCAAGGCAACAGCGCCGCGCAACGCTCACCTACCCAACACAAAGCAGGAGGCGGCGACCCCGAAGGGTGATCCGCCTCCCGCACTACCGCAAGGAGCAGGTGCGTTGCCTACGGCCCTACTTTCCGGCCCACTTCCCGCTCGTGGCGATCGACTTCAGCTGCTGCATGGTCAGCGCGGGTGACTGCCGTGTGGCCTTCGCGTTCTGAGAACCGGAGTTGAACGCGGACACCACGACCCGGAGGCCGTCCGTACGGATGGTGTCGGCGGTCCACATCACCACGCCCGCGCTGCCCTTCTCGCCCGGGCCCTGACGCGTGACGACCTTTGTCCCGTCCGGCAGCACCTCCGCCCCGGCCTCGAACAGCTCCCCCTCCACGTCCGACATGTTCGGCTGCACGTTGATCTGCACCAGGCTCGCGCCCTTGCCGTCATTCACGACGACGTACGCGTATCCGTCGCCACCGCGCTCGGAGGCTACCTTCGCGGACACGGGCAGCAGCGACTTGAGCTTTCTCAGGATCGCCTGGCCGTCCTGCCCCTGCGCCGACGGCCGCCGTACCGGCTCCGGGGCCGCCTTTCCCAGGGCGTTCAGCACGGGCCGCCATTCGTCGGAGATGACGAGTCCCTTCAACTGCCCAACAGTGAGCGGGGGCTCGGCCCTTGAAACGGCGGCGTCCTTCTCTGCAGGCGCGTTCCACTCGCTGGCATCGACCGTGTATCCGTCAGGGGTCACTAGATAGGCGTGCCACCACTTGGTGTCCACGCGCTTGTCAGGGTATTCGTACCCGCGCAACACCATCAGGCGCGAACGGTCGGCAAGCGTCTCATTCCGGCAGGAGTCGTGCGGCACGAAGGTCTTGTCGGGGCATTCGAGCTGCTGTTCCGCCCCCGTGCCGTCCGGGTCGATGGCGCCGACGCTCACGCCGATCGCAGCTTTGCCCTCGCCATCGTCGAAGACGAGGTGCGCCGATGGCCCGAACCGGTCGGCCGTACCGCGCCCTGCCCGTCCGCTGATCTTCCCCTCCGGCAGCAGCCTCTCCAACCTTTCGATCACCTGCTGCGCCGAGAGCTGCGGCCCCTTGCCGGGCGACGACTTCGTCGAAGGGCCGGTCTCCTGCACCTTCGGCTGCGCGGCCACGCCCGCCCCGCCGTGCCCCGAGCCGCCACCGAACGCCCCTGTGGTGTAAGACGCCCCGAACCCCACGACGGCGAGCGCCGCGACGCTGCCGGTCACGGCCGCGACCCGCCTGCGCCGCAACTCCCGCCGGCCGCGCACGACGCCGCCGTCCACCAGCGGGCGCCCATCCACGGAGAAGACTTCCCCGGTGCGGCGTAGCGCGTCACCGAGCCCGCCTTCGAACGCGTCCAGGTCCTCCTGCGTTCCAGACATGCCAAACCACCACCATTTCTCGTCATAGTCAGTCGGGCTGATCAGTGCGCGGCGAACTCTCCGATGCTGCCGCCCAGTTGCACCCTCAGCCGGGCGAGTGCACGGGTGCTGCGGGTGCGTACGGCTGCGGAGCTGACGTTGAGGACGTCCGCAGTCTCCGTGACGGACCGGTCCTCCCAGTACCGCAGCACGACGACCGCCCGGTCCTTCGCCGGCAGCTTCCGTAGCGCGTCCAGGAGCATGAGCCGCAGCGAGGCGTCACCCTGCGCGGCCGTCTCCGAGACCTCGGGAATCTCGTCGCTCGGCCGCTCTCCCGCCGAACGCCGCCGCTGGTGCGCCAGAAAGACTCGCACAAGAACGGTCTGCGCGTACGCCGCCGGATTGCCGAGCTTCGACGGCCTACCCCACACCACATACATCCGCCCCAGCGTCTCCTGCACCAGATCCTCGGCGAGATAGGTGTCGCCGCTGGTCAACAGGCACGCCGAACGGAAGAGATGCCCTATGCGGGCCGCCGCGAACTCCCGGAAGGCGCTCTCCTGGGACCGTCTCATCCGCCGCCCTCCCCACTTGCCTCATCGCTTACACCATTTAGATGCGGTGGGGGCGGCGGGATGTTTCACCCGAGTTGCTTCCTCTCTCTCCGCGAGCTCATCGGCGAGTGGTTCCCGCAGCCCCCGACCACCGAGGTGCCGGTCCCATCCAGCGCTCAGACCGCGTTTGAGATCTGCACGGTCCTCACCGAGCACGCCTGCAAGATCGCCCCCTCCACGTATTACGCGGCTGGGAAGCGCCTGGCCAGGCCTTCGGCCCGGCAGCTGCGACGCCGCGCTCAAGGAGCTGATCAGCGATGTCCATCAGGCCAGTAGGTGCCCGAGTAGTGCTTCTGGCCCTTGTACCAGCGGAACGTCCGCCAGGGGCAAGCCGACTGCAGGAGACCGACGGGCACCGAGTCCCACTCCCGGTCCTCCACGAGAGGACCACGCTGTCGGCGAACGCTCACCGTCGCGGTGGCACTGCCCATCGCGCACGCCCCCAGCCCACGGGCATGGCCAGCCCGTGGAGCCAAGGGTGTCAGCGCCACAGCGTTGGGCGGCATGGGCTAGAGCCTGCATCACCCAAAAGGGTGAAAGCCCCGACCAGCAAGTCTCACAAAGACGGCATAAGTGCCACCGATGTGCCATCGGAGCTGAGATTGTGCCGCGAAATTTGAGACCCTACAACAGGTGTAGGGTCTCAGCTTTGATATCAGATGCCGATGCTGTGACCTGGGGATGTGCTCGCTTTTCGGCAACGGGTGAAACGAGGGCCACGGACGGCGGATGAAAAGTGAGCCACTCTGCGATCTCTTGATCATCCTGACTTCACTGGTGCTGAAGT
>NZ_JBLVKW010000087.1:18521-30565 GCF_048270745.1 Streptomyces sp. NPDC056231 | reverse complement strand
CGTCCCGGCTCCGCCCGCACACCCGCCGTCAGCCGTGGATCCTCACGTACCACTCGGTGACGGACCCCAGCGACGATCCTTACGGCATCACGGTCTCCCCCGAGCGGCTCGACGAGCAGCTGTCCTGGCTGCGCAGCCGGCGGCTGACGGGGGTGGGCGTGTCGGAGGGGACAGAGCGTCAGCAGGACGCCCGGTCACCTCACTGCTCAGGCCACGGCACCTGCGCCGACCTGTAGTAGTCGATCCCCAGCGCCGAGAACCTCGGCCCCTGCGCCGCGAGGCGCACCTTGTAGGCGTCCCAGTCATGCGTGGACGCCGGCGACCAGCCCAGCTCCGCAACGCCCGGCAGCCGCGGGAACGCCATCTGCTCGACCTCGTCGCTGTTCGTCACCGTCTCCGACCAGATCGGCGCCTCGACCCCGAGGATCGAGTCCTCCGGGGCGCCTTCGAGGTACGTCGCCGGGTTCCAGTCGTACGAACGCTGCACCTCGACATAGCCGGCCCAGGCCAGGCCCAGCTTGGTTTCCTTGTTGTATTTCATGTCGAGGTACGTGCGGTCGGCAGGAGACAGCACCAGCTGCGTGCCGTTCTTCGCGGCGTCCGCCACCTGCTTGCGCTCGGCGGCGCCCGTCCGGTCGTAACCCCAGTACTGGGCGACCGCGCCCGCGACGGGCGTGGCCCCGGTCAGCTGATGCCAGCCGACCACGGTCTTGCCGTAGGTGCCGACGATGGCCTGTGCCCTGTTCATGAACGTCACGTAGTCGTCGTGGCTGGTGGAGTGCGCCTCGTCGCCGCCGATGTGGAGGTACTTGCCCGGCGTCAGCGCGGCCAGCTCACGGACCACGTCGTCCACGAACGTGTACGTGATCGCCTTCGGCACGCACAGCGAGCTGAAACCGACGCTCGTGCCGGTGTAGAGCGGCGGTGCGACCCCGTTGCAGTTCAGCTCGGCGTACGAGGCGAGGGCCGCATTGGTGTGGCCCGGCAGGTCGATCTCCGGGACGACCTCCAGGTAGCGGGAGGAGGCGTACCGGACGATCTCCTTGTAGTCGCTCTTGGTGTAGTAGCCGCCGACTCCCCCGCCGACCTCGGTCTGCCCGCCGTACGTGGCCAGCCGCGGCCAGGAGTCGATGGCGATGCGCCAGCCCTGGTCGTCGGAGAGATGCAGATGGAGCTTGTTCATCTTGTAGAGGGCGAGCTGGTCGATGTAGCGCTTGACCTCGGTGACGGAGAAGAAGTGCCGGGAGACATCGAGCATCGCACTGCGGTACGCGTAGCGCGGCGCGTCCGTGACCGTGCCGCCCGCGACCTGCCACGGCCCCTCCTGGAGGCTGTTCTTCTCCACGTCCGCCGGGAGCAGCTGCCGGAGCGTCTGGACGCCGTGGAAGAGGCCCGCCGGGCCGCGCGCGGTGATGGTGACGGATCCGTGGCTCGACTTCAGCGTGTAGCCCTCCGCGCCCAGCTCGCTGTCGTCGGAGCCGAGCCGGAGCCGGATGCCGTCACCGCCGCCGCGGTCGGTGACCGGCAGGGCGTACCCGGTGGAGGGGCGCAGCACGCGCGCCAGGTAGTTGCCGATCCTCCGGGCCTCGCCGGAGTCGTCGTCGACGCGGATCTTCGTTCCCGCGGTGATGGTGTACGGGGACCCGCCCGCCTTCACCTCCGCGGGGGCGGGCACGATCTGCCCGAGCGGGCGGGGCGCGGCGGCGGGGGCCTGGCCGCTGTGCGCTGCGGCATCTCCCGGAGCCGCGCCGACACTGGAGATTCCGGCCGCAGTGACGAGCAGCAGCGAGCCGAGCAGACGGGGAAGTGCGGTGCGCTGTTTCCTGTGCAGTCTCACAAGCCGGTCCCTTTCGACGGGTTCACACCTGTGGATCTCCTGAGCAACGAACCATCACCATGCGTATCGTGCGCCTCACGCGTGGTCAAGGTGTAGACCACTTCCCCTTTCTGCGTCCGCCGGAATCGCGGCATGCGAGGAGCCGGGTGAGATCGCCGTCCGCGCCGAAGCGCCTCCGAGCGACTCCCGGGCGGTTCTGACCCCGACCCGGGCGCGAAGGAGAGCGTGATCACGCTCACCCCTGCCCGATATCGGGCAGAATTGTTGCGTTGAGGCTCCATTCACCGCAATATCGACGAGTGCCTGAACGCCGCTCGTCGCACGACGACCTCATCGATCACCTGGTGCGCTCCACCACGCTCCAGCGCGGCGAAGCCGCCCGGGTGATCCTCGACGTGCTGGCGTACTTCGACGAGACGACCGACGACTTCGTCCGCCGCCGCCACCGCGAACTGCAGTCCGGCGGCCTGGTGAACACGGAGATCTTCGAACGCATCTCGGCCGAGCTGCCGCACCGGGCGGTCGCACCGCCGGAGCTCTCGCTCCGCCAGCTGCGCCGCATCGTCTACGGCTGAGCGCCAGGCACCGCAACGACATCGATGGAGGGGCAGAGACTCTATGTGCGGAATCGTCGGATACATCGGGAAGCGTGATGTGGCACCGCTGCTGCTGGAGGGGCTGCAGCGGCTGGAGTACCGGGGGTACGACTCCGCGGGCATCGTCATCACCGGCAAGGCAGCGGCCGGAAAGCCCGCCACGCTGAAGATGGTCAAGGCGAAGGGCCGGGTCCGCGAGCTGGAGGCCCGCGTCCCCAAGCGTTTCACCGGCACCACCGGCATCGCCCACACCCGCTGGGCCACCCACGGCGCCCCGAGCGACGAGAACGCCCACCCGCACCTGGACGCCGAGAACAAGGTCGCCGTCGTCCACAACGGCATCATCGACAACGCCTCCGAGCTCCGTGCGAAGCTCGTCGCCGACGGCATCGTCTTCCTCTCCGAGACCGACACCGAGGTGCTGGTCCACCTGATCGCCCGTGCGCAGGCGGACACCCTGGAGGAGAAGGTCCGCGAGGCGCTTCGCTCGGTCGAGGGCACGTACGGCATCGCCGTCATGCACGCCGACTTCAACGACCGCATCGTCGTCGCGCGCAACGGCTCCCCGGTCGTCCTCGGCATCGGCGAGAAGGAGATGTTCGTCGCCTCCGACGTCGCCGCGCTGGTCGCCCACACCCGTCAGGTCGTCACCCTCGACGACGGCGAGATGGCCACCCTCAAGGCCGACGACTTCCGTACGTACACGACGGAGGGCTCGTCCACGACGGCCACGCCGACCACCGTGGAGTGGGAGGCCGAGTCGTACGACATGGGCGGCCACGACACGTACATGCACAAGGAGATCTCCGAGCAGGCCGACGCCGTCGACCGGGTGCTGCGCGGCCGCATCGACGACCGGTTCTCCACCGTGCACCTGGGCGGTCTCAACCTGGACGCCCGTGAGGCGCGCGGGGTCCGCCGGATCAAGATCCTGGGCTGCGGCACCTCGTACCACGCGGGCCAGATCGGCGCCCAGCTCATCGAGGAGCTGGCCCGCATCCCCGCGGACGCCGAGCCCGCCTCCGAGTTCCGCTACCGCAACCCGGTCGTCGACCCCGACACCCTGTACGTCGCGGTCTCCCAGTCCGGTGAGACCTACGACGTGCTGGCCGCCGTCCAGGAGCTCAAGCGCAAGGGCGCACGGGTCCTCGGTGTGGTCAACGTGGTCGGCTCGGCGATCGCCCGGGAGGCCGACGGCGGTACGTACGTCCACGCCGGCCCCGAGGTCTGCGTCGTCTCCACCAAGTGCTTCACCAACACGGTGGTCGCGTTCGCGCTGCTCGCCCTGCACCTGGGCCGCATCCGCGACCTGTCGGTCGCCGACGGCAAGCGGATCATCGAGGGGCTGCGCAAGCTGCCCGCGCAGATCGCCGAGATCCTCGAGAACGAGGACGAGATCAAGAAGCTGGCCGCGGAGTACGCGGACGCCAAGTCGATGATGTTCATCGGCCGGGTGCGCGGCTACCCCGTCGCCCGTGAGGCCTCGCTGAAGCTCAAGGAGGTCTCGTACATCCACGCCGAGGCCTACCCGGCGTCCGAGCTGAAGCACGGCCCGCTGGCCCTGATCGAGCCCGCGATGCCGACCGTCGCGATCGTACCGGACGACGACCTGCTGGAGAAGAACCGCGCCGCGATGGAGGAGATCAAGGCCCGCAGCGGCCGGATCCTCGCCGTCGCTCACCAGGTCCAGGAGAAGGCCGACCACACCATCGTGGTGCCGAAGAACGAGAACGAGCTGGACCCGATCCTGATGGGCATCCCGCTCCAGCTCTTCGCGTACCACACGGCGCTGGCCATGGGCCGCGACATCGACAAGCCGCGGAACCTCGCGAAGTCCGTCACCGTCGAGTAGCCCCCGCCACCCGTACGGCAGAAGAGCGGCCCCGCACCACGTCACGAAAGGTGCGGGGCCGCTCTCCCGTTGGCCGGTGCCGCCCCAGGTCGCACCGGCCGGTGACTGCCTCAGCCGGCGGCCGTCACACCCCGGCCGGCAGCACGCCCCGGCAGCGCCGTCGGCCACTTGGCCAGCGCCGCCGTCGCTCCGTACCAGGCGGCGAGACCGGCCACCGCGGCCAGCCAGCCGCCGACCTTGCCGAGCCCGTCACTGCCGGCGAACTGCCCGACGCCCAGGAGCAGAAGCCCCAGGAAGAGCAGTGCGTACGTCCCTTGCGCGAGCAGACCGCCGCCGGCCGCCCCGAGGGTGAGACTCAGCGCGAACAGCGCCCAGAGCAGCAGGAACAGCCCCGCCGCATGACCGGAGACATGGGCATCGGCACCGGTGCCCCAGGTGAACCAGAAGGCGCCGAGCCCGACGAAGGACGTGCCGGTGAAGGCGCTGCCGCCGCGGAACTCCAGCAGTCCGGCGACGAACAGGGCGATACCGCCGACATACAGTGCGAGCGAGACGGCGTCGGCCGCCGTCACCCCGTCGATGACCCGGGTGTGACCGATACCGAACGCCAACAGGGTGAGTCCCAGGGCGAGATGGCCGAGGGTGGAGGTGCTGCTGCTTCCCGCAGAGACGTCATTGTCCACGGCGGGCTCCCTTCAAAGGCAGTGGTGCTGTTTCCCAGTGACCCTTATGTACCCTTCACAAGCGCACAATTCACCTTTACGGGCGAGTAGATTGCCTGTTTTCGAGGGCGAGTTGACGCCACGTCGGCCATCGAGCCAGGACGCCCCCCGCGTCAGGAAGAAAGAGGCCAGGGACTGTCCGTAACCCCTGGTGGATCAGCCCTCAGGGAATGACCACGACCGGGCGCTGGGCGCGCCGCGCCAGCCGCCCCGCCACCGAGCCGAAGATCCGGCCGACGATGCCGTGCGTGGAGCCGACGACGATCGCGTCGGCCGAGTACTCCCGGCCGACCTCCTCCAGCTCGTGACAGATGTCGCCGCCTCGCTCGACGAGCACCCACGGCACCTCGGAGAGGTAGTCCGCACAAGCGAGCTCCAGACCGAGGACCTCGGTGCGGTGATCGGGCACATCGACGAAGACGGGCGGCTCGCAGCCTGCCCAGACCGTGGTCGGAAGCCGATTGGCGACATGGACGATGATCAGACCGGAACCTGATCTTCGGGCCATCCCGATGGCATAGGCGAGGGCTCGCTCACTGGACGTGGAGCCGTCGAAGCCGACCACGACCCCATGCCGGAAGGCGGGATCGCAGGAGTGACGTGGTTCTTCGACCGCCAGGGGGTCCGACGATGGGTCGGCTACCTGCTTGCGGTCCGCGGGTTCGGGGATTTCGTGACCGGCCATCGGTGTCTCGGCGAAGAGAGTCCTCGTGGGGAGAGCGGCTTGGGGAAGGTGTATCAGCGGGCAGTGTTGTGGTGTCCGGGAATCATCTTCCCAACCCCTTACCCCCAAGGGTACGGCGCCACTCCTCCACTGCCCAGACCCCCGCAAAGCGCGTGCGACGTTCCACGGAGCATGCCCGAGGCAGCCGCAGATGGCAATGCCGGCTGCGCGGTACACCGGGGCCGGCGCCGGGCGACCGGCCGCGGCGGCCACCCGACGGCAACCGCGTCACACCACAGAGTCACCACCCGCGGGATGCCCACCGCTCGCATCACCGCGCCGCCCCGGGGCGCGGCGCCGCACCCGCACCCGCCCCGACCGACCGCGCCCGTCACCACCGCCGCCCGGTCCGCGACCGGCGTGGTCCGCCGGGCGAGGTTCAGACGCCCGCCCGAACCGGCCGCCCTCGTGGCGCACCGCACATCCGTGGCGATGCCGGAGCCCTCGCTCCCGGTCCCGTAGGGCGCCACCACCGCCGGCCGCATCCTGCTCCGCCGGTCCGAACGCGCGGCCGCCCACCGGACCGAGGGGCGCACAGGAGCAGTCGCACGGAGGGGGTCGCGCGCCGGTCGAACGACCGAATCCGGCACACCCAACCGTATGTTTTCAGCCAACTTCTCACCCCTGTCGATTCCTTGGTGAATTGGCCGATCAACCCCCTTGCCACCAGGCAAGAAGAGACCACGCGGTACGCTTCCACCCGATAGGGACGGGCCACGAACGGGAGGCGCACTTCCCTGCACGGCCCGGGGGTGGAACGCTTCGTGATCGAATGCTTCCCGCCAAGCGGCCATGTCGACATAGCGCCGGTTGGTCAACTTGTCACGACGGCACCACGAAACGCAGTAGATTCGATCTTGGGTGCCGAAGACTGGGGACTCGTGCAAGACCGAGGGGAAATGTGCAGGAGCGACAGGCCCGTAAGGACCAGGAAGACGCGAACACCGAGGGGGGCTTAGCGTCATGAGCCAGGACTCCGCCGCCGCAACGGAGGCTGTACGAAAGCTCGGCGGACGACGACGTCGCGAAGTCGTCGCCGTCCTGCTGTTCAGCGGCGGCCCCATCTTCGAGAGCTCCATCCCGCTCTCCGTCTTCGGGATCGACCGCCAGGACGCGGGCGTTCCGCGCTACCGACTTCTCGTCTGCGGCGGGGAGGAGGGGCCGCTGCGCACCACCGGCGGCCTCGAACTCACCGCGCCCTACGGGCTGGAGGCGATCAGCAGGGCAGGCACCGTCGTGGTGCCCGCCTGGCGTTCGATCACCTCGCCACCGCCCACCGAGGCGCTGGACGCGCTGCGCCGCGCCCATGAGGAAGGGGCCCGCATCGTCGGGCTGTGCACCGGCGCGTTCGTGCTCGCCGCCGCGGGGCTGCTGGACGGCCGTCCCGCTACCACGCACTGGATGTACGCGCCGACGCTGGCCAAGCGCTACCCGTCGGTCCACGTCGATCCGCGCGAGCTGTTCGTCGACGACGGCGATGTGCTCACCTCCGCCGGGACAGCGGCAGGAATCGATCTCTGTCTGCACATAGTCCGCACGGACCACGGAACCGAGGCCGCCGGGGCACTGGCCCGGCGGCTCGTCGTGCCCCCGCGGCGCAGTGGCGGTCAGGAGCGCTACCTCGACAGGTCTTTACCCGAAGAGATCGGCTCCGACCCGCTCGCCGAGGTCGTGGCCTGGGCGCTGGAGCACCTCCACGAGCAGTTCGACGTGGAGACGCTCGCCGCGCGCGCCTACATGAGCAGGCGGACCTTCGACCGGAGGTTCCGTTCGCTGACCGGCAGCGCACCGCTCCAGTGGCTGATCACCCAGCGCGTGCTGCAGGCGCAGCGGCTGCTGGAGACGTCCGACTACTCGGTCGACGAGGTCGCGGGCCGCTGCGGCTTCCGCTCGCCGGTCGCGTTGCGCGGACACTTCCGGCGCCAGCTGGGCTCCTCCCCCGCCGCGTACCGGGCCGCGTACCGGGCTCGCCGTCCGCAGGGCGGACCCATGGAACCGGTGGCGACGGCGATCGAGACGGTCGTGCCCGCACAGGGCACGTCCGCGAGCCGGAGGTCCGGCCTGCCGGCGACCCCGTCGGGCCCTCCGGCCGCAGCCGTCACGGCGCCCGGGCCGGAGCAGCCGGAGCACGGGAAGCCGGGCTCCGACGCATACGCCAGCGGGCGCCCGACCCTGCCGGGGCAGCGCAGCGCCCCGTAGGGTGGGACGTATGAACGATCGCATGGTGTGGATCGACTGCGAGATGACCGGGCTCTCGTTGACGGAAGACGCACTCATCGAGGTGGCCGCACTGGTCACCGACTCGGAGTTGAACGTGCTCGGCGAAGGGGTGGACATCGTGATCCGCCCGCCGGACAGGGCCCTGGAGACGATGCCCGAGGTGGTGCGGCAGATGCACACCGCTTCGGGCCTCCTCGATGAGCTGGCCGACGGCACCACGCTCGTCGACGCCGAGGCCCAGGTGCTGGCCTATGTGCGCGAGCACGTGAAGGAGCCGGGCAAGGCGCCGCTCTGCGGGAACTCGGTCAGTACCGACCGGGGATTCCTGGCCCGGGACATGGCGGCCCTGGAGACCTACCTGCACTACCGGATCGTCGATGTGTCCTCGGTCAAGGAGCTGGCCCGCCGCTGGTACCCGAGGGCGTACTTCAACAGTCCGGAGAAGAACGGCAACCACCGGGCGCTCGCGGACATCCGTGACTCCATCACGGAGCTGCGGTACTACCGGGAGGCGATCTTCGTACCGCAGCCCGGGCCGGACTCGGAGCAGGCCAAAGCCATCGCGACACGCCTGACGGCGCCGCCGTCGTAGGACCTCGGGAAGCCGCTGGTCACGGGCGATTCAAGGTCCGGGATCAGCGGCTGAACAACGAGGGCGCGAGCACCCCCTCGGACCCTGTACACTTTTTCTCGGCTGGTCAGAAAAGACCGGACACGGTGGGTATAGCTCAGATGGTAGAGCACCTGGTTGTGGTCCAGGATGTCGCGGGTTCGAGTCCCGTTACTCACCCTGAATGAAGAAGGCCTGACCTGTGAAAACAGGTCAGGCCTTCTTCGTGTCCAGGAACTTGGGAACATCGCGGGAACACCGCTGTCGTTCCTGCGCCGTGTCGTCCCCGCACGGCGAGCATCACGGAGTCACGGCTCCGTCACACCGACGCCGCCGGACGCGAGCGGCACCGTCTGTGAAGCCGCGACCACAGCGCACCCCACCGCGGTCAGCACCAGATGGCCTGCGATGAGCCGGTGCCGGTCGCGCACGTCCCCCAGCGGAACGCGTGCGACCAGCCCGACCGGACAGCCGCTCCGGCCGACAGCGACGAGCCGCCCCAGGCCGCCCGGCGCGAGCCCCCTCACCGGGGGGCCTGGTGACGGTCGTCACTCCGGCATCCGTCCGGCGGCGGGCGTCACGACGAGTCGCGGACGATCAGCTCGGTGGGAAGCACGATCTGCGGGCGTTCCAGTTCCTCGCCCGCGATCTCCTGGAGCAGCAGCCGGGTCATCTCCCGGCCCATCTCCTCGATCGGCTGACGCACGCTGGTGAGCGCGGGGTCCATGTGGCGGGCAACGGCCGAGTCGTCGAAGCCGACGAGCGCCACATCGTCCGGGATACGCCGGCCCGCCTCTCGGAGCACCTGACGGGCGCCCGCGGCCATCACGTCGGAGGCGGCGAAGACCGCGTCGACATCGGGCCGGCGGGCCAGCAGGTCGCGCATGGCGCGGGCGCCGCCCTCCTCGGTGAAGTCGGCGGGGGCGATCAGCCGCTCGTCCGGGTCGAGACCGGCCGAGGCGACGGCCTCGCGGTAGCCATCGAGGCGCCGCTGCGCACCGTACACATCAAGGTGTCCGGTGATCGTGGCAATGGACCGGCGGCCCCGGGAGATCAGATGGTCGACGGCGCTGCGGGCACCCTCGAAGTTGTCCGAGTCGACCGCGGCGAGCGGTTCCGAGGCTGATCTGCGGCCGCTCATCACGGCCGGCATCCCGAGCTGCTCCAGCAGATCGGGCAGCGGGTCGTCGGCGTGCACGGAGACCAGCAGCACACCGTCGACGCGGTGCGCGGTCAGATACTGGGCCAGCCGCCGGCGCTCGCGGTCGCTGCCCGCCAGGGTGAGCAGCAGCTGCATGTCGGTGTCGGCGAGGGCCGCGCCGACACCCCGCACGATGTCGGAGAAGTACGGCTCGGCGAAGAAGCGGCTCTCCGACTCGGGCACGACGAGGGCGATGGCGTCCATGCGGTTCCCGGCCAGGGCGCGGGCCGCGCGATTGGGCACGTAACCCAGCTCGGCGACCGCAGCCTCCACCGCCTCACGGGTGTGCGCGCTGACCCGCGGTGAACCATTGATGACCCGCGAGGCGGTGCCGCGCCCCACGCCCGCTCGTGCCGCGACTTCTTCGAGCGTGGGCCGCCCACCGCTCCGTACTCGCGCTACCGTCATGGCCGCCTCCCGTTTCGCGGTCAATTTCTCACAGTCGGATAACCGAACCAAGTCCCGATGTGGGATCCCTCGACACCCCGCCGGGCCGGCCGCCCGCACCGCAGCATCCTTTTGGGAGCGCTCCCACTCTATGCGCGCGGTCAAGGACCTCGCAGCGTGGAGGGCCCGGAGACGCAACTGCCGGAGGGAAACGGCTGAGACCCGGCACAGGGCCGGGTCTCAGGGATCCTCTATTGCCAGGAGGGGCACTGGTCAGGGCGCGTCGACCGGGGGAAGCGCGTGGCGGCGGATCACCTCCGCGTACCAGTGAGCGCTGGCCTTGGGGATCCTGCGCTGGGACGCGTAGTCCACGTACACCGCACCGAACCGCTTGGAGTATCCGTACGCCCACTCGAAGTTGTCCATCAGCGACCACAGGAAGTAGCCGCGGACGTCCGCACCGTCGGCGACGGCACGCCGCACGGCGTCGAGATGGCCACGCAGATATTCGATCCGCTCGGGGTCCTCGACCCGGCCCTCAGGAGAGACGTAGTCGTCGAAGGCCGCGCCGTTCTCGGTGACCATCAGCGGCAGCCCGGGGTGGTCACGGGCGACGTCCATCAGCAGGTTGTACAGGCCGTCGGGGTCGATCGACCAGTTCATCGCGGTCCGCGGCTTCCCCTCGGGGAGGTGGAAGGCGACATGTTCGGAGCCGGGCCACGGGGAGTAGTCGCTGGCGCCGTGGCCGTCGTTGCGCGAGTCGCCGGCGCCCTCGGCAGGCGTGGAAACCAGCGTCGGCGTGTAGTAGTTGACGCCCAGGACGTCGACGGGGCGGGAGATCGCGGCCAGGTCCCCGTCGTGGACCAACTGCGACCAGTCGACGAGGTGAGCGGTGTCGGCGATCAGATCCTCGGGGTACTCGCCGCGCAGCATCGGCCCGGTGAACACCCGGTTGCCCACCGCGTCGATCCGACGGGCGGCGTCCACGTCGGCCGCGCTGTCGGTCAGCGGGCGGACCTGGTGGAGATTGAGGGTGACCGAGGTCTGCGCGCCGGCGGGAAGTCGACCACGCAGCACCTCGATCGCCCGGCCGTGGGCGAGGTTGAGGTGGTGGGCCGCCCGCAGCGCGGACACGGCCTCGGTGCGGCCGGGAGCGTGCACACCGGAGCCGTAACCGAGGAAGGCCGAGCACCACGGCTCGTTGAACGTGGTCCACATGCCGACGCGGTCACCGAGGGCGCCGGCCATGATGGCGGCGTAGTCGGTGAAACGCTCGGCGGTCACCCGCTGCGGCCAGCCGCCCGCGTCCTCCAGCTCCTGGGGAAGGTCCCAGTGGTAGAGCGTCGCGACGGGAGTGATGCCGGCTTCGAGCAGCTCGTCGACGAGCCTGCGGTAGAAGTCCAGGCCGCGCTCGACGGCGGGGCCCCGGCCGGTGGGCTGCACCCGGGACCAGGAGATGGAGAAACGGTAGGCCTTCAGCCCCAGTTGCTTCATCAGCTGCACGTCGTCGCGGTAGCGGTGGTAGTGGTCGGCGGCGATGTCACCGGTGTCACCGTTGCGGACCTTGCCCGGTGTGCGGCTGAAGGTGTCCCAGATGGAAGGGGTGCGGCCGCCCTCGGCGGCGGCACCCTCGACCTGGTAGGCGGCGGTGGCCGCCCCCCAGACGAAACCGGCAGGGAAGTCCGTTGCCTCGGATGCCCGCTGCGGGGCGATGTCGGGTCGTACGGCGGTCATGCGGGAGCGCTCCCAAGAATGGACGAACAGAATCGGGGAAGGAGAGGGACTCCGGGTCCCGTGGGGGGGGGGGGGGGGGGGCCGCCCCCCCGGGCGGCCCGGGCAGGTTGGGTGGGGGGAAGAGAACACAGGGACGGCCCCCGCCAAAAAACCCCGGGAGA
>NZ_JBLVKW010000087.1:0-18511 GCF_048270745.1 Streptomyces sp. NPDC056231 | reverse complement strand
CTACCCCCCCAAATTTTTCACAAACTTCTGGGGTTTTGGCGCGGTCCGCGGGGCCCGGGGCGGCGGGGGTCCCGCCCCCGCCCCCCGGGGACGCCAGGGAAGAGTCGGGTGACGTCACGTCAGCCCTTGACGGCGCCGGACATGATCCCCCCGACGATCTGCTTGCCGAAGATCACGAACACCACGAGCAGCGGCAGCGTGCTGATCAGCGCGCCGGCCATCACGATGCTCTGGTCGGGGGTGTACGAGGCGCTCAGCTGGCCGAGGGCCACCTGGAGCGTGGGGTTCTGCTGGTTCAGCGCCAGGTAGGGCCAGAAGAAGTCGTTCCACGCCTGTACGAAGGTGAGCATCCCGAGCACCGTCATCGCGGGACGGGCCACCGGGAGCACAATGCTCAGCACGATACGGAAGTTGTTCGCGCCGTCGACCTTGGCGGCCTCGATGAGCTCGTACGGCAGCGCCTCGGACAGGTACTGACGCATGAAGAACACGCCGAACGCGCTCACCAGGGTCGGGAAGATCACCGACTCCAGATTTCCGCCCCAGCCGATGTCGGACATCATCATGAACAGCGGGACGACGCTGAGCTGCGGCGGGATCGTCAGAGTGGCGATGACCGCGGCCATCAGTCCGCTGCGGCCCCGGAACCGCATCTTGGAGAAGGCATAACCGGCCAGCGTGCAGAAGAAGAGCGTCGCTGCCGTGATGCAGCCGGCGACGATGACGCTGTTGACGATCGCCTTGCCCAGATGTGCCTGGTTCCAGGCCGCGTCCAGGTTGTGCACGAGCCGTCCGCCCGGCAGGAAGGGCGGTGTGGAGGCCAGCACCTCGTCCTGCGTGTGGGAGGCGGCCACCAGGGTCCAGTACAGCGGCAGGATCGAGCCGATGCCGACGACGGCCAGGGCGATATAGGCGAACGGGCCACCCTGCAACTGCTTGCCCGCGCCCGGCTTGAACCGGCTCGGGCGCACGCGCGCCCGGTGGGCCGTGTGCGGGACGCCGATCTCCGGGGCTTTGGTGGAGCTGGTCATGGTCATTGGATATCGCTCCCGGTCAGACCGCGGATGTGCGTACGAAGCGGCCGATGAGCCAGTTGACCGCAGCGATGATCAGCAGGAGGGCGAGCATCGCCCAGGCCACTGCCGCGGCGGGACCGAGATGCCCGAGGTTCCAGCCGTAGTTGTAGAGGTAGACGCTGAGCGTCTCGTACTGATTCTCGTTGCCGCCCGTGGCACCGAGCGTGCCGCCTTCCAGCAGCAGGGGCTCACCGAACAACTGCATGGAGCCGATGGTCGAGATGACGATCGTGAACAGGATCGTGGGCCGCAGCGAGGGGATGGTCACCTTGCGGAACTGCTGCCATCGCGAGGCACCGTCGAGCGAGGCAGCCTCGTACAGATCGCTCGGCACCGCCTGCATGGCGGCGAGGTAGATCAGCGTGTTGTAACCGGTCCAGCGCCAGATCACGATGACGGAGATCGCGATCTTGGACGTCCAGTGCCCGTTGGCCCAGTTGGTGTCGCCCAGGCCGACGAACTCCAGCGCCCAGTTCAGCAGCCCGCCGTCGGCCCGGAAGACCAGGGCGAAGACCAGGGCCGCGGAGGCCACGGAGGTGGCGTACGGAGTGAGGACGACCGTCCGCCAGAAGGTGCTGGCGCGCAGCTTGTAGTTCAGCAGGTGGGCCAGGCCCAGCGCGACCAGCAGCTGCGGGACCGTCGACATGACGCCGATGAGGAAGGTGTTGGTGACGGCGGTCCAGAACTCGCTGTCATGCAGGATCCTGTCGAAGTTGTCCCAGCCGACCCACTCCATCCGGTCCAGGCCGGTCATCTCCACCCGGTGCAGGGCTATCCAGCCGGTATAGAGCAGCGGATAGAGCCCGAAGGCGCCGAAGACGAGGAAGAACGGGGCTATGTAGGCGTACGGCGACGCCTTGTCGTCGAACCGCCACAGCCGACGCCTCCACGCCTGCCGGCGGGGGTCGGCCTGCGGCTGCTGGAAGCCGCCGGGTGGCGGAGCATAGGCGTCCCGGGTGGGAGTCGAAGTGGCCACGGGCGGGAGTCCTTCCCTGGTTGCTTGGGGTACCCGGTACGGGGGCGCCCCGTCAGGGGCTGGGGTGTGGGTGGTTGCTCACGGCCGTGGACGACCACGGGGTGGCCGGAGGGGCCCCGGCCGGACCGGACGGGTCCACGGTGCGTCCGGGAGGTACCCCGTGGTGTGTCCGGGCCCGCCGTGGAGGGGCCGATGAGCACCCGGCACACCGGACAGCCCCTGGGTGCGGAGGCGCGTCGGGTGGTCGGGAGCGTGCGGGCGCGGGCGGCCCGGTGGCCGCCCGCTGCTGCGACGGTCAGCCGATCGCCTTGTCGATCGCGCCGGTTGCGGCCTTCCATGCGTCGTCCGGGCTGGTGCCGCGCTGCTCCATGTTGTTGATCTGGGTGGAGATGGTGTCCTTGATGACGCCGTCCTTCGGGCCGAGAACGGTCTCGGGGATCGATGTGGCCTCGCCGGCGTAGATCTGACCGATCGGGGCGTCGTTGAAGTAC
The DNA here is from genome assembly GCF_048270745.1 of Streptomyces sp. NPDC056231. Taxonomy (NCBI): domain Bacteria; kingdom Bacillati; phylum Actinomycetota; class Actinomycetes; order Kitasatosporales; family Streptomycetaceae; genus Streptomyces; species Streptomyces sp. NPDC056231. Next base: position 15,968 of record NZ_JBLVKW010000087.1, on the reverse strand, counting down.
GGCAGCGTCGCGCTCTTCACGTCCGGCAGCTCGTACGCACCCTTGTTGGACGGGAAGCTGCCGATCGCCTTGAAGACGGCGGCCTGCTGCTCGGGGGCGGTCAGCCACGTGACGAGCTTGGTGGCCTCGTCGACGTTCTTGCCCGACTTGGGCACGGCGAGGAACGAGCCGCCCCAGTTGGCGGCGGTCGCACCGGGCGCGGTGGTGATGTTCCACTTGCCCTTGTTGCCGTCACCGGCGTTGATCGAGATCTGACCGGCCATCCATGCGGGGCAGGCCACGGTGGCGACGGTGCCCTTGCGCAGTGCGGCCTTCCACGGATCGGTGAACTGAGCGAGGCCCTGGGTCAGCTTCTTCGACGCCGCCTCGGCCGCAAGGTCCCAGCCCTGCTTGACGCTGGGGCTCTCCTTGTAGATCGGCTTGCCGCTCTCGTCGTAGTACTGCTTCGCGTTGGAGCTCACCACGGCGTTGAACATCGCGCTCGCGGAGTCCATGAAGAAGGTGCCTTCGGGGGCCTTCTTCTTGTACTCCTCACCGAGCTTGAGGTAGTCCTCCCAGCCGCCGGCGACCCTCTTGGCGACCTCCTCGCGGTCGGTCGGCAGACCGGCCTGCTTGAAGAGTTCGGTGTTGTAGCAGAGGGACATCGGACCGATGTCGGTGCCCGCGCCGATCACCGCGCCGTCTGCCGTGGTGGCCTGCTTCTCCTTCCAGGAGACCCAGTCATCGACCTTGATCACCTTGCTGAGGTCGGCGAAGGAGGACGCCTTGGTGTCGACGATCTCCTTGATCCGGCCGACCTCGATGCCCTGGACGTCCGCCAGACCGCTGCCCGAGTTCAACTGCTGGAGCAGCTTGGGGTAGTAGACCTTCTCGTCGGAGGTGACGTCCTCCTTGACCGTGATGTTCGGGTGCAGCTCGTGGTACTTGGCGAAGAGACCGGCTTCCTTGTAGCCGAACTGCCCGAAGTCGGCAACGGTCAGCGTGATCTTCCCCTTCGCGCCGGAGCCTGTGTTGTCCGATGAATCCGAGTCGCTGCTGCAGCCGGTCAGCAACAGGGCCGTGGCTGTCAGGCCCGTGGTGGCCAGAACCGCGGCTCTGCGGCTTCGACCGGCGACGGTGCGGGTGATGCGCATTCCACTACTCCTTGTTCCAGGTGGGACTGGCGTTCTGACTGCGCGGCATACGCGCTGGTGTGTGCGGGTGCCGGGTGGTGCAAGGGGGGAGGACACGGGCAGTGCCGTTCGCGTGAGAAGGACTCAGGCGATGTGGGAGCGCTCCCATGCGTCGATGCCGGAAGGTTCCTGCCTTGAAGGTGCGGGTGTCAAGAGTTGAAGACGCTTCCGTTGCCCGAGTGTGTCCTGCACGTCACGAGACCGTGTCCCGCCGAAGGCTTGCCAAAGGAGGTGCACGTAATCCCCGGACTGGCAGGCTCTTGAATTCCAGCAGGTCAAACGCTTGTTGACGGACGCTCACCGCATCGGCCGGCGGAAGTCCGCGTCGGGACGGCACAGGCGCCCCGGCTCCGGGAAACGGTTCGCGTCCCACCTAGCTCGCACGGGAGGGCCCGCTGGAAGGTGAACGAGGCGCGGCGCCCGAGGGCGGCTCCGGTCCGCCTGCGCGTTATTTCCCCGAAGCCGACACCCGGGATTCGCCCGGCCGTACGCGCGGGGGCAGATGCGGCCTCTCCGCGGTGAACCGGGGCAAGGGAGCAGGCCGGCGGGACCACGTCACTGGAACACGGAGGACGGCGGCGCCGGTGACGGACGGGCGTCCGCGTCGCGCACCGCGGCCGCGCCGCCGGTGAAGTCGGCGAGTTCCCGGCCGTGTTCGACGCGTCCCGGGTGCGGGTCGGTGGCGACCCTGCGGGTCAGTTCGGCGACCTTGAGCGGCAGCCCGGAGGCGAGCAGCACGGCGTTGCCGAAGCGGCGGCCGCGCAGCACCGCCGGGTCGGCGGCGAGGGCCAGTTCGGGGAAGACGGCGGCGGCGGTGGCGATCTGGCCCCGGAGATGGGCCAGTGGCGGGCCGTCGGTGAGATTGGCCACGTACTGCCCGGTGGGCCTCAGCACCCGGCGCACGTCGCTGAGGAACTCGGTGGTGTTGAGGTGAGCGGGGGTGCGGGATCCGCTGAACACGTCGGCGATGACGAGGTCCGCCCAGTCGTCCGGGATCTTCCCGAGCCCGGCGCGGGCATCGGTGGAGCGGACCCGGATCCGGGCCTGCGGGTCCAGAGGCAGCTCCCGGCGGACCAGTTGGACGAGTGCCGCGTCCAGCTCGACGATCTGCTGGGTGGAACGGGGGCGGGTCGCGGCGATGTAGCGGGCGAGGGTGAAGGCACCGCCGCCCAGGTGTACGACGTGCAGGGGCTGCTGGGCGGGAGCGACGAGATCCGCGATGTGGCCGATCCGGCGCTGGTAGGAGAAGGAGAGGTGCGAGGGGTCGTCGAGGTCGACATGGGACTGAGGGGCGCCGTCGAGGTTCAGCGTCCAGGCACGGGGGCGCTCCCGGTCGGGTATCAGCTCGGCGAGACCACCGTCGACCGCCTCGGCGAGGGTCTCCGGCCTGCGGTCGGAACGCTTCCGTGCGTTCGCGCCACCGCTGGATGCTCCTCGACGTGCCACTGCTGTTTCCCCTGCTCACTGCTCATCGCCCCGGTGCCGGTCCGGCACCGGTGGGGAACACGCCCCCGGCCATTATGAGCTCAGCAGCAGTTGTCGGCCGCCTCGATCAGCCGGGCCGCCTGGTCGAGGGCGGCCCGCAGCGCGGCAGGGTCGGTGACCGGGGCGTCGGCGGCGGGCGGCAGCAGCCAGCCGCTGCCGGAGACCGGCGGCTCGGCGGGAATGCGGAGCCCACGGCCGCTCGTCTGCGTACAGGCACTGCCCGGCACGTCCCAGGCCTCGGCGGTGCCCGGCGGCACCAGAAAGCCGAGGGTGTCGCAGGCGTCGTCGTGCAGGACCGGGCCGACTGCCTCCTGATCGGCGCCACGGCGCAGGATGTCGACGGCCTCGAGGCCCTGGCGGGCGGGGACGGTCACCAGCTCGCAGGGCCCGGGGGCGGGGAGCGGCAGAGGCTCCCCCACGGCGGGCTCGGGGGCCGGAGGCCGGGGTGTGGCGGGTTCGCGGGTGGCGGGCTCAGGCTCCGCAGCCCCGGAACCGGTGGTCGTTGTCGCAGTCGTCCGCGAGCCGGTCTCCGTGCCGAGATGCAACAAGGGACCTCTCCTCTCATCGCCGGGCGGAGCCAGACTCCGTCTCCACATCAACCAACGCGTCAACTACGTCAACGGCTACGGTGCCACGCCGCCGCAAAGGATGGCAGTTCATGGCGGATCGCGGCCGAGATATCCGTTTTATGGGCAAACACTGCGTGTGCGGTCCGTCACAACCGGTACCTTCTTGCTCCGCCGGGACACCGGAAACAGGCCCGGCTTGCACCAGAGAGGGCTCAGCCATGGTGTCGACAGGGGCAGTTCCCAACCTCGCCTTCCGGCGGCTGCGCGGACCGCGCTCCGCCGGGGAGTTCGCTGCCGCGGTGCGCAGATCCGCCCGCGAGATCGGCGAGCAGGTCGCGTGCGACGCCCGGTACATCGGACGCGTGGAGTCCGGCGAGATCCGCTGCCCCAACTACGCGTACGAACGAGTCTTCCTGCACATGTTCCCGGGAACGACCCTGGCGGACCTGGGCTTCTCGTCGCGCGAGACCGTACGCGGCCGAGGGGCGCGCGCCACCGCCGAGATCCCCGACACCCCACTGCCCCCCACGCTCCACAGCGACACCGACGAGGAGAGCGACGTGCTGCGTCGCGTATTCATGACCAGCGGCACCGCCACGATGGCGGCCGCATCCCTGGGCTTCGGCCTCGGCACCGCCGCCGCTGCCGCCGTACCGGCACAGCGGCCCACCCGGCGACGGGTCGGCGAGGCCGAGGTGACCGCCGTCGAGAAGGCGGTACGGCAGATCAGGCTGCTGGACGACCGGCACGGCGGCGACGGTCTCTACCGACGGGCCGCGCAGCCGCTGAGGGCGGCGTACGCGCTGCTGGACGAGGGGACGACCACCCGCCGCTCCACGTCCGACCGGCTGCATGCCGGGGCGGGTGAGCTGGCCATCTCGGTGGGGTGGCTGGCCCACGACTCGGGGCGTTTCGAGGACGCGCGCTCGCACTACGCGGAGGCGCTGGCGACGGCGCGGCTGGCCGGTGACGCGGCGCTGGAGGCGCATGCGTTCTGCAACGCGTCGTTCCTGGCGAGGGACACGGGGCGGCCGCGGGAGTCGGTACGGGCGGCGGAGGCCGGGCTGCGGGCGGCGGCGCCGCTGGGTTCACCGCGACTGCTGGCGCTGCTCGCGCTGCGGGAGGCGGGGGGCCGAGCGGGGCTCGGTGACCGCAGCGGCTGCGAGCGGGCGCTGGGGCGGGCGCACGAGGCCTTCGGACGGGGGACGCGCGATGCCGACCCGGAGTGGATGACGTTCTTCCGGGAGGCGGAGCTGGAGATGCTGGAGGCGCAGTGCTGGTCGGCGCTGGGTGACTGGCGGCGGGCGACGCGTCATGCGCGACGGGCCACACAGCTGCAGGACCCGCACTTCACCCGGAACCTGGCGCTGTACCGGGCCGAGCTGACGACGGACCTGGCGCATGCCGGGGCCGCGGCGGAGGCGGCCGCGACGGGGCACCAGGTGCTGGACCTGCTCGACCAGGTGCAGTCGTCCCGGATCCGGGCGATGCTGTCGGGGGCGGTGCGGGTGCTGCAGGCGCAGCGCGGGTCACCGGAGGTGGCGGGGCTTCTGGAGCGGTGCGGAGAGATGGGGGTGTAAGACCGACCGGGCGGTGGGCTCCCGTACCGGTCCGGGTCGGGGCCGCACACGCCGGGCAGCCCGATTCCCCGGCGCCGCCCCCGCGAAGCGCCCACCGCGCCTCCGGCAGCGGCGGGACCTACCGGTCCAGGTGACCCGTGTCGTTCCAGCGTTCCAGCGCCGGCGCCCCGTACGCCCACCCCAGGACCGACAGCGACGTCGGGTCCAGCCGGATGCGGGACGCGAACGACACGTCCTCGCCCAGCCACCGCGCCCCCAGCGCCCGCAGGATGTGACCGTGCGCGAAGACCAGCACGTCGCGGTCGGCCGAGCGCGCCCAGGCCACGATCTCGTCCGCGCGGGCGGACAGTTCGGAAAGGGTCTCGCCCTGCGGCACCCCGTCGCGCCAGATGAACCAGCCCGGCCGGATCGCCTGGATCTCGGCCGGGGTCATGCCCTCGTACGCCCCGTAGTCCCACTCCATGAGCGCGTCCCACAGCTGCGCCCGGTCCGCGAAGCCGGCTATCTCGCAGGTCTCCCTGGCGCGGACGAGCGGGCTGGTCCGGACCTCGAGGCCCGGCAGGTCCGCCCACGGTTTCCGGTGCAGCCGCTCGCCCAGCAGCTTGGCGCCCTCGCGGCCCGTGTCGAGCAGCGGGATGTCCGTCCTGCCGGTGTGATTGCCCTTGACGGACCATTCCGTCTGGCCGTGCCGGGCGAGCAGGATACGCGGTGCCATGACGGCTCCCCCTGAGGTGTGGATAGGAGAAAACGGCAACAGGGGCGGGTCATCCGCCTTTGTTCATCATCGCTCACATGTCCGGGACGCAACCTGTGGGGCTGCACCGGCGTCCCTTCCCCCGCGGAGAAGGCTCCGCGCGCACGGGGCATCCCCAGGGGACCCCCGGGGGGATTCGCCACCGACCTGCGCCGTACGGTTGAACGCCCACCGTCGGGCGCATGAACTCATGATGGAGAGCATCCGGATGTCGCTTGCCACCGCCGCGCCCGCGTCGCGGCACCGGCCTCGATGGTGGGCCGAGCTGCCACTGATCGCGATCGTGTACGCGATCTACTCGGTCGGCCGGCTGCTGGTCCGAAGCGATGTGTCGACCGCCGTCGACCACGGGCTGCGCATACTTCATCTGGAGAAGATGCTCTCCCTCAACGCCGAGCACCCGCTCAACCGCTTGATGACGGCCCATCCGGTGATAGGCATACCCTCCGACTTCATCTACGCCTCACTGCATTACGTGGTCACCCCGGCCGTCCTGGTCTGGATCTACCGGCGGTACGCGACCGCGTACCGCGCCGCCCGCACCTGGCTGATGACCTCCACGCTTCTCGGTCTGATCGGTTTCGCGCTGATGCCGACCTGCCCGCCGCGGCTGCTCCACGCCACCCACGGCTTCGTCGACACCATGGCCCAGTACAGCTCGTACGGCTGGTGGGGCGCCGAGGCGAGTGCGCCGCGCGGAATGGGCTGGATGACCAACCAGTACGCGGCGATGCCGAGCCTGCACGTCGGCTGGGCGCTGTGGTGCGGGATCCTGCTGTGGCGCCACGGCAGGCACCCGCTGCTCCGGGCCGCGGGTGTCGTGTACCCGCTCCTCACCACGTTCGTCGTGATGGGCACGGCCAACCACTACTTCCTCGACGCGGTCGCGGGCGCTGCGGTGATGGGCGTCGGGGCGCTGCTCACCAGGCCGGTGATGCGGCTCGCCGACCGGATCAGGGCAGTGGCAGGGGCCCGCACCGCTGCGGCCGTCCCGGTCACGAAGTCCCCGGTTGTCAGTGCCGGATGCAAGACTTCCGCGGGTGAGCGAATCCCCGTCCAGCGGACCTCCTCCGCAGACTCCATCGATGTCGCGGCATCGGCCGACGCAGCAGGCGACGACACTCCGGCAGCGGCTCGCTGAACTGCGCGGTCCCGCCGTCGCGCCGCATCCGCTCGATGCCCGCGCGCTGGCCGCCCTCGCCACCAACCCCGGCTGCAAGCGGCGCGCCCTGCTGGACGGCGCCGGGGTGGACAAGGCCGCGCTGGCGGCCGCGCTCGGCTCTCCCGCCGCGTTCGGTCAGTCGCAGTTCGCTTTCATGCGGGGCAACGCGTTCGAGGCGAAGGTCAAGGCCGACGGCGGCACGGAGCTGATGCGCCTGCTGTACGAGCGGCTCGGCGGGGGCGGCGAGGCGCCGCGCGAGGTCCGGGTGCCGGATCTGGCGGCGGCGGGTCCCGAGGGCCGTGCGGCGCGTACGGCGCTGGCGCTGCGGGAGGCGACCGCGGCGGGTGGCTGGGCTCTGCTCGACCACCCCATGCTGGCCCTGGAGGTGGCGGGCTCGCCCGCCTATCTGGAGCCGGACGCGGTGGTGGTGCACCCCGACGGCCGGTGGACGGTCGTGGAGATCAAGTCGTTTCCCATGATCGACAGTTCGGCGGACGCGGCGAAGGTCGGCGCGGCGGCCCGGCAGTCCGCGGTGTATGTGCTGGCGCTGGAGCGCATCGCGGCGGTCACGGCGGGGGCGGAGGTCGGCCACCGGGTGCTGCTGGTCTGCCCGAAGGACTTCTCCAACCTGCCGACGGCATCGGTCGTCGACGTGCGCAAGCAGCGCGCGGTCACCCGCCGTCAGCTGACCCGGCTGACCCGGGTCGAGGACATCGCGGCCGCCCTGCCCGAAGGCACCACCTTCGACCCGGAGTGCTCCGCGCAGGAGCTGACGGCCGCGGTCGACGCGGTCACGGCGGCATATGCACCGGAGTGCCTGGCCGCGTGCGAACTGGCCTTCCACTGCCGGGCGAAGGCGCGTGCGGCCGGTGCGGTGGAGGCGCTGGGGCGGAGCGTACGGGGTGAACTCGGCGGTCTGACGACGGTGGGCGCGGTACTGGCCGCGGCGGCGGGCAAGGAAGGCGATCCGGCCGACCCCACGGTCGCCGCCCTGCGCCGCGCCGCGGCCCTGCGCGCGGAGGCGCTGGAGCACCGGGGCGCGTCTCTGGAAGGAAGCCCGGCATGTCGCTGATCAGCACCTTGGCCCGGCTGGAGGCCGTGGAGAGCGGGCGGGCGCAGCCGATGGCCACCGTCCGGCACCGCCATCTCACCGGTGCGCCGCTCGTTCTCGTACCGCTGACCACCGCCGGCGAGGCGGGCGCCCCGCTCGGCGCCCTCGTCGGAACGGACCGGGACGCGCCCCGGCTGCTCACCGTGGCCCAGCCGCGCGACCGCGATCTGCGGTTCGCTTTCCTCGCCGAGCTGGCCGAGGTGGTCCTGCCGCACATCGAGACGTACACGGATGTGGTGGAGCCCGCCGAGCGGAGTGAGACCGATCCCGAGACCGGAAAGAAGGTCAAGGTCGAGGTCGAGTTGTGCACGGACGCGCCGCAGTTGATCGTGCCGAGCCGGGCGGGTCTCGACTTCGTACGGCTGCTGGGCCGGTCCATGCGGTTCCGGCGCACCGCCGAGGACGACCCGGACACCCCGTACCCGGCGCCGGCCAGGGTCCCGCTGCTGGGCCGCTGGCTCACGCATTACGGGGAGCGGGCCCGGGTGCCGGGTTCCTCGCTGCTCCTGGCCATGACCGATCTGCTGAACCGGCACTGGGCGACCGGGCAGTCCACGCTGGAGGACCAGCATCTGGGGGCGCTGCTCGCCTGGATCGACCCTGCGGTGGGCGAGTCCGGCGCGGAGGCCGCGCTCCGGGCCGAGCTGCAGCGGGACGCCGGTGGCCAGCTGCTCTGCCCGCCCGCCGGTCCGGCGACGGACCCGGCGTTCGACAACCGGCTGCTCGCGCCCGCGATCGAGAAGTACGACCGGGCGCGCACGTCGCTCGCGGCGGCCGAGGACGGTCTCGCGGCCGACGCCCGGCTCGCCGGACTGACCGCCGCCGAGCGGGAGATCAGGTCGCTGCTGGCCGGGGTGGCACGGCCGACCTGGGACGCGGTGTGGCGGGGGCTCGACCTGATGCGGGAGCTGCGTCCCGGGTCCAGGACCGAGGACCGGTGGACCCGGGACCGGTGGTCGTTCACCGGCCACCGGGACCGGGTGCGGGCCGGGGAGCCGCCGCAGCCGCGCCGGGACGACGCGGTGACGGCGGCGGCCAAGCTGGCCTCGCGGGAGACGGCGCAGGCGCAGTTGGAGGCACAGGAGGCCCTGGACGACCCGCTGGTGCTCGCCGGGCGCCGGCTGGCCGGTGAGGCGTTCGTCGGGGAGGTGGCCGAGGTGGTGATGGCGTACAGCGAGTCGAAGCGGCCCTCGCCGCGTCCGCTGGTCACGGTCCGGACGGGCGAGCGCCCTCATCTCGGTGAGCGCACGAAGGTGTACCGCACGCTGGACGGCAAGCCGCAGACCGCCGAGTTCGTGGCGTACGCCTCCGAGGATCTCCCGGACGCGGAGGAGCGGCTGCTGGTGCTGCGGATCACCGACCGGATGGGCCGGAGCAAGGAACCGGCCCCGGGGTCGCTGCCGGAGCCTGGCGACCGGATCGTCTGGACCCTGTTCGAGCACGACCAGCGCAGCGGCCCGAAGCTGCCGGACCCGGAGGAGACGCCGTGGACGCACGGCGGCCCGCCGGGCGCCGCCGGACATTCCGAGAACCCCGACCCCGTGACCCCGGAGGACCTGTTGTGACGGCCGTATTCGATCCGGGCGCCGAGGCGGGGCGGGCCACCGCCCAGATCCTGGACGACACGCTGAACGGCACGGCCCGCGGCATCGTGGTGGACTCCCCGCCAGGTGCGGGAAAGTCGACGCTGGTGGTGCGCGCCGCGCTCGAACTCGCTTCGGCGGGGCGCCCGCTGATGGTGGTCGCGCAGACCAACGCCCAGGTCGACGACCTGGTGGTGCGGCTGGCCGAGAAGGACCCGGGGCTGCCGGTCGGGCGCTTGCACAGCAACGACGCGGACCCGTACGACAAGGTGCTGGACGGCCTGGCCAACGTACGGAAGTCGGCGAAGGCCGGAGATCTGGCCGGACTTGATGTCGTCATCTCGACGGCCGCCAAGTGGGCTCATGTGAAGAACGTCGAGCCGTGGGGGCACGCGATCGTCGACGAGGCGTACCAGATGCGCTCGGACGCGTTGCTGGCCGTCGCCGGGCTCTTCGAAAGGGCGCTGTTCGTCGGCGATCCGGGCCAGCTGGACCCGTTCTCCATCGTCGGCGCGGACCAGTGGGCGGGGCTGTCGTACGACCCGTCGGCGAGCGCGGTCTCGACGCTGCTGGCGCACAACCCCGAGCTGCCGCAGCGCCGGCTGCCGGTGTCGTGGCGGCTGCCCGCGTCGGCCGCACGGCTGGTCTCGGACGCGTTCTACCCGTACACCCCGTTCCGCAGCGGTACGGATCACGGCGACCGGCGGCTGGCGTTCGGAGTCCCGTCGGACGGCTCCGCCCCGGACCGGGTGCTGGACGAGGCCGCGGAGTCCGGCTGGGGCCTGCTCGAACTCCCGGCCCGGCACACCCCGCGCACGGACCCGGAGGCGGTGCGGGCGGTGGCCCTGGTGGTCCGCCGGCTGCTGGACCGGGGCGGCGCGGCGACGAGCGAGCGCTCCCCCGACCCGGCCCCGGTGACGGCGGACCGGATCGCGGTCGGCACGGCCCACCGGGACCAGGCGGCGGCGGTACGGGCAGCGCTCGCCGAGCTCGGTGTGACGGGTGTGGCGGTGGACACGGCGAACCGGCTCCAGGGCCGCGAGTTCGATGTGACGGTGGTCCTGCACCCGCTGTCCGGGCGCCCGGACGCCACGGCGTTCCATCTGGAGACGGGCCGGCTGTGCGTCCTGGCGTCGCGCCACCGTCACGCCTGCATCGTGGTCTGCCGTGCCGGCGTCGCGGACCTGCTGGACGAGCACCCGTCGACGGAACCGGTCCAGCTCGGCGTCACGGTCAAGTTTCCTGACGGGTGGGAGGCGAACCACTCGGTCCTGGCCCACCTCGCGGAACACCGCGTCCCGTGGCGCCCGTAACGGCCTCCCTCCCTACCGCGCGGGGAGCCGTAACACTGCCGGATCACGGGCGATGGGCCGTCGGGGGCGTGCGCTGTGCCGGGCGGTGTCCCGGTGCGCCCCCGCGCACCGCCCCGAAGCCCACTTGCGGGCGGTTGGACAATGGAGGGTGGCCGTCGGGCCCACCGAAGGAGGAACACCACATGGCACAACCCGAGCGGAAAGAGCAGCAGCGGCTGCGCCCCGCGCCCCTGCTCTTCGAGCCGACGGCGGCGGTCGCCGACCCCGAGCACTTCTTCGACCTGGAGTCGATGGACGACCCGGAGGAGCTGCTGGCCCGCGCCACCGAGCTGACGCTGGCCTTCCGCGCCGCGACCGACCGGGCGGTCGAGTACCAGGCGATCGCCGCCGCGCAGCTGGCCGATCCGAGCCGGTTCGACCGGCTCACCACGGCGGACATCGCCCAGCGTGCGGAATGGACCGAGGACTACGCGAAGAAGATGGTCGAGTTCGGCTGGAGTCTGCTGGGCGGCGCGCGGCCGTGACGCCGGAGCGTCCGGCCCCTGGCCGCCTCCGGGTCCGAATCCGGCGACGGGGACTCCGGGTCCGGCACCGGCTCTCGCTCCGGATCTGACTCCGGGCACAGCCGGTGGCATATGCCCGCGCAAGATACTCCTCCCCACCTCACTCTGTCCGGGTTTCCGACATTTCCTGCAATCCGCAGCGTCACCACCGGTAAACCGGTAGTCATGAGCGCATGGCTGCCAGACGAGACCACCCTGCATCCCGGCATCGGAACCTGCGCCGGACCGCGCGCCGACACCCGCCACGGTGCCGATGTCTTCACGGTCCTGCGGGAGCAAGCCGGTGACCAGACCGCTCAGGTCACCGCGGCCGGAGCGGCCTGGCTGGCCGGTGCCGCCGCGTATCCGCGCTCCACGCTCACCCAGTGGCAGGCCCACCCCGGCTCCCCCGGCGTGCTGCCGTGCGGATCGGCGTTCGACGTGGTCAATGTGCCGGCGCTCTTCGGGCGGCGGATGCTGGAGCACCTGTGGGCCGACGGCCCGGGTTCCGGCCCGGTCGCCACGCACCGCGGACGGATGCTGCTGTTCGCCGCCCCCGGTACCGCCCAGCGGCTGCCGTCGCTGCTCGAGTGGGAGGAGTGGGGCACCGGCCACGAGCAGGCGGCGGAGCACGGCCCCGAGGCCCCCTGGGAGAGCGAGGACCGCGAGGGCAGGGTCCCGCCGCTGCTCTGCCACGGCACCGGTGACGCGGTAACCGTCCCACCCCTGGCCTGCGACTCCTCCTCGTCGGGGCCCCGCTGGGTGGTCGCCCCCGACACCCGTACCCCTTGGCTGCCGGGCCCCGACGTACTGCTCTGGGCCTGTGTGCGCGTGGCTCGCTCCGCGCCCACCGGGTCGGCCCGGATTTCGATTTTTCCTCCCGCCGATCAGGGTGCTAATGTCTACGACGTCAGCAGGCGCCGCTAGCTCAGTTGGTTAGAGCAGCTGACTCTTAATCAGCGGGTCCGGGGTTCGAGTCCCTGGCGGCGCACAGACGGAAGAAGCCCCTCGCGGAAGCGAGGGGCTTCTTCGTTTACCGTCACGGCAGCGTTACGTGCCCGTGACGATACGGACTGTCCATGCACCCGACGGCGTCCGGTCCGCGACCTCGATCCGGGCGTGCCCGCCGGGGACGGAGTACGTCTCGCCGACCCGCAGCGGGGCGTCCGCGAGCGGCGGGTAGACCGACCGGTCCCAACAGGCGTCGGTACGGGGGTGGGTGTCGATGACCTGGATCGGCCCGCCGCCGGACGGTGTCTCGTTGCGGACCTGGTAGATCAGCACCCCCTCACTGCACGTGTCCCGGTCGTTGCCGGTGGCACTGCGGGCCTCCAGCGCCACGGCACTGCCCTCACCGGTCCTGATCACCGCAAGCCGCGTGCCGATGGAGGCGCCGGGCGCCGGCACGGCGGCCATCGGCTCCAGGGTGATGTCCTGGTTGTGCTGGATACACGCCACTTGCCTGCGGTCCAGCCAGCCCAGCTTCCACTTCTGCCAGCCGAACAGGTCCGGCGCGAGACCGAACTGGCTGCCCATCACGTCCCAGTCGCCGACGTAGGTGTCCCAGTCGCCCTTGCCGTCCGACGGCCGGTGATAGAGGTCCGGCAGGTCGAAGACGTGCCCGGTCTCGTGGGCCAGCACGTTCCGGTCCGGCGGATGCTGCTCGAAGACGGTGACGACGCGCCTGATGTCCGTGCCGTCGGCGTGCAGCGGCTGGTCGAAGTTGACGACCTTGGTGGCGTCGGAGTCGACGCCGGGCGCGTCCGGGTCGGCGACCAGGTAGACGATGTCGTACTTCGAGAAGTCGACCTGGTCGTCGGCCGCGGCAATCGCGTCGCGCAGATAGGAACTGCGCTGCTTGTCGCCCCAGTCGCGCTTCATGCCGTACGACGTGGACTTGTGGGGCATCTGGATCCACCGGTGCTGCGGGTGCGGGCGCAGGGTGAACTTCCCGTACGAGGCGCGCCGGAAGAACTGCGTGGTAGCGGGGAAGTAGTCGGCGGCGAGCTCGTCGGGGGTGGTGACGGGGCGGGCGTCGGGGAACGAGAGAAAGATCATGACCGCGTCGAGGGTGTGGTCGGGGCGCGGGTATGCGCCGTCCCACTCGTCCAGGCCGAGCGAGTGGTGCGCCCCCGTCCTGGGCAGGGCGCAGGGGCCGGCTTCACCCGTGGCCGCCACGGCCGGACCCGCAACCAGGGAGGTGGAGGCGAGCGCCAGGAGAGAGATCAGACCGGCCGCCACACCACGCGGACTCGGTCTCTCCCATCCCCCGAGCCTGCGCTGAGGCGGCACTTCGACCTCCGGGTGCGGGATGCGGATACACGCAATCCACCCTGTGCCGGTTCATATGCATTCGCCCTGTTGTGCTGCCCCACTCGGGTCAGCAGTCAGCTGCTCGGAGCCCTTTCACGGACAGTCACAAATGATCACTACGACAAAGCGAAGGAGCCTCAAGATCGACGTGAGGGAACAGAGCCGCGCAGAAATAATCAGTCATGGGCAAACCGGAAAGACGCGCGAATGACCCATGCGGGGTGCTCCCCGGGGTCACAACGGGCGGGAAGCTGGAACGGGTCAGACAACAGCATCTATGCTTCACCACACTTTCCTGCGTGGTTCCCGCCTCGGACAACGGCGTTCCGCGCGGCAGGCCAGTCCGACCACAACTGTTCAGGGCAGAACTGCACGGCGGGAGCGAGCGGTGAGCGGAACCTCCGAAGGGCCTAGGCCCGCGGCAGGCACAGCACCCTCTACCGAGCGACCATCCGTCACGGAGCGTCACATGGAACCGGTCTGCCCGGGAGCCGTCGACTCCCGTCCGGCCGATTACCGCGCCGCCTTCCGGGGCGCCGTGTTGCCGATGGCCGTCGTCGACCACGAGGGCCTGGTCCTGTGCGCCAACGACGCTCTCGGCGGGCTGCTCGGCGCCGACGCCGCGGCACTGACCGCCCAGTCCGCGTCCGATCTGCTCGACCTCTCCGCCGACGTCCGGACCTGGCATGCGTACCGCGAGGTGCTGCGCGGCCGGCGATCCCGGTTCCTCTGCACCCGCAGGCTCAAGCACCCCGACGGACGCTCGATGTGGGCCGAGATCACCGTCGTGCCGATGTCGGAGACCGGGGCGACGGGCGCGAAGCCCGGCGCCGGGACAGAGCCGGAGGCCGGGACGGGCGCGGAGGCCGGACCCGGGATCGCTCCGGGCGCCTCCCCCGTGCTGCTCTCCGTCGCCGACATCAGCGACCGCCACGAGCTGCAGAAGCGGCTGTGCCACCTCCGGACACACGATCCGGTGACCCTGCTGCCCAACCGAACACTGTTCTTCGAGCGGCTCTCCGCCGCCCTGGAGACTCCGCCGTACCAGGACGACAGCCTTCCGCGGCACGGCCGGATCGGGCTGTGCTACCTCGACCTGGACGGCTTCAAGGCCGTCAACGACACCATGGGGCACCGGATCGGCGACCGGCTGCTCGCCGCCGTCGCCGCCCGGCTCACCGACTGCGCCGAACAGGAGAGCCTGAACCGCACCGGCGGCACACTCGTGGCGCGCCTCGGCGGCGACGAGTTCGCGATCCTGGTCGAGGAGTCCGCCGGGACTCAGCAACTCACCGATCTCGCCCGCGCGGTGCTCGCCGCCCTCCAGAAGCCGTTCGACCTGGCCGGGACACGGCTGGCCGTGTCGGCGTCGATCGGGGTGGTGGAGCGGAGCGTTGCCGGAACCTCGGCCACCGGTCTGATGCAGGCCGCCGACACCACGCTGTACTGGGCGAAGGCGGACGGCAAGGCACGCTGGACCCTCTTCGACCCCGAGCGCAACGCGCACCGGATGACACGGCAGGCGCTCTCCTCCACGCTCCGGCCCGCCGTCGAGCGCGGCGAGTTCACCATCGAGTACCAGCCGCTTGTCGGGATGGCCGACGGAGTCGTACGAGGGGTGGAGGCCCTGGTCCGCTGGAACCATCCGCAGTTCGGCATGCTCTCACCGAACCGGTTCGTCGCGATCGCCGAGGAGGACGGCTCGATCGTCCAGCTCGGCCGCTGGGTGCTCCGGTCGGCCTGCCGTCAGGCCCGGCGCTGGCAGCTGGACCATCCGGCCGAGCCGCCGCTCTTCATCAGCGTCAATGTCGCCGTGCGGCAGGTCTGGGACTCCGACCTGGTCACCGATGTCGCCGAGATTCTTGCCGAGACCGGCCTGGCTCCCGGACTGCTGCAGCTGGAACTGACCGAGTCGGCGGTGATGGGCCCGGCGGGCCGCCCGCTGGAGGCGCTCCAGACGCTCAGCGACATGGGCGTCCGGATCGCCATCGACGACTTCGGGACCGGCTACTCGAACCTCGCCTATCTGAGCCGGCTGCCGGTCTCCGTACTGAAACTGGACGGCTCGTTCGTACGCGGCTTCCGGTACGAGGACGGCGCGCACCCCAGCCCGGCCGACGAGACCATCGTCGAGGCGATGGTGCAGCTGGCGCACCGGCTGGGGCTGACCGTCACCGCTGAGTGCGTGGAGACCGTGAGCCAGGCGGAACGGCTGCGGCGGATAGGCTGCGACACGGGGCAGGGCTGGCTCTACTCCCGGGCGGTGGCCCCGGAGCGCATCGCGGAACTCATCGGGACGAGCCCCCTGGGGCTCTGAGAGAGCCGCGCCCCGGAACACGGAGCCGACTGTGCCTTCGAGCGCCGGGCGGGCCTGGGTTCAGGCC
>NZ_JBLVKW010000086.1:0-30820 GCF_048270745.1 Streptomyces sp. NPDC056231 | reverse complement strand
GCACCACGCACCGCCGGATGCCCCACCAGCGCAACCTCGATCTCACCCAACTCAATCCGAAAACCACGAACCTTCACCTGGTCATCGACCCGGCCGAGCACCTGGATGTCGCCATCGCTGAGACGGCGCACCAGGTCACCGGTCCGGTAGAGCCGGCCCCCCGAGCCGAACGGATCGGCGACGAACGCCTCGGCGGTCAGCTCCGGACGCCCCAGATAGCCGCGCGCCAGACCCACGCCACCGATGCACAGCTCACCGGCGACACCCACCGGGACCGGCTGCAGGGAGTTGTCCACCACGAACACCCGGGTGTTGTCGAGCGGCCGGCCGATCGGCAGCTCGGCAGGCACCTGGTCGTGCGGCTCCATCCGGAAGCAGGTGGCGAAGGTCGTCGTCTCCGTGGGCCCGTAGACGTCCACCACCACCAGCTCGGGACAGGCGGCGCGTACCCGCCGCACCGCGTCCGCCCCGACCGGTTCGCCGCCGGTCCACACCTCGCGCAGGCCGGCCAGGCAGCCGGGGTCGTCCTGAGCGAACAGATGGAACAGCACCGTCGTCATGAACACCGCGGTGATCCCGTGGGCGGCGACCAGCTCACGCAGCGACTCCGAGGTCAGGGCCACCCCCTGCGGCACGGCCACGGCCCGGCCGCCGGAGAGCAGCGGGGCCCACAGCTCGTAGGTCGACGCGTCGAACGCCTGCGGCGAGTGCATGAGCACGCACTCGTGCCCTCGTGCGAACCGGCTGTCCAGCGCCAGCGTCGTCACATCGGCATGGGTCACGGCCACGCCCTTCGGGTGGCCGGTCGAACCGGACGTGTACATCACGTACGCGAGGTCGTCGCAGGTTCCGCCCGTCTCCAGGGGTGTGTCGGGCCACCGGTCGAGCTCCGGCCAGACGTCCTCGACGGTCAGAACCAGCGCATCGGACTCGGGCAGCACCCCGGCCGTCGACCGCTCGGCCAGCACCACCCGCAGCCCCGCGTCCTCAGCCATGTACGCCAGACGCTCCCGCGGATACGCCGGATCCAACGGCACATACGCCCCGCCCGCCTTCAGCACCGCCAGCAGACCGACCACCATCTCCACCGAACGCGGTACACACAGACCGACCAGGCTCTCCCGCCCGACACCACGATCCCGCAGCAGACGCGCAAGCCGGTTCGACCACCGGTCCAGGTCGGCGTAGCGCAGCTCCGTGTCACCGAACGTGACGGCGACCCGGTCGGGATACCGGAGCGCCTGCTCCTCGAACAGCGCCTGCAGCGAAGCCGGCCGGAGAGCATGCTCGTTGCGAGGTCCGGTCCCCTGCTTGACGATCCGTCCGAGCTCCTCCTCATCGACCATCGGAAGGCGCCGCACCCGTTGCCCGGGGTCGGCCAGCGCGGCCCGCAGGAGCACCTCGAAGTGGTCGGCCATACGTGCGACCGTCCGTTCCTGGAACAGGTCGGTGCTGTACTCGAATCCGACGTGCATGCCCTCGGGATCGGCCTGGATCATCAGGGTGAGGTCGAAGCGGGCGACGCCGACACTCATTCCCTCGGCCATCAGGTCGTACATCCACGGTTTCGGCTGCACCAAGGCTGAGTCGTGGTCCAGGAACGGCAGGCTCTCGTCGGCGAACATCACCTGGAAGACCGGGTTGTACGCGAGGCTGCGCGTCGGCCGGAGCACCTCGACGAGCCGCTCGAACGGCACCTCCTGATGGGCCGGGGCGTCGAAGAGCTGCCTGCGGACCTGGAGCAGGACGTTCTCGAAGCTCGGGTCGCCGCGCAGATCGACCCGGACGGCGACCGTGTTGACCAGGAATCCGATCATGGACTCCAGCTCGACGCGGTTCCGGTCGGCGATCGGCACGCCGATGACGATGTCGTCCTGACCGCTGTAGCGGGCCAGCAGGAGCGCGTAGGCGCTGAGCATGGTGATGTAGTTCGTCACCTGGTGCTCACGGCTGACCTCGACGACCTGCCGGGTCAGCTCGGGGGACAGCTGCCGGCGCAGGAAATCGCCCGTGAAGCTCTGCGCGTCCGGACGCGGGAAGTCGGTCGGCAGGGTGAGCAGTTCCGGCGCGCCGGAAAGCTGCTCCTTCCAGTAGTCGAGCTGGAAGGCGAGCCTGTCCTCCTCCTCCAGCCGGCTCTGCTGCCACACGGCGTAGTCGGCGTACTGCACCTGAGGAGCGGGCAGCGGGGAGGGCTCGCTCTCGGCCAGGGCCCGGCAGATCTGGAGGAACTCCTGACCGAAGAGACCGATCGAATAGCCGTCGAACACGGTGTGATGGGCGCTGAACGCGAGGACCTGCTCCGCCTCCGGCAGCCTGATGAGCCGGGCCCGCAGCAGCGGACCTTCGACGAGGTCGTAGGGCTGGTCCCACCACCGGCGGATCTCGTCCCGCGCCCGCTGCTCGGCCTGCTCGCCGGGCAGCCCCGAGAGATCGGTCTCCCCCAGCTCGACCTGCCACGTGTCCGCGACGATCTGCCAGACCTGGCCGTCCTTCTCCGTGAGGGTGGTACGCAGGGTCTCGTGACGGCGGATCATCTCGTCCAGGGCGTCCCGGAGCACCGGCGTCCCGAAGGAAGCCGGAAGGGGGACGAGCCAGTTGACGGTGTAGGAGGTGGTTCCGGGGCTCAGCCGGTCGATGAACCAGAGCCGCTGCTGGTCGGATCCGGCCGGCAGCGGGCCGCCGCGGGGGGCGGGGACGAGGGGACGCTGCTGCGAGGGCTGCCGCTCCTCCTGCCGGCGCCGCAACTCGCGCGCGACCTCGGCGATCGTCGGCAGGTCGAAGAAGAGGCGGACCGGCACCTCCAGCGAGAACACCTGCCGGATCCGGGCCACCAGTTGCACGGCCAGCAGCGAGTGCCCGCCCAGCTCGAAGAAGTCGTCGAGGACGCCGATCGGCGAACGGGACAGGGTCTGCTCCCAGATCGGGACAAGCAGTGCCTCGGTGGTGTTCCGGGCGGGTACAGCGCTCGGCCCGGCGGCGGGAGCCGGCGGGAGCAGCAGCGCACGACGGTCGAGCTTGCCGCTGGGAGTGACGGGCAGTGCGTCGAGGGCGACGAGGCCGGACGGCATCATGTAGCCGGGGAGCCGCTCGGCCAGGTGGGCGTGGAGCCGGGGGATCACCAGGTGCTCGATCTCCGCCTTGAGCGGCTGGTTGGCGTAGTCCGACCAGTCGCTCGTTTCCCGCCCGGGCTCGGACGGGACGACGAACTCCTCATCGTCCGGGTCCTGTTCCACTCCGGCGCGGGTCAACAGCACGGAGTAGTCGCCGTCCGCACCGTGGCGGCTCCAGTCGACGGTGGCCCGGTAGCCGGCCTTCTCGGCAAGTTCCCTGACGTCCTCCGGGTCGATGCCTCGCAGCGGCCGGTCCTGTGCGCGCCACGCCTCGGCGGTCTCGGGTCCGGTTCCGCTCTTCAGCCAGCGGAGCGTCCGCGCCGCTTCCTCGACGCGGGCGTTCGGGACGGCGCGCAGCCGGAGCCGGTCGGGCCGGTCGCCGGCCAGCGTCTCGCGCAGCTTCGCGGGGGTGAGACGTTCCGCCGTCCAGTCGAGCTCGGGGACGGCGGCCGGCGCCGTCCGGCCGGCCCGGTCGCGGGCGGGGCCCACATGGAGCACTGCCTGGTAGCGGAACATCGACATCTCGTTGAGGCTGTGGCCGCCCTTGGGCCGGATCTCGACACGGGAGACGCGGCCGGTGGCGGCGCCCCAGTCGCGGAAGAACGCCGGGTCGAGGGTCAGCTCCTCCTCCAGCTGCACGCGGCGCTGGACGCGCTGCCAGAGCTGCTGACGGGTCAGGGACTCGGGCGCGTGGTGCAGCTCGACGTCGGCGTGGAATGCCTCGAGCAGCGGCAGGCTCCGGACGTCTCCGACGATGATCCGGCCACCGTCGACGACCCGGGACAGCGCCTGGTCAAGGACGCGGAGCAGGTAATGGACGTCGGGGAAGTACTGGACGACCGAGTTGACGACGACCGTGTCGACCGGTTCGAGCTCCAGGCCGTCGAGGGCGTCGGCCTCCCGCTGGTGCAGGACGACGGTCTCCCTGAGCTCCGGTCGGGCGCCGAGACGCCCGCGCACGGCTTCGAGGGCCGAGGAGGAGAAGTCGGTTCCGTAGTAGCGGCGGCATCCTGCGGCGAGCGGGAAGAGCAGCAGTCCGGTCCCGCAGCCGATCTCCAGGATCGCGCGGGGACCGTAGCCGTGGATCAGCCCGACCGTGTCGTCCTGCCAGGCCAGCATCTCCTCCCGGGGGAGGGGGCCGCCGGTGTAGCTGCTGTTCCAGCCCGAGAAGTCGTTTCCGTCCTCCGACTCCTTCGCCGCGTCCGGGTCGAACGCGTCGTACACCTCGCGCCAGCGTTCGATGCGCCGGCCCGTCAGCGAGTCCTCGTCGTCCTGGACGGCGGAACGGGCGCGCTGCGGGTGGAGGACGACGTACGACACCAGGGAGCGGTCGCCGGACGCGTCCTCCCGGACGACGGTCGCCGCGTCCTGGACGACGGGGTGCTCGGCCAGCGTGCTGTCGATCTCACCGAGCTCGATGCGGTAGCCCCGGATCTTGACCTGGGAGTCGGTGCGCCCGAGAAACTCCAGATTCCCGTCCTCCCGCCACCGTGCTGTGTCGCCGGTCTGGTAGATGCGTTCTCCGGGTGTGGCGCCGAAGGGCGACGGAATGTATTTGCCGGCCGTCAGCTGCGGCTCGTTCGCATAACCGGAGCTGAGACAGATGCCGCCGATGTAGAGGTCGCCCGGCACATCCACCGGACAGGGGCGCAGGCTCTCGTCCAGGACGTAATAGCGTGCGTTCTGGATGGGCTTTCCGTACGGAATGCTCGTCCAGGCGGGGTCCACCACGTCGACGGGGAAGAAGTTCGACCAGACGGTCGCCTCGGTCGCCCCGCCGAGGCCGATCACCCTGACCTCCGGGAAGGCCGCCTTCATCAGGTCCGGCGAGTGGACCGGTATCCAGTCCCCGCTCATGAAGATCAGGCGCAGCGACCGGGAGACGATCTCGTTCCCGCCCTCGCCGTCGGTGGGCAGGAAGGGTGCGAGCTGCATCAGGGCGGCGGGCGCCGAGTCCCAGAAGGTGATGGGCTCGTCGGCGAGGTGGCCCAGCAGGTTCGCCGGCTCCTGAATGTCCTCGGTTGTGGCCACCCGGATCGACCCACCGGCGGCGAGCATGCCGAAGACGTCGTAGACGGAGAGGTCGAAGGTGAGCGAGGTGACGAAGAGGATGCGGTCGTCCGGGCCCACGGAGAAGGTGGTGTTGACCCATTCGATCAGGTTCACCGCCGGGAAGTGCGCGACCGCGACACCCTTGGGCGTTCCGGTGGAGCCGGAGGTGAAGATGACGTAGGCGATGTCCTGCGCAGTGCCCTGCGGGGGAAGGTTGTCGCAGGGCAGGTCCGTGAGTCCGGCCGACGGGTGCACGGTGTACGGGCAGTCGGAGGGCACGGGCAGTTCGTCGTCCGCCGGGTCCATGCACACGATGTGCGCGAGGTCCGGCAACGGTTCGGCGGACATGACGCGCGGCACCAGGGCGTGCTGGGTCAGGACGCAGGTGACCTTCAGCGAGTCGATGATCCAGTGCCACCGCTTGACGGGAGCGTTGACGTCGAGCGGGATGTACGTGGCGCCGGCCTTGAGGATCCCCAGCAGGGCGGGAATCATCTCCGCGGAGCGCTCCATCAGGATCACGACCTGGTCGCCGCGTCCGATCCCGAGGCCTCTCAGCCGGTGTGCCACCTGGTTGGCCCGCTCGTTGACCTCACGGTAGGTCCAGCGCTCGTCCCGGAAGAGCAGGGCCAGGGCCTCGGGGACCTCTTCGGCCCGCCTCTCGAACAGCTGGTGCATGCAGATGTCCTGCGCGTACGGCGTGTCCGTGTCGTTCCACTCGTGGACGAGCCGGGAGTGCTCGGCCGGGGTGAGGACGGCCAGCTCCCCCAGGCGTGCGTGCGGCCTGCTGGCCAGCTCGGCAAGGATCTGCCTGAGGTGTCCCGCCGTGCGTTCGACGGTCCTCGGCGCGAAGCGCCCGGTGTCGTAGTGGACGGTGAGCGTGAGGCGCTCCCCAAGGGTCGCCACGACGCTCAGCGGGTAGGCCGCGTGGCTCTCCTCCCGGACCATGCGGAAGGAGCCGGTCCCGGTTCCCGGCTCCTGGTCCTCGACCATCAGAACGCTGTCGAAGAGCGACTCGCCCGAGCCGACCCCGCTCCACTGCTGGACCAGCCGCAGGGGGCTGTACTCGTGCTCCAGGATCTCCGCGTACTTCCGCTGCAGGCCCTGCATCCATTGCGCCCAGCCTGCCGGGGCCGGAACCTCGACCCGCAGGGGAAGCGTGTTGATGAGCAGCCCGACCATGTCCTCGACACCCGGCAGGTCGGCGGACCGGCCGGGGGTGGTGACGCCCATGACCACTTCGTCGGCGCCCCGGTAACGGCTCAGGAGGAAGGCCCAGGCTCCCCGTACGATCGTGGGGAGCGTCAGATCCCACCGCGCTCCGGCGGCGCGCAGGGCGGCCGTCTCCCGTTCGTCCAGAACCAGCGACACCTGTTCGTACCCGGCGGGCGGCGCCTGTGCGGCGGTGTCCTCGCCTGCGGGGGGCCTGAGTTCGAAGGGAAGCGGGCTGACGGGCGACACCGCCCGCAGCTCGTTACGCCAGAAGGCCTCGGAACGGCCGGCGTCCTGATGTCCCCACCACTCCACGTACTCCTGGAACGGCACCACCGGCGGCTCGTCCAGGGGCTGCCGGGAAGTCAGCGCCTCGTACACCTGCTCCACTTCGCGGAGAATCCTCGTCTGGCTCCGCGAGTCCATCAGGAGGTAGTGGAGGCTCCACAGAACCCGGTACCGCGCGTCCGCCAGGTGGGCGACGTGGAGCCGCCACAACGGGGCCTCGTCCAGTGAGAAACCCTGCTCGTGGTCCTGCTGCAGCCGCGCCGTCAGCCGGTCGGACCGCTGCTCCTCGTCCAGGGAACGCCAGTCCTCGTGGACCAGGGGGACGTCCACGCTCTCGCGGACCGTCTGCACCGGTTCGCCACCCGGACGATCGCGGAAGCCGGTTCTCAGCGCCGCGTGCCGCTCCGTGACCCACGCCCAGCTCTGGCGGAACACGTCGACGTCGAGATCCCGGGCGACCTCGAACTCGACCTGCGTGTGGTAGAGGCCGGTCCCTTCCCCGTGGCGGGCCTGGAAGAGGATGCCCTGCTGCGTGGGTGACAACGGGTAGGAAATCTCGGCCCGCCGGTCTCCGGAGAGGGCAGAGAAATGTTCGGCTGGGTCGCGAAAAGTACTCAAGGCCGCAATCCTCTGAAGTCATGAGCGATGATGCGCACTTTCGCTCCGGCCAAGCGGGAATACGGTCACCCTGGACCGCCCCGAAGCCGTGCGGGCGCGCTGGATCGGTCGAACTTTTCGGACCCGAAAGGGGACCCGTGAATATCTCGTCAGTGACGTGCAGAAGAACCAGGAAATTCCGGTGCCGACCGGTGGGTGAAAGGCGCCCCGGCAGCGGCGCCGACCACGAGGCCGGCCGTACGGGTTCCTGGGCACCTCAGGCTCCCAGGGACCGCTTCGGCGACAAAACGCAGGTCACGCATGCTGGACGAAGCCAGGAAGCCGGGACGGCCCGCACGGCGTGTGCCCTCGGTTCCGAGCCTGGCCCGTCTTCCCATTTTCAAGTCCCCCGAATGCGAACAGTGCGTGTACGACTCACAACGAATGGGACCTCGCATGTGCGGCCCCGCGGTGGGGCTGCGCCCATTCGGCCTTCAACATCGATCGGTATGCTCATGCAGCCCACAGCGGCTGTCAACCGACCCGATGCACACCGTCATCTCATGATCGAAACCGGGTTCTTGGTTCGGCCGACTATTCATGGAGCTGCTTGTCGCAGGTCAGTGGGGGTGCCGGCGACGAAATACTCACGGGGCCGTCACCCTTTGGTCCGGCGGGCGGTCGGGGACGGCGGGCGCAGGACTAGGAAATCGACCATTCTTTGGAAGAGTGCGAAGCGGACACACCATCAGCGGCTAGGTTCGACACATGTCACGGACCGGCACTGCTCTTCTGCTTCTGAACGCCGCCTTGATCCTCTTGGTTCTGACGGCCGTCCACCGGTACTTGTTCCAACGCCTCGTCAAGGACGTCTCCCACGAGGGCTCCCCGTGGCGGCGTGCCGGCACGGCGCTGGTGTGGCTGCTCTCGGCGACCACAGCGGTCCTGCTGTTCGCCGGGCCCGCCGAGCCGCCGTTCGAGATCACACGAATCCTCACCCCGGCGGGTGAGGTCTGGCCGCCGCTGCTGATGTACCTCACCGTCGCGCTGCTCCTGGGCGAACTCGTCCGTCTCCTGCTCCGCCGGGGCCTCGCCCGACGGGCCGCCACACCGTCACCGGACGGCCCCGACGCCCCTGGCGGGAAGGACCCCTCCCGGCGGCTCTTCGTCGCGCGCACCGTCGCGATCGGCGCCACCGCCTTCGCCACGGCAGGCGTCGCCGCCGGGGCAGGTGGAGATCCGGGTGCACAACGTCCGGGGACGCGGGGCGTCGAACTCTCGCTGCCCTTCACCGGGCTGTGGCGCGCCAGGAACAGCCCGGCACGGCGGATTCCGAGTCATGGGACCGAGCTGTTCGGCAGCAGTCACGCCATCGACTTCATCGGCGTGGACGACCGCCACCGCACAGCCGACCACCGCAGCTGGCGGACCTTCTTCGCCACCGAACCGCCCGAGCTCTTCCACAGTTTCGGCCGGCCCGTCCTGGCTCCCGCCGCCGGCACCGTGATCGCGGCCCACGACGGCGAGCCCGACCACGAGGCACGCCGGTCACAGCTCGCCCTGGTGCCGTACATGCTGGGCCAGGCCGCACGGGTACGCCGAGGGGCGAACGCCATCGCAGGGAACCATCTGATCATTTCGCTGTCGGAGCACGGCCCCTACGTCGCCCTGGTGCACCTCAAGTCCGGCTCCGTCCAGGTGTCCGCCGGACAGCGGGTGGTGGCCGGTCAGCAACTCGCGAGCTGCGGCAACTCCGGCAACTCGACCCAACCCCATGTACACATGCAGGTCATGGACAGCTCCGACCTCTCGGTCGCCCGAGGCATGCCGATGCTGTTCCGGCGCTTCCGTGAATGGCCCGGCGGTCCAAGTGGGGATTCCCGGGTCAGGGAGTTGGCTGTGCCGGACGAAGAGGCAGTCGTGGAAGCGCTTCCCGCCGCGGCCCGGGACTGACCGGTTCCGCTCGTCCGTCGGCCGGCCCGGTCGCCGGGCACGGTAAGCGGGGCGGCGCTCCTGGCTCACGTGGGCCCGGCCAGGAGCGTCGCCCAGGGCATATTTCGAAAGGTGGCGTCGTCCGCCCGTCCTCGCTCGCGGCTCAGGGCCGCCGGGCGGTCATCCGGTAGGTGATGAGAAACCCGATGAGGGACCAGACCGCCAGGACGGCGAAGGGGAGCGCTGCGACGCCCTCCGGTGGCCTGTTGAGTGTGTCCCGGACCGCCTCGGCCATGTACTGGAACGGGAGCACCGTGTGCACGGACTCGAACCAGTCGGGCAGCCGGGACGCCGGAAAGGTGATCGGCGAGAACATCAGCGCGACGAACACGACCAGCTGGGACATCATGCGGGCGGCTGCGGGCGCCAGTCCGTATCCGATCCCGTAGCCCAGACCGATGGCGGTGAACGCGGTCAGGAGGACGGCGGGAAGGACCAGCGGGCTGATGTGGAGGGTGAGGTCGAACCGCAGACCGGCGACCACAAGGGCGGCCACCATGCCGGGCAGCGCGGTGAGCAGGGCGACTGTGGCGTCTGACGCGATGAGGGCACTTCGGGGAACGGGAAGCGACCGGTTGAAGTCGAAGATGCCCTCCTGCTTCGAGGAGGCGACTTCCTGCGGGCCGATCACCATGCCGACGGTGATGAGTCCCAGCACCGGGGCGCCCGTCGCGAGGTAGAGGGCCGTGGCGTCGTCCATCTCAGGCACGAGATAGGCGAATCCGACGATGATGCCGACCGCCATGAAGGTCTGGATGATGAGATTGAGAGGAAGCGTCGCGCGGCTGCGCAGCGCGGTCCATCCCAGCAGCAGTCCGTAACTACGCAACCAGTGACTCACCGTGCGCTCCCTTCTCCGCGTCAGATGCGGTCTCGCTGCCGGCCAGCTGCAGATACACGTCCTCCAGGCCGACCGGCACCAGAGCGAACTCGTCGACGTCCCCCGCAGCGCGGAGTTGCTGAGCCCAGGCGAGCGCCGCCGACGCCGCGTGGGAGTCCAGGGGAATCGCCAGCCGCCGGGCGGCATGCACCGGCGGGCCGGCGGCGGGGATATGGCCGGGGAGCGGCGGGATGCCGTCGGCGCTCGCCGCCGTCAGTTCCAGTCTGAACTCACCGACCGTCCGGGAGCGAAGCTGTGCGGCCGTGCCCTCCGCCAGCACCTTTCCCGAACCCATCACGACGATCCGGTCCACGCTCCGCTCCGCCTCGGCCACGTTGTGGGTGACGAGGAGAACGGCACAGCCCTGGTCGGCCAGTTCGCGGATCTGCTCCCACAGCAGCCTCCGGCGGACCGGGTCCACGTCGTTGGTGGGTTCGTCGAGCATCACGACACGTCCCGGCGACGACGCAGCCATACCGAACGCCGTCAGCCTCCGGACGCCTCCGGAGAGGCGTTCCCCTGTCGTGTCGGCCCATGCTCCGAGGTCCAGCGCAGCGATCAGCTCGTCGGTCCGCGCGCGGCTGTCGTGCTTGTTCATCCCGCGGATGCGGGCCATGGCCCTGATGGCCTGCCGAGGCGTCACGCCGGCCAGCGGCGCGTGGGCTTGAGGCATCACCGCAACCATCCGGCGGACTCTGGCCGGCTCCGCGACCGGGTCGCACCCGTCGACCCGGATGGTGCCGGACGTCGGTACCGCGAGCCCGGCCACCTGGTTGATCAGGGTGGTCTTGCCGGCTCCGTTGTGCCCGAGGAGGCCGACGACCTCCCCTGCCTCGACCTGCAGGCTGACACCGTCGTTGGCGCGTGTACCGCCCCGGTAGCACTTCACGAGGTTTTCAATGATTAACAAATCTTCCGCCTGTTGAATCGAGACGAGATGCGGGTATTCCCGGATCACCGGCGGCGTCCTCCTTGGTCGACACGCGCCGGATCGGCCGAGGAGGACGCTACCTGTGATTCCGGCGTCAATACGCCAGCTGCAGCAGCTTGTTGGGGGTGGAACTGGTCGGCACTCCGGTGAGCGCTCCCACCACTGCCGCACGGTCCAGGGCCCTGCCCACCGCGGCCGGGGTGGCCTTGGGATGTCCGCCGAGATACAGCGCGACCGCACCGGAGGCATGCGCCGCGGAGACCGAGGTACCGGAGTCAGTGAACGTCCCCCCGCCGGGCCAGGCGGAGGTGATGTCCACGCCCGGGGCATAAAGATCCAGCCCCGCACCGTAGTTACTGAACGAGGCGACCCGGTCGGCGCAGTCCGAGGATCCCACGGTGATGGCTTCGGCCACCCGTGCCGGGGAGGTGTCGGCGACGTCGTGGGAGCTGGCGCCCGCCGACATCGCGTACGTGACACCGGCGGCTATCGAGTTGCGCACCGCTTCGTCGAGCACCTCGCTGATGGGGGCGCCGATGACGAAATTGGCCACCGAGGGTCCCTTGGCGTGCTTGGTGACCCAGTCGATGCCGGCCACCACCCCGGCGAGGGTGCCGCCGCCCTGGGCGTCGAGCACCTTCACCGAGATCAGCTTGGCCTTCTTGGCCACTCCGTGCTCGGTGCCGCCGATGATGCCGGCCATGTAGGTGCCATTGCCGTGCTCGTCGCTGCCGTCTCCGCCGAAGGCATCGAAACCGGGCCGGGCGCGCGGACGGAGATCGGGATGGCTGTAGTCGATCCCGGTGTCGATCACGTAGACGTTCACGCCGGCCGCCGCGCGCGGCGGATAGGCGTAGGAACCGTCGAGCGGAAGCGAGCGCTGGTCGATCCGGTCGAGCCCGCAGGACGACGGGGCCGCCTCCGTCAGCCTCGGCCGGGCGGGCCGCCCCACCAGGGTGTTCTGCTCAACCCGTTTCACCTCAGGGTCGGCCGCCAGTCGCCGGGCCTGCTCTGCGCTCCCCTCGGCCAGCACCCCGTGCACCGCGCTGTCGTATCTCTCCCGCACCCGCAGGCCGTATTCGGCAACGTCCGGGCGCGACCCTTCTTCGAACAGCACCAGATAACTGCCGTTCACGGCATTTTCACTTCCGGCATTCACGACGGTGCCCACGTCCTTGGCGTATCCCGGGGCGACCGCGGTTCCCATGCACAGAAAAACACCCGCAGCGACAACGGTGACGCACTTTGCGCGGCGACCGGGCGACCAGGCTGATGTCACTTTTTCTCCTCGCACTGAACGTCTCTTTCCGTTTGCACGACAGCGCCCACACTGCCCCGGTGAAGGCGTGCAGTACAAGCCCCGCGACGCGACGCCGGTGAGCGGCCGCCCCCACGGTCCCAGCCATGCCGGCTGTCCGGCCGCCACATCGCCCAAGTGCTATAAGAATTACCAGTCTTTCGAGAGCGGCGGCACGACGGCACGAGGGCATTTTTCGAAAGGAGCCCCGTCCGCCGGCGCCTGGCGGACGGGGCTGTCGAAACACGCCCTAAGGGCTGTCCCGTCATCCCTGGTGGATCAGCGCGCGGCGTCAGATGCGGTGCATCGCAAGGCGGAGGGGCGTCCTCATACTGGGTGTATGCGGGCGCTCCGACAACGCAGCCAGGTGCCGCAGCTGTCGTCGCGTGCCCGCCAGGGATTGCGGGACAGCCCTTAGGTGAATCCCTGGTTGTCGCGCGGCGCATGCGGCGCCCAGGCCGGCAAGCACCTCGTCAGCCCCGCACACTCAGGCACGACCTCGGCACCCGGCCGGTGTTCCGGATGGGTGGAGCAACGGGCGGTCAAATCCCCATTCCGGTCAGCGCTGACCGGGCGTGCCGGGCGAGGAGCACACGGCCCGCCCGGTGTCGGCACGGGGCAGACGGAGCCCCACGCACAACCCGCGCGGTTCGGCCGCGGCGAACGTCAACTGTCCTCCGATGACCGCCGCCATCTCGCGGGCGATGCTCAAACCCAGTCCGGTGCCCGGCTCGTCCCGAGTCGCGGCGCTCCGCCAGAACCGGTCGCCGATGCGGTCGAAGTCGTCCGGGTCGAGGCCGGGCCCCTCGTCGACGACTTCGACGGTCGTCATGGGCCCGTCGTCCCGGAGACGTACGGTGATCTGCCCGCCCTCCGGACTGAACTTGATGGCGTTGTCCAGCAGGGTGTCCAGGATCGAGCCCGCGAGGGTCGCGTCGACACGGATGACGGCCGATGACGCGGCCACGACCGCGAGCTGGAGCGAACGGGTTTCGGCCTGTGGCCGCCATGCGACGACCCGGTTGGTGACCAGGTCCATTGCGGCCATCGGGCCTGTCCGTACCGGGAGCGTGGTCCGGGCGGAGGCCAGCTCCAGGAGCCGGCCGAGAATGACGTCCAGCCGGTTCATCTCCTCGCGGATCAGCTCCGCCTCCTCGCGCCCCTTCCCCTCCACGCTCAGCGAGAGTATCTCCATGCGAAGACTCAACACGGTCAGTGGGTTGCGCAGTTGATGGGAGACGTCCACCACGATCGCGGCATTTTTCTCCATGCAGGTGCGCACCGAGTCGGCCATGTCGTTGAACGCGTGGACCAGCCGCCGCACTTCGGCCGGAGCCCGGGGGTGCACCGGCACCCTGCCGGACAGGTCGCCGTCGCCGATCCTGCGGGCTGCCCGCACCAACTCGCGCAGCTGACGCCGCTGCCGGATCCACCGGAGCCCCACCAGGAAGGCCACGACCAGGGCGCCCAGAGAGGCCAGGGCGACCGGTTCCGGGCCGCAGTCGGCCTCGGGGGGCGTACCGACGGCGGACGACCGGGCCGAGTACAAAAGGACACAGCAGACGGACGCCTTTATCTGACGGGTCGCCATCGGTTACGCGGATCCGGGAACCGACAGCCGATGACCCCCTCCTTGCACGGCCTCCACCAGGTACGGTGCGCCGAGCCGTTCGCGCAGCGAGGAAATGTGGCGCTGCAGCGAGGCCTCCAGCCTCGCCCGCTGGGTCCGCAGGATCTCGTCGACGAGCTGCTCGGCGGACAGCGTCTCACCGGGCCGCCGGGCCAGAGCGACGAGAATCCCGAACTCCTCGTCCGGCAGATCGGTCGGGGCGCCGTCGACCAGCACCGCTCCCTCTCGCACATCGATGCGCACGGGCCCGGCCAGGAGCAGGTCCCCGGCCGGCCCGTCGTCGGCCGCATCCCGGGACGGGCGGTGACGGCGCATCACCGCCCTTAACCGGGCCAGCACTTCCGCCAGGTTGTAGGGCTTGACGAGGTAGTCGTCCGCGCCGAGGTCGAGTCCTCGCACGCACGAGGCGTGGTCCCCACGGGCGGTCGTCACCAGGATCGGGATGGAGCTCGCCGCCCGCATCATGCTGCACAAGGTGAAGCCGTCGCAGTCCGGAAGGCCGAGGTCGAGCAGGACGGCGTCGGGACGTGCCCGCTCCAGCAGCTCCATCGCGGCCTTGCCGGTGGTCGCGCACACCGCTGCCACGCCTTGTCGGGCCAACGCCGCCCGGAGGGCTGCCGACACCCGCTCGTTGTCCTCGACCACCAGTAGTTCCACTTTGCCCCCGTAGCGCTCAGAGCCCTGACGCAGGCACGGCGGTCCGCTCGGACATCCACCCACCTGTAGGCACCAATGGTGGCTCTCCACACATCAGGCTTCACCCTAACGAGCGTTGTGGATCAACGTCTACGGCCGCCGGGCCTCCGTGCGGGTCTCGCCACCCGCCCGGTCCGCTCCCTGAACATCGGAGCGGATGATGTCGGGGCGAAGCCTGGGTGGCCAGCAGCCCATGCTGAACATGCCCATCGAGTACGCCTTGGCCGCCAGCGCCGTGCGATTGGGCACATCGAACTGCCGCAGGAGAGCGCCGACGTGGTACTCGATGCCCTGCCGGCTGAGGAAAAGTTTGGCCGCGAGGCGCACGGTCGGATCCCCCGCTGCCACGCCTTCCAGGACCTTCGCGCTGAGGGGGGTCAGTTTCCCGTGCGACCCCACGCGCGCCTGGTGGTCGCCGGGCGTCCCCTCCGGCGTGAACTGCACCATGAACACCCTCACCCGACCTGAGCCGTCCTCCACCGGGAAGGCGGTGAGTTCGCCGGATACCGCGGTGTGGTCGAAGCAGGTACCGATGGAGCTGTTCCCGAGGCACGCCTTGCGTCCCTGAGCCAGTAGGCCGAACTGGCGCAGCACGTACTGCCGCACGCTCGGGTGCAGGAATTCCGTGAAATCGCGCTCGCGCATCTCCTCGGGGTGCATTCCGCACTGGGCACTCAAAGCACTGTTGACCGACCGCACCCGGAGGGTCGAATCCAGAACCGCGAGACCGATGCCGGAGCGCTCGAACAACGAAAGGAACACATCGCGGTATTGCTCACCCGGAATCCCGGCGTTCAATAAGGAAGGATCAATTTCGCGCAATTCTTCGACGGGGCCCAGCAAGTCATTCCGCATAAGAGATATCCCCTCGATCTCTTGCCGAAGCTCGCTCTTCGTACCAGTCTCCGCCTCGGCCATGTACGACAAACCGCCCTCGCATGCCTCATTCCCTGTATTCCGGCCGACGCCGAGCAGACTAATGAGGCCGAACCACGGCGTGCAATGGGGACTCTGGCACGCCGCCCAACACTGTGGTCGTCGCCGCACAGTTCGGAGCGGCCGCGGCGTCCCACACCGCCCCGTACGGAAGGGGCAGCCGTACACCGCGCGTCGGAGTGGGGGTTCACCGCGGTTCACCGTGACGACCGGGAGAAGTCCGGAACGCGCTGTCCTCGCACCTGAGAGCCCCGGAAGGCGACTCCGAATACCAGGGGGTAGCCCGCTTGGTGCACCGATCGGCCACCGAAGCGGGGGTGTCCTGTCCGGGCTCGGCGGCGTGGTGGCCGGGCAGGATGCGCGGTGCGGCACAGATACGGCGGGCGGGGGCCGGTCATCCTGCCATGTACGGCCGGCACCGGGGCGGGGTTGCGCCGGCCCGTAGGGGAGGGCCGGTGGATCGACGGACCGTCAGAGCCGCTGGGAAAGCATCCCCGAGGACAAGGCGGCTCTTCCCGCCATCCGCCGCACGACCGGAAGCAGCCTGGCCCGCCCCTCCACGCCCAGTCGCTGGTAGAGCCTGGTCAGGGTTTTCTCCACGGCACGCCGAGTGACGCCGAGCGCCGCCGCGACCTCCTGGTTGGTGTTTCCGAGAGCTACGAGGGCGGCGACCCGGCGCTCGGTGTCGCTGAGTCCGCCGCCGCCCGGCGGCACGGCGCGGTTCGGATCACCGCTGAGGGTCCCCGCCCAGCACCGCAGCGCCGACTCCCCCGCCGCGTCGACGATCCGGTCGGCCTCGGCGAGAAGCTCGGCGGAGCCGGGCCGCCCGGCGGCGCGCAGCCGGTTCCCGTACGCCGTCAACGCCCTGCCCAGCTCCAGCGTGTTGGAGCCTTCCCTGAGCACGGAGACGGACTCGGCGAGCAGGGACAGGGCATACCGGCCGCCCACCACGGTGCCCCACATGCGCAGGACCCGGCCGAGGTCGTAGGGGGAGCCAGAGGACCGGGCCGCCTCGCAGGCGCGGGCGAGGAGCCGGAGCGCGTCCTCCGACCGGTCGACGCGGAGCAACGGGGACACGCACCACAGGTCCACCGGGAACAGCGTCCGGTTGCACCAGCCCGCCGCCTGTGCTTGGTGCGCCGCCTCGAGCAGGTCGGAGAGCAGAGCGGGCAGTTCGGGTTTCGGGGCCGACTGGGCGCGCAACGCCCGACGGGCCAGACCGGTCAGCGGTATGGCGGCCTCCTGGCGTTCGCGCAGCAGGGACCGCAGCCGGTCGGCCAGCCGCGGGTCGCGCGTCTCGAGAGCCACGGACGTCAGGCCGACGACGGCCGACCAGTCGTCGTCCTCCAGCGGGCCCGGGGCCGCCGCGCACGCGTCCGATGCGTCCGCCCAGGCGTCAGCGAGCCGGCCGGCGTGCAGAGCGGCCAGTGCCCGCCAGCCCAGCAGCCGGGTCTGCAGCCGCCCGTCGCCGTGCCCACGTGCCGCTTCGAGTGCCATGTCCAGCCAGCTGCACACGGGTTCGTCCGCCCCGGACGCCGTGCCGGAGGCGATCATCAGGGCGGGCGCGGCATGGACGGAGGCGGCGGAGGCCGGCTCGTGGTCGAGCATCCAGCGCACCAGGGCAGCCGCCTCGGCTGCGGGCAGCCGTCCGCCGAGAATTCCCGCGTAGACCAGGACCGATACGAGTTCGCGCTGCGCCGCGGTACCGGGCCCGGGCCCTGGGGCCAGGGCGCGCAGCCGCTCGACCGCGGCGGCCGGGGCGCCCGGGGCGCCGAGCCGGTGCAGCCGGGTCCGGGCCTCCAGCCGCAGGCCGAGGTCCGCCGCTTCCGGGCCCGTCGTGGCCGGTTCTCCGGCGGATTCCAGTACCTGCGCCGTCTGCGGGGCGGTGAGGAACAGGGTGAGCGGCACGTTCGCCACGACCTCGGCGCGTTCTCGGTCCGATGACAGCAACTGGTTGGCCTGGACGGCGTGGCGCAGCATGGCGGGGACGTCGGTGTTCTGCTCCGCCTCGGACAGGGCGGCCAGGAACGCGCCGCGCTGCGGGCTGTCGGGCGGGAACTCGCGCAGGGCACGGCGAAGGCAGCGGATCGCGAAGGCCGCGTCCCCGCGGCGCAGCAGCTCGTCGGCGGCCTGACGCAGTACTCGGGCGGTCTCGGTCCACTCGCCGGGTCCGACCTCCAGGAGGTGGGGGACGATCCGATCGGGCGGAGCACCGGCCTCGTAGAGCAACTCGGCAGCGCGGCTGTGCATCTTGGCGCGGTCGGCAAGGGTCAGACGATCCTCGGCGATCTCTCGTACGCAGTCCCATAGAACGGGCGGCGCCCAGCGGTCCACATTCCAGCCGAGACGGAGCAGGGCGCGCGCGGCCGCGGCCTCCTCGGCCGGGCCCAGGCCCGAGAGGCGGGCGCGGACACGCGGCTCGGCGGGGCCGCCCAGGATCGCGGCGCAGCAGGCCAGTCGCCGGACGGGCTCCGGCTGGCTGCTCAGGACCGCGGCCACCCGGGCCGTCAGGTCCCGGGGTGCCGGCCGGGTGCGGGCGGTGTCGAGGAGTTGCTCGGGGGCCACTGGGTGCACAGCCTCCACCCGGTCGAGCAGCGAGACGACGAGTGCCGGGTTCCCACCCGTCGCGCGCGTCCAGGCCGAGAGCTCCGCGTCGGTGAGCACATCGGGTTCCGCGAGCAGCGCGCGTATTTCCTCCGGACCGAGCGGGGCCGTCCGGATCACTGGATCCGCGGCCGCCAGCAAGTCCTGTACTCGCGGCAGTTCGGCGAACGGCTCGCCCTCGCGCACCGTCACCACCGTGAGCAGCGGGGCGGGGCACGGGTCGGCGAACCATCGTGTGAGCCGGGCCAGCGCTGTCTTGTCGGCCCACTGCAAGTCATCGACGAGATACGCCAGGGGGCCGGCGCCGGATGCCGGACCGGCCTGAGGGAGAGGCCGGTCCGGGACGTCGGGGGAGCCCTGTCCCGGACGGCCGCAGCAGGCCCGCCGGACAGTGAATCCCTCCTCCGCCGCGAGGTCGGCGACAGCGTCCAGGAAGGCCGAACGGCCCGTGCCGGGCGGGCCGGTGACCGCCACGAGCACGGCGGCTCCACCCCGCACGCGGCTCATCGCCGCCCGGATCGAGGCGAACCCGTGCGTCCGGCCGACGAGGGGCACAGGTGTCTCCGTTCACAGAGGCGACTGACGACGCCGTCCATCGCCGGGGTCCTTCACCGAGGCATCCTCAGTGGGCGGTTCGGCCCGGCAGACCCTCGGCGCACTCTTCACGATCTCGACACGAGGCCATCTTCACACGACACAGAATTGTCATATGGTAAGCAGCGTGAGGAGCAGATCGGATTACCTGCGTCCCCCCACCCCACCTCCGGCTTTTGCACCCACGTCCTTACCTGCCGGCACCACCTTCGACCGGTCCCCGCCCACGCACCGCCCGTCGTGCTGCATCCCCGTCGGCCGCTCCGGCGCCCGCTGTGTGGTGATGCGCGGGTCCGTCGACAGCCGGCCCGTGGACGCGATCGTGCGTCACATCGGCGATGTGTGCGGGCGGGAGCCGAGCGTGCGACGCGTCGACTGCCGCCTCAACGAGGCCGGCACCGAGCACGCCGTGCTGCGGCGGGTGCTGGGCCTGCGCAGCGGTGAGCCGTTACCCCTGCACGAGACACAGCACGCGGCCCTGACGCTGGTCGAGAAGTCGCTGGCCCAGGCTCCGCTGGTGCTCGCCTTCGGCGACGCCCAGTGGTGTGACGAGGGCACGCTCCGTTTCATCGACCGGCTGATGCGCGGCCCGGCCCAGGAGCCGCTGACCGTTCTGCTGAGTCTGGCGCCCGGCGTCCCGGCGCCCACTGCGCCGGCGTTCCACGAACTGATGGCGCGCGACTGCTGTTCGGTCACCGATGGATCAGACCTCTGGCCGACCGGTGCCACCCCGCCGTCCGCCAGGGACGCCGTGCCCCTCGGCCGGCGCGACTCCCGGCTGCTCCGGGTCGCTCGTGCGGCTGCGCTGCTGCGCAGCACCGACCCCCACCTCGTCGCCCCCCTCGCCGGACTTCCCCTCCAGGTGACCGGCCGGCTCCTGGAAGCGGCCCGGGATCTCGGGCTGCTCCCGACGCGGATGCCCGCGCGGGGCGTGCCACCGCAGCTCGACGCGCTGATGGCCGCACTGCCCGACACCGAGGGCGAGCAACTGCGCGCTCAGGCCGCCGAGATCCTCAACGACGCCGCACGGCCGGCCGGACAGGTGGCCGAGCTGCTGCTGGGGCTCCGCTCGCTGGACCGACCCTGGATGAGAGCCCTGCTCAAGGAGGCGGCCGCCACCGCGCGCCGCGACCACCCGGCGACCGCCGCGACCTATCTGCACAAACTCCACGAGTCCGCCCCCGCCGACCTCGCCGTCCGCACGGAGCTGGCCGCCGTACTGACCGATATCGACCCTGCCGCCGCCCTGGAACATCTCGACAGCGTGCTGTCCCGCACCGACGACCCGCCGACCCGGGC
Source organism: Streptomyces sp. NPDC056231 (assembly GCF_048270745.1). Taxonomy (NCBI): domain Bacteria; kingdom Bacillati; phylum Actinomycetota; class Actinomycetes; order Kitasatosporales; family Streptomycetaceae; genus Streptomyces; species Streptomyces sp. NPDC056231. The sequence goes on along the minus strand of NZ_JBLVKW010000086.1, from coordinate 10,702 downwards.
GCTCGCCGCCCGGCAGCGCCGGCTCACCGCGCTCATGACGCATCGCACGCCCGACACGCCCGAAGGGCTCGGCGAGCTGCTGCGCGGGCTGCGGGAGTGCGCGTCGCCCCTGTCCTGCGGTGGCCCGACGGATGACCTGGCGCTCGCCGCCCGCGCTCTGCGCACCGCGCTGACCGGCGCCGACCAGGACGCCGCGGTCGCCGACGCCCATCAGGTCCTGCGAACCGGACGGCCGCGCGCCACGTGGGCGCGGGTCGCCGCCGCCCAGGTCCTCGCGCTGGCCGGCGACACCACGGCCGCGCTCGGCCACCTGGACCGGACCGTCATGGACAGCCGGCGCCGCGAGGAGGCGTGGGCCCAGTGCCACGCCGGGTCGGTCCGGGCGCTGCTGCTGCTGGAGTCGGGCCGGGCGGACGACGCGGTCGAGGCCGCGCGGGCCGCCAGCCGCCTCGCCGAGGGGCCGGACCGGACCAGGTGCGCCCGCCTGGCGCCGATCAGCCTCGCCCTGACGCTGGTGGCCCGCGGTGATCTCGACCGGTCCGAGTCGGTCCTGCGCCGGCTCGACGGCCACGCCTTCGACGGCTCCGTCTGGGAACACCACCTCCACCTGACGGCCAGGGCCTTCGTCGAGCGCGGCCGGGGCCGGACCGAGCAGGCCCTGCGGCTGATGGAGCAGTGCGGGGCGGATCTCACCGCCGCCGGCATCAAGAACCCCCTGTTCACGACCTGGTGGCTGCACAGCACGGAACTCCTCATGGCCCTGGGCCGGTCGGGCGACGCGGCGGAACGGGCCGAACTCGGCCGGGACCTCGCCGAGCGGTGGCCGACGTCCCGCAGCACCGGGCTGAGTCTGCTGGCCCGGGGCATGGTGGCCACGGGCGCCGACCGGGTGGAACTGCTCGCCGAGAGCGTACGGGTGCTGCAGGACAGCTCCGACCAGCATTCCCGCGCGCTCGCTGAGATGCGTCTCGGCACGACGCTGTGGCGGCTCGGGGACGAGAAGGCCGCGCGCGGGCGGCTGCACGCGGCCCGGGCGACGGCCGTGCGGTGCGGCCTGACCGCCGTGGCCGGTCAGGCACGGGTCGCGCTGGCGGCGGCGGGTGGCCGGCCCGCGTCGGTGGCACTCAGCAAGGCCGAGCGGCCCGTTGCGGAGATGGCCGCGGCCGGTGCGACCAACCGGACCATCGCCGACACCCTCTGCCTGACCGTGCGCACCATCGAGTACCACCTGACCAGCGTGTACCGGAAGCTCGGCGTCACCGGTCGCGCCGGCCTCGCACACAGGCTGGCGTCGCCGGGTGCGCACGGATCCGCGCGCCTGCCCGGCGAAGAACGTTGAGCCCGCCGCCCCTCCCCTGCCCGGCCGACGTGTCCAGGCGGCTCCTTGAGCGATCGGCCCACCTGGCGCTGCTCGAGCAGGCCGTGCGCCAGGTCGCGGAGGGCGGCGCGGCGACCGTCGTCGTGCACGGACGGCCGGGTACCGGGCGCACCGCCGTGCTCGCCGAGGCCGCCGCGCTCGCCCGGGGGGCCGGACTGCACGTCGTCACCCCACCCGCCCGGCGTGCCGGCCCACGACGGCTCCGTGACATCGCGTCGCACCTGTCGGCGGAGACGGCGTACGGTCCGGCCGGCACACCGCTGGCGGTCCTCGTCGACGACGCCGAGGACGTGATCCGTCAGGAGCACGCCGTCGGCTGTGCGGGACGACGGCCCCTCCTGCGGGTGACGGCCGGCACGGACCCGGCGGTCCTCGGCGCGGCAGGCCCGCCCGGATACGAACTGGCCCTGCGTCCGCTGAGCGCCGACGCCGTGCGGGTGCTGCTGGTCGAAGCGTACGGCGAGGAGGCCGGCGGCTCGCTCGTGCCCGCCGCGACGGCCTCGACGGGTGGCAGTCCGGCGGTCCTGCGCGCCGCTCTCCGGTGGTGGCCGGCTCCGGCACCCGGTCCGGACGAATTCGCCGCGCTCGCCGACCAGGTGGGCAGGCGTCACGTCCACCGCACTCTGGCCCGCATGTCCGGACGGACGGTCGCGCTGGTCGAGGCGAGCGCGGTGGCGGACGGCGACCTCCCCTTCGACCGGCTCTGCGAACTGGCCGGGGTCCTTCCTCAGTGGCGCGAGCGGGCCCGTGCGGAGCTGGCCGGCACCGGACTGCTCGACCAGGTCGGATACCCGCGGCTGTACGACCCGCTGGTGACCGACCGGGTGCTGGGCCTCATGGAAGACGGCCGGCGCCGCGATCTGTATGAGCGCGCCGTACGGCTCGGGCGCGGCGACGGAATCCCCGAGCCGGTCCTCGGCCGGCTCGTGCCTCATTCCCGGACGGCCGAGCCCTGGGCGCCCGCTGCCCTGTACGCGGCGGGCGTGCGCGCCCGGCGGTCCGGGGACGCATCCGACGCGGTCGCATTCCTCGAACAAGCGCTGGACCGCGGGGCGTCGGGTGAGCTGCGCGCGAAGGCGCTGCTGGCACTGTCGACGGCGCGGCTGTCCCTGCGGCCCGAGGCGGCCGACCGCGGCTTCCGGCGCGTGCTGACGGAGACGTCCGGCCCGGAGGGATCCGCAGTCCGGCTGCTCGCCGCCGACCTGCTGACCCTGCGCGGCGGCGGAAGCAGCGTGGCGGCGGCCCTCGACTCGGCCGCGGCACGGAGAGCGACATCCGCGGTGGAGCAGCGAACCCTGCTCGGCCTGCGGGAACTTGCTCTGGAGAGGGGCCCGGTCGAAGCGTCGGCTGCCTCTGCCCACGGGGACGGGACATCGCGGCCCGCGCTCGACGCGGCCGAGGCCGCGGCCGCCGCCTGGCGGCACTGTCTCGCGGGACGGGAGATCGGCAGGGCTCGGCGGCTCGCCACCTGCGCGCTGGAGCGGGCAGAGGCCGGGTTGTTCGCTCCCAGGCTGGTCGCGGCGAGGGTGCTCGCCGTCACCGAGGACGTGATGCTCGCGCGGGTCGGGCTGCGGCAGATCGAGGCCGAGGCCCGGCGGCACGCGGTGGGCCCCGCACTCGGGCAGGCTCTGCTGAACCTGGCCGAACTCGCCCTGCGGACCGACAACCTGGACGAGGCCGGGGCCCGGCTGGCCGAGGCGCTGGCAGAGGTGCCCCGCACCCACTGGCATCCCCTGAGTCTGCCGCGGCTGGCGGCGACGGAGGCACTCGTGGCCCTGGGCGAAGGGCGCCCGGATCTCGCCGAGTCCGCCCTGGCGGGAGTCCTGCCTGGCCGGCACGAACACGGCGTCGGCGAGAGTCAGTTGATGTTCGCCCGGGGCCTCCTCAGTCTGCACACCGGTCGCGCCGCCGAGGCAGCGTCACACCTGCGCGAGTGCGGCCGCATCCTGCTGGCCCTCGGCTGCCTGAATCCCGCCGTCGTGCCCTGGCGTTCCCATCTCGCCTTGGCGCTGGCGTCCGTGGACCCGTCGGCCGCAGCGCGCCTGGCGGCCGAGAGCCTGGCGGAGGCCCGGGCCTGGAGCGCGCCGGGTACGGTTGGTTCGGTCCACCTCTGGACCGGTCTCACCCTCACCGGCCTTCCGGCACTCGGACATCTGCGGTCCGCGGTGCGACTGCTCGCCGGTTCGCCGGCCCGGAGACAGTATGTGCGCGCGACCGCGGAGATGTCCGCCGCCCTGCTCGACGACGGTCGGCCTGCGGACGGACGGCGCCTGCTGGTCGAGGCCGTCGCGGCGGGGCGGGCCGACGGGGAGCGGCCGGTCCCCCGTGTCCAGGAGGTCGTCGCCCTGTACGCCTCGCTGCCCAAGCTGAGCCGTGCTCGGCTGAGTCCGGCTCAGCTGCGGGTCGCGCTGCTCGCCGCCGAAGGGCGGTCGAACAGGGCGATCGCCGAGAAGCTGTCGGTCAGCCTGCGCGCGGTCGAGCTCCATCTGACGAGCAGCTACCGGGCGCTGGGCATCGCCGGCCGGGCCGATCTGACCGTGATGCTGGGGCACGCGGGGTTGGGACGGCGTTGAGGACTGTCCCCCGCATGCGCGACGCGCCGCCCATCACGTGCGGAGCGAATCGCCCGTCCCCACCAACCCCTCGCGCAGGGCGACCGCGACGGCCTGGGTGCGGTTGGGACAGTTCAGCTTGGACAGTACGACCGCCACGCTGCGCTTGGCGACGTGCTCGGACACTCCCAGCGCCTGTCCTATCTGCTTGTTGCTCAACCCGTCGACGAGCAGTTCCAGCACCTGTCTCTCGCGCTCGGTGAGCAGCCCGATCGTCGGTTCCGCGCGCGGCCGTGCCTCTTGGCCGCGGTACCGCGACAACGGCACCCGCGTGACCGGCTCGAGCTGCAGCGACTCGCCGTCGGCGAGTCTGCGCAGGGCGTCGTCCAGTCCCTCGGTGGTGAGGGCGTCCTGGTCCAGCACGCCGTCGCAGGGCAGGGCTCGGCCGGAGGCGACTCGCTGCACCTCGGCGCCGGGCAGGATCAGCACCACGCGGATCCCGTTCCTGTGGACCACCGCGGCCAGTTCGGCCGCCCAGGCGTCCTCACCGGTCCCGAAGCCGTTCACGCACCACACCACGAGCACGTCGCAGGAGAGGACCAGTGTCTGGATGGCGTCCACCGGGGCCGCCGCTGTGAACTCCTCGGGTTCGTAGACGGAGTACTGGTCCACATGGACGGCCTCCGCCAGCATGGCGGCGAGCCCCCCACGAGCCACCTCCCCCCGTGCCACGACCGCGACCTTGACCGACCCCGACGTGTTCATGTGCCGCTCCCGTCCACCCAACCGACTGCCCGGTGTCTTTCGGCCAACCAGAATCCGTTCTTCGCACGCAGTGGCGATTATTGCTCGGCGGAGCGCGCTGTCCATCAGCCTGTTGCGCTGCAATATTCCGACAGGCACCTCATCTTCACCACGCGCGTAGAGCTTCCTGGTCGATACGGTCACCGGCACGTGTCAAGACATCAGCGATCCAGCGCACCTTCGGTGTGCACCGGGGCGTGGTGAATGCCGCGACGCGCGCCAAAGGTGCTTCCGCGTTCCCTGCCGTGAGTTGATGTCGTTCCTGGGTACTGACGGGGTTCGTTCCGGCCGGGACCGGTGCCTCTGTGATGCCGGTGAACTCGCAGGCCGGCGTGGTGCTGGGGACCGTCCGCAGGAACCGTGGAGTCTTGCTGTGAGCACGTGCGTCAGCATCCCTGATTCACCCTGGCCCTCCCGGAACGGCATACCGACCGGGAGGGAGCGGGAGCGTGAACGTACTGCACGACGGACGTCTCGGACGCCGCCGCGGCCGCCGCCCGGTCGACGACGCCATCGCCGGCCGGCTCCGCGCCGCCACGCGCAGGCTCATCCGGGCAGGCCGCGGTTCGTGTCTTCAGGCGCGGAGTGCCTTGCGAAGGAGTGCGCCGAACTCGGCGGGATGCGTGGTCAGGCCGATATGCCCGCCGGGAAAGTGCAGGAGTTCCGTGCCGAGACACTCGGCCAGGAAAGCGGCCGGCCGGTAGGGCAGCTCGCCGCGTGAGTCCTGCCCGCCGGCGAGTACGAGCCGATCCGACAGGGCCTTGAGCCGGTGAATGTCCGGGGCGTAGGACATGAAACTCGGCACGATCCGTCCGACGAAGTACGGCAGGTCGCCCATGGTCTGCTCGGCCCGCGCCGCTGCTTGCGGGGGGAGCTCGACCTCGGCCTCGGGCTCGGTGGTGTCACTGTCCTTCTGCATGCCTGCGGCGAACACGGCCATCGCCGGCAGGAGCCCCCGGGTTCGGAACGTCTTCTGTACACGCGCGAGGAGCGCGCGGTGCACGGCGGCGTCCGGGAGGACCTCCACCACTGGCGGTTCGTGCGCCACGACGCGTTCCACGCGTTCCGGGTGGGCGATGAGCAGATGCAGGGCCGCGATCGCCCCGGAGCTGGCGCCGAACACCCGGCCGGGCTCACCGGGCGACAGCAGTTCCAGCAGCCGGAACGCGTCATCGGCGTGATCCTCCACCCGCTGCTCGGCCTCGGGGTCGTCCAGCGTGCTCCGGGACATGCCGCGAGGGTCGTAGGTGGCCACGGTGTATTCATCGGCCAGGTCGGCCGCAACAACCTCCATGGAGGCGGCACCGCCCGTTCCTCCGGGGATCAGAAGCAGGAGCGGGCCCTGGCCACGCACCTCGTAGTGCAGGGTTGCGCCGTTCACGCGCAAGGTCTGGACGGTCGGCTCGGTCATACGAAGTCTCCTTCTGTGGACTGGGGCCAGTGCTCCAGAAGGGTGTGCAGGGCGTCGAGGGCGCGGGCCCAGGAATCCTGCGGTGAACGCTTGTGCGCGAAGCCGCCCGCGGCCTCCAGAGCCACGAATCCGTGGAACGTGCTGCGCAGCAATCGGACCGCGTCGGTCAGATCCGGCTCGGCCAATCCGTAGCCGCGCAGCATGCTGTATGTCAGCTCGACTGCACGCCGCGGCCCGGGCGCGTTTGCGGCCAGCTCAGGATCAATCTCGATGGGGATCTGCGTCGCCGTATAGCGGCCCGGGTACCGGCGGGCGTAGTTCCGCCAGGCGTCCGCAAACGCGACCAACGCGTCTTTACCCGCCCGCCCGGCCGTCGCCTCCGCGATACGGATGGTCTTCTCATCCGCCGCCAACAGCGCGATCCGCCCACGCAGATCCTCGAGACTGCGGACGTGCGCGTAGAGACTCGCATCTCTCACGCCGAGCCGCCGCGCCACCTGAGACATGGTCAAGTGATCGAACCCGACCTCGTCCGCCAGCTCAGCGCCCGCAATTGTCACCCGCTCCGCCGTCAGCCCGGCCCGCGCCATGCACTCCCACCCTTCCTAGGGGCATTAGTTTTAGCCTAAGAGCCCTAGCATCTGCAATCGGACAACGCCTCCACACGGGGCTCGGCCTGTGCCGCAGCAGATCGAGGGCGGTGAAGGACGGGGCTCGAGGTGGCCGTACGTCGAGTCCTTGACGAGCGTGACGCCCCAGCCCGGCTCCTCCACGTGGACGAAGCGGTGGTTGCAAGCCTCGAACTTGGCGAGGATGCCGGGCGCGCGGGGTGCACGGGAGAGGTCAGCGAACCTCGTCCGGGGTGAGGACGTCGGTGATACCCCGCGCGGCCAGGTGCTCCGTGTTCCCGGCCTGGCTCGCGAGGACGGCCGTGGGCCGGACCCCGTCCGCGGTGAGCCGGGCGAACGCCTCGAAGAACGCGCCGCCGGGAGCGCACGTCGAGCGACGGGGCGCGGTCTCGTCGTCGCCGGTGTCGACCACCAGGGCCGTGGTACGAGGAGCCGGCCGGACGGCCGCCCCCCGCCGCTCCTCGACCATCCGGGCGATGACCTCCCCGGCCGGTTTCACCTGCCGGTCGTTGGTCAACAGACCCAGCCCGTATTCGAGTTCGGGGAAGTCGGCCAGAGCGCGGGACACGTCGTGGGAGCACCACCAGGTGACACCCCACACGTCCTCGCAATCCAGTGCGTTCGCAACGGTCGCCTCGGTGAACTCGGCGGCGTGCTCCGCGGGGATGAGTGGGGAGGGGGCACCGACCTCCTGCAGCCAGACCGGCCGGTGCGGTTCGACAGCCCACGCCTTGGACAGTTCGATCAGATAGGCGGCGTGGTGCTCGGTGGCGGTGCCGGTGCGGCCGTGCCGTTGGGCGGTGCCGTTGAAGACCCAGGAGTGCACGGCGGTGACAGCGCCGATCCGGGCGGCGTGGGCGGGAGTGAACGCGTGGTCGTCCTGGTACCAGGCGGCGTCGTACTCGGCATGCAGGTGCATCTTGCCGGGCGCCCCCTCCTCACAGGCGTCGAGCAGAGTACGCAGCCAACTGCTCGCCTGTGGGGGTGTGATGGGGTCCGGATCGGGGTGCGGAGGGCCCGAGAACTGGCTGATCTCGTTGCCCAGGGTCATCCCGATGAAATTCGGGCGTTCGGCGAGGGCGGCGGCGAGCGTACGCAAATACACGGCCTGGCCCGCCACCACGTCCGGGTCGGTGAAGATGTTCCGCCGGTGCCAGGTCTGCGTCCACGCGGGCAGGAAGTCGAAGCTCGACAGGTGGCCCTGCAGTCCGTCCACGTTGACGTCGAGCCCGCGCTCGGCGGCGGCGTCGACGAGCTGGACCAGCTGTTCGACGGCGCGCGGCCGGATCAGGGTGCGGTTGGGCTGAAAGAGCGGCCAGAGCGGGAAGACCCGGATGTGGTCGAGGCCGAGTGCGGCGATCGAGTCCAGGTCGGCACGGACCGCGTCGAGGTCGAAGTCCAGCCAGTGGTGGAACCAGCCCTGGGTGGGCGTGTAGTTGACGCCGAAGCGCAGCGGGGAGTGAGACATACGGTGCAGGTGTCCAGGTTCTCGTGGTGCGGGGTGGCGGCGGCTCGGGGGGCAGCCCTTGACGGTGCCTTCGTCGACGCCCCGGCAGAAGGAGCGCTGCAGGCCGGCGAAGAGCAGGATGCGGGGTGCGCCGGGTCATGGGTGGCCTCACCGGCTGCGTACGCCCAGCAGACTTTCCAATGCCCGCGGCGCAAAGTCAATGGACGATGCGGGTGCCGTGGCGGCGATCGTCGGCCGGCTGCACGAGCTGCGGCACCGGCGCATGGTGCAGATCGCGGGCCTGCCCTCGCTCGCCCACACCGACCGACGCATCCGCTCCCTGCGCGTCGAGGCCGACCGGCGCGGGCCGGCCGAGGCCCAGTCGGTGGCGACGGACCACTCCGGTGCGGAGGGGCGGCCGTCACACGCCGGGGCTGGAACAGCCCGTCCCGCCGACCGCGATCATCTACGACAACGATGTAATGGCCGCTTCCCCTCGGCGGCCGGCAGGGTGCCGGCGACGGCTGCCTGGCTCAGCGAGGAGGTGTTGACCGTCATCAGGCGAATCCGGACTCCTGCTCCTCGACCGCGGTCACCGTCACATCCAGCAGCCGGGCCGCACCGGTGATCCCGACGTAGCAGAGGCTGGCGAAGCACAGCGTTGTCCGCCGCGGACAGGCCGGCGCATCGGCGGCGCGTCAGCCGCAGCGTGATCAGCTCGAACGGGCTCAGCGACAGCTGCACGTCGTCGTCCGTCCGCTGTGGCCCGCTCGCATCGATGAGCGGCCCGCTCCAGCAGGTGGCTCACGGGACAGTCCTTCGAGTGAGATCGAGAGCTGCCACAGGAACGGTCCGACGGTCAGCGCGAGTGCGGCGAGCAGCAGGACGTCACACCTCGGACTCACGGGTCGTGTGGCCAGGGTGGGAGAACTGCACGGAATGAAACGAGTCACCCGCCGCGTTGTCAGTGGTGGGTACCGGATCATGGGCGCCGAGTCATTCTGGAGGCAGGGCAGTGCACGGTGAGTACAAGGTCCCCGGCGGCAAGCTCGTCGTGGTCGATCTGGACGTCGAGGGCGGCGCGCTGCGCAACGTACGGGTCGCCGGTGACTTCTTCCTCGAACCCGACGACGCCATCCTCGCCATCGAAGCGGCCCTGGAGGGCGCCCCGGCCCACACCGGCACCGCGGGCCTCGCCGCCCGCATCGACGCCGCGCTGCCCGCGTCGACCATGATGCTGGGTCTCACCTCGGAGGGCGTGGCCGTCGCCGTGCGCCGCGCTCTCGCGCACGCCACCGAGTGGAGCGACTACGACTGGCAGCTCATCCACGAGGCCCCGCAGTCACCCGCGCTCCACATGGCGCTCGACGAGGTCATCACCACCGAGGTGGCGGCGGGCCGCCGCCCGCCGACGCTGCGGGTCTGGGAGTGGGCCTCCCCCGCCGTGATCATCGGCAGCTTCCAGTCGCTGCGCAACGAGGTCGACCCTGCGGGCGCCGAGCGCCACGGCATCACCGTGGTGCGCCGCATCTCCGGTGGCGGGGCCATGTTCGTGGAACCGGGCAACACCATCACGTACTCGCTCTCCGTTCCCGATTCCCTGGTCTCCGGCCTCTCCTTCGCCGACAGTTACGCCTATCTGGACGACTGGGTGCTCGGGGCACTCGGCGACATGGGCATCAAGGCCTGGTACCAGCCGCTCAACGACATCGCCACGGACGCCGGGAAGATCGCGGGCGCGGCGCAGAAGCGTTTGGTCGGCGGGGAGGGCGCCGTGCTGCACCACGTGACCATGTCGTACGACATCGATGCCGACAAGATGCTCGACGTGCTCCGGATCGGCAAGGAGAAACTCTCCGACAAAGGCACGAAGAGCGCCAAGAAGCGCGTCGACCCGCTGCGGCGGCAGACCGGTCTGGCGCGCGAAGCCGTCATCGAGCGGATGATCGACTTCTTCCGGGCCCGGCACGGCCTCACCCGGGGGACGGTGACGGACGAGGAGATGGCACGGGCAGAGGAGCTCGTGGCGACGAAGTTCGGGACCGAGGAGTGGACCGCGCGCGTGCCGTAGGGATCCGCCCCACCGCTGCGGACCCCCGGTATAGGTCGCGGCTATCGGGGGCATTCGCCGATCGCGCATTGTGACAGCCCTTCTCCTGCGCCAGCCTGACCTGGTCCGGCACTGCTGCCGGTGGGTCCAAATGAAGGGGAGGGCATGTCACAGCACCTTCGGCTCAACTTCATCGACGGACAGTGGGTCGCCGCGGAGTCGGGGCAGGTCCGGCCGGTTCGCTCGCCGTCCTTCCGGTGACGCCGCGGCCCCGGTCCCGCCCCATCAGCCTGGTGCGGCGGCGCGACCGGGTGCTGTCCCCGGCGGAGCGTGCGTTCGTGACTCCTCCCCCTCGTAAACGAGGGGGCTTCTCGCTATGCCGGTTGGGCTTCGCGACGGACCAGCCCGGCCCGTAGGACGTTCAGGGCGCC
>NZ_JBLVKW010000085.1:0-31401 GCF_048270745.1 Streptomyces sp. NPDC056231 | reverse complement strand
CCCAGCCACCACATAGACCAAGGGGCCACCCGGCCTACGGCCGGACAGCCCCTCAACAAGATCTTCATGAGTCTTCTAGGGCGTGTTTCGAAAGTCCCCCTGCCAGGCGGGCCCCTGGGGCGGACGACACTCCTTTCGGAACACGCCCTGGTGCCCTCCCGGCAGGCTTTGCCCGCTCCTGATCGGGCAAACATTGCCGGTCACGGCACTTGTTGTCCGCGCCACGCGTCACTATGGAGGGATGACGGGACGCTGGGAGTTCTGGATCGACCGTGGCGGCACGTTCACCGACGTGGTGGGCCGTGATCCCGACGGGCGCCTGGTCACCCGCAAGCTCCTCTCGGACGACCCGGACCGCTACCGCGACGCCGCCGTCGCCGGGATCCGCCTCATGCTCGGCCTCGGCCCTGCCGACCCGGTCCCCGCCGACCGGGTCGGCAGCGTGAAGATGGGCACGACCGTCGCCACCAACGCCCTGCTCCAAAGGCGTGGGGAGCCGACCGTCCTGGTCACCACCGAAGGGTTCCGGGACGCCCTGCGCATCGCGTACCAGAACCGCCCGCGCCTCTTTGACCGCCGCATCCTGCTGCCCGAGGCCGTGTACGACCGGGTGATCGAGGTCCCGGAGCGGATCGATGCGCACGGCCGGACCCTCATCCCCCTCGATCTGCCTGCGACAACAGCGCAGTTGAGAGCCGCGAGGGCGGACGGCTTCCGCAGCGCGGCGGTCGTCCTGATGCACGGCTACCGGCACCCCGCCCACGAGACCGCCGTCGCCGCCGCGGCGCGTGCGGCAGGTTTCGCCCAGGTCAGCTGCTCGCACGAGGTCAGCCCGCTGATCAAGCTGGTACCGCGCGGCGACACCACCGTCGTCGACGCGTACCTCTCGCCGATCCTGCGCCGGTACGTCGAGGAAGTCGCGGGCGAACTGGAGTCCGTCCGGCTGATGTTCATGCAGTCCAACGGCGGACTGCGGGAAGCCGCGCACTTCCGTGGCAAGGACGCGGTGCTGTCCGGCCCCGCCGGTGGCGTTGTCGGCATGGCCCGTACGTCCGCACAGGCCGGTTTCGACCGGGTCATCGGCTTCGACATGGGCGGCACCTCCACCGATGTCTCGCACTACGCGGGCGAGTTCGAGCGCGAGCTCGGCACCCAGGTGGCCGGGGTGCGGATGCGCGCCCCGATGATGAACATCCATACCGTTGCGGCCGGCGGCGGCTCCGTCCTGCACTTCGACGGCCGGCGCTACCGGGTCGGACCCGACTCCGCGGGCGCGGACCCCGGCCCGGCCTGCTACCGCAGGGGCGGGCCGCTCACCGTCACCGACGCCAACGTGATGCTCGGCCGGGTCCAGCCCGCGCACTTCCCGGCAGTCTTCGGGCCGGAGGGAAACCTGCCGCTCGACGCCGACGTCGTGCGCGAGCGGTTCGGGGCACTCGCCGACGAGGTGGCACGGGCCACCGGCGCGCGGCGTACCGCAGCCGAGGCCGCGGCCGGATTCCTGGAGATCGCCGTGCTCAACATGGCGAACGCGGTCAAGAAGATCTCCGTGGAGCGTGGCCACGACATCACCCGCTACGCCCTCACCTGCTTCGGCGGCGCCGGCGGTCAGCACGCCTGCGCCGTCGCCGACGCACTCGGCGTCGACACCGTCCTCGTGCCGCCGCTGGCCGGGGTGCTGTCCGCGTACGGCATCGGTCTCGCCGACGCCACCGCCATGCGCGAACAGTCGGTCGAAGCGGAGCTCGACGCCGAAGGCACCCGGGCCGCAGTCGACGCGCTCTGCGCGGAACTGGCCGCCCGCACCCGCGCCGAACTGCGCGCCGACGGACTCGAGGACAGCGCCATCAGCACCCACGCCCGGGTCCTCCTGCGCTATGCCGGCACGGACGCGAGCCTGCCCGTCGACCTGGACACCGCGCCCGCGATGACACAGGCGTTCACGGACGAGCACCGAGCCCGCTACGGCTTCACCATGGACAGACCACTGCTCGTCGAGGCGGTGTCGGTCGAGGCGACCGGCGCGGCGGGCCGGCACGTACCGCACCCGGTGGATCGGACGGTCCGCGAGGGCACGCCACAACCCCACGACACGGTAAGGATGTTCGCCGACGGCCGTTGGCAGGACACCCCGCTCCACCGGCGCGAGGCCCTGCAACCGTCGGACACCGTGACCGGTCCCGCCGTGATCGCCGAGGCCGACGCCACCACCGTCGTCGACCCCGGCTGGCAGGTCACCATCGGCGACACCGGCCATCTGCTGCTCACCCGGGTCCGACCGCGCCCCGACCGGACCGCCGTCGGCACGCGTGTGGACCCGGTCATGCTGGAGGTGTTCAACAATCTCTTCATGTCGATCGCCGAGCAGATGGGCGTGCGCCTGGAGAACACCGCCCACTCCGTCAACATCAAGGAGCGGCTCGACTTCTCCTGCGCGCTCTTCGACGCGGACGGCAATCTGATCGCCAATGCCCCGCACATCCCGGTGCACCTCGGTTCGATGGGGGAGTCCATCAAGGAAGTGCTGCGGCGCAACGGCTCCACCATGCGTCCCGGCGATGTGTACGCCATCAACGACCCGTACCACGGGGGCACACATCTGCCCGATGTGACGGTGGTGACCCCGGTGTTCGACGAACGCGGCGAGAACGGGTCGGGGCTGAGATTCCTGGTGGCGTCACGTGGCCACCACGCCGAGATCGGCGGCATCACCCCCGGCTCCATGCCCGCGTTCAGCCGCACCATCGACGAGGAAGGGGTGCTGTTCGACAACTGGCTGCTGGTGAGGGACGGCAGGTTCCGCGAGGCCGAGACCCGCGAGCTGCTCACCAATGCCGCGTACCCGTCCCGTGACCCCGACACCAATCTCGCCGATCTGCGTGCCCAGATCGCCGCCAACGAGAAGGGCATCGCGGAACTGCGCCGCATGGTGGACCAGTTCGGCGCCGAGGCCGTCGACGCGTACATGCGCCACGTGCAGGACAACGCCGAGGAGTCCGTACGCCGGATCATCGCGCGGCTGCACGACGGTTCGTACCGTTACGAGACCGACAACGGTGCCGTGATCGAGGTCGCGCTGACCGTGGACCGTACCGCACGCAGCGCGATCGTCGACTTCACCGGCACCTCGCCGCAGCAGCCCGGGAACTTCAACGCCCCGAAGTCCGTCGTCATGGCCGCGGTTCTGTACGTCTTCCGGACCCTGGTCGCCGACGACATCCCGCTCAACAGCGGCTGCCTCAAACCCCTGGAGGTCAGAGTCCCGGCGGGTTCGATGCTGGCACCCGTCCATCCCGCGGCCACCGTCGCGGGCAATGTGGAGACCTCCCAGGCCGTCACGGGCGCGCTGTACGGGGCGCTCGGCATCCAGGCCGAGGGCTCCGGCACCATGAACAACCTGACCTTCGGCAACGACCGCGTCCAGTACTACGAGACGGTGGCCAGCGGCTCGGGCGCCGGCGACGGCTTCGACGGCACCGACGCCGTGCAGACCCATATGACCAATTCCCGGCTCACCGATCCCGAAGTGCTCGAATGGCGCTACCCGGTCCTGGTCGAGAGCTTCCGGGTACGGGACGGCAGTGGGGGAGCGGGTCGGTGGCACGGCGGCTGCGGGGTCGAGCGCAGACTCCGGTTCCTCGAACCCGTCACGGTGGCGCTGCTCACCGGACATCGCCGCGTCCCTCCGTACGGCATGGCGGGCGGCGAACCGGGCGCGCTGGGCAGCCAGCACATCGAGCGAGCCGACGGGAAGAACACGGTCACCTCGCTGGAGGGATGTGACACGGCCGAACTGGCGCCCGGCGATGTGCTGGTCCTGCGCACACCCGGCGGCGGGGGATACGGAGTGCCGCAACCGGTCGCTTCTGCGCCGTTTCGACCGTTGTCGGTGTGAGGACCTAATCTGTGCAGCGTGACTTCGCCTGCCTACACGGACAACGCTGCGCCCCAGCTCAGCGCGGGGCCGCGGCCCGCCCCGGGCCCGGCTGCCGACGAGGGGCTCTCCCGGCGGCTGCGCGCGCTCGCCTGCACGGCGCCGCTGCACGACCTCGACGTGCGCAAGGCGAATCTGGCGGGTGAGTACACGGTCTACGCGATGGCGGAGGTCGCCCTCGCCGCGATCGACCAGGTCACGCTGCACATGGACTTCGACACGGGCGCCGACCACGAGCAGATAGTGGCCAAACTGCTCCCGCGCGTCGCCGCCCAGGCGCCGTATCGTCCCACCGCGGAGCACGAGCGAGTCGCCCGCTGGGTGCTCGACAACCTGATCAACGTCGGAAGCGTGGACCGCGGCTTCCGCGCGGTGTACGGCACGTTCGGCCCGGACGGGGTCTATGTCCGCAGGGACTACGACTTCAAGCTGATCGAAGAGGTACCCGGTTACGGCGGCAGCGTCTATCTGAGGGCCACCGACGAAGCGGTCAACGTCCTGGTCGGCGCCCTCGACACGGACGTCACCAGCGCCCAGATCGCCGCCGAGGTGAAACTGGAGGTCCTGATCAGCCGGGGTCGCCTCGCCGATGCGCAGCTCGCCGCCGAACAGGCCCGCTACCGCACCGTGCAGTACGCGGAGACGCTCCGCAAGACGCTGGAGGCGACCCGGCGCAACGTCAGGGCCGTCGACTGGCTCAACGCCGTGCCCGACATGATCGCCGAGGCACTGGACCACGTGGCCGACCGCTACCGCCACGAGAACGCGATCCTCACCAACATCCGCAAGGCCCGGGACGAGGCGGAGGACCCCGAGCACAAGCGCCGCGCCGCCGAGCTCGTCGACATAGTCAAGGACTGCATCCGCCGCCACACCCAGCTGCAGTCCCGCCTGTTGGAGGCGGGGCCGCTGTTCCGTGCCGAGCAGGACCGGCAGGCGTTCGCCACCCCGACGGCCAGGACCGGCCTCGACCTGTACGGCCAGCTGGTCGCCCCGCTGCTGCCGCTCCCCGTCGACGAGGCGATCCGCGTGACCGACGCGTTCTTCGCCCACGGCACGGGGCTGCGCACGCCCACCTCGGTGCGGGTGGGCGACCTGGTCGACATGCTGCTCACCCCGCCCCTGGAACGGGAGCATCTGGGTGCCGAGATGCCCGAGCCGGATCTGATCGCCACACCGGACGACAGCAGGTTCAGCGAGGAGCAGCTGGCGAGCGCCATGAACCTCCTCGATCTGGAGCACGACGCACCGCGCCGGCTCTCCGGACTCCTCGCCGAGGCCCGGCGAAGCGATCCGGACCTGCCCTATCTGGTGGCCCTGCTCGCGGTGCACGCCGCGTCCCCGCCGGTCGGCACCGCCTACCGGCAGGGCGAGCGACGCCTGCTGTTCGCCGTCGACGACGGGACCCGGCTGGACGACCCGGAGTTCGGCGGGGCGGACCTGATCGTGGGCATGGCCCTGCTGGACGCGGCGGGCATGGCCGCGGACCGCTCGGAGGCCTCATGAGCGGGCGGGGGCGCCGGACCCGGCGGAACCCTGATCACTGCCGGTCCCGGGCCGCCACGTCCGGATGCGCGGTTCCGCTCGCACCTTTCCGTACGGACGCCGTGAGAGCCGGCGCCGCCCACCCCGTACCACCGAGATCCCGCACCGAGGAGCGACCGTCGTGAGCGACTACCGCGCAGAGCACACCGACGCGTGGAGCGAGCCGACCGCCGGGTACGCGACCGCCGGGTACGCGACCGAGGGCGACGCCGCCCACGAGCCTGCGGCACCTACCGCAGTCACCCCGGCCGACGCAGCCGACGCCGCCCGGCTCGTCGCCTTCGGGCTGCAGCCCAAGCTGCTGCCCGCCCGTGACGCCGAATACGCCGAGCTCCTCCGGCGCTACCGGGAGGAGACCCCCTTCGCCCGGCTCGCCGATGCCGTGGCCACCGGACTCGGTCTCGTCGTCCTGGAGGTCTCCACCCGGGCCGGCATGGCCGTGACGGCGGGCGAGGACTCCGTCTTCGCCGTCCGCATGGGCGACTACGCCCGCCGCGCCTCCTCCGACTCGGCCGACCGCTTCCTGCACGGACTGGCTCATCTCGCCGTCGCCGCCATGGCCTTCCCGCGCCCCGAGGACCTCGCTGACGACGCGTACATCGGCCGCGTCACGGTCAACGGCATCGACGCGTTCGTACGCCAGGCCTGCCACCGCCTGGAGGAGCGGGCCGAGGAACACGGCGACAACACCGACCCGGCCACCGACGCCCCGGGGCTGGAAGCCGCCTGGCGGATCTATGCCCGGCGCAGCGCCACCGGCGCGACGAAGGACGCCCGGCGGCTGGCCGGATCCACCACCGGCATCGTCGGCAAGGCCGTCGCCTTCCTCACCGACTCCGGCTTCCTCCAGCGCACCGGGGACGATGCCGGAGGAGCCTTCCGCACCACCGCCCGCTACCAGCTGCAGGTACGCGACATGGCGGGTACCGCCGCGATGGCCGAACTCCTGGAACTCGGCGTCGTACCCGTCACCGACGGAACGGCGACACTGCTGCCGCCGCCCGACGGCGACGACCTGGAACTGGCGGCCGACGCCGGTCTGCCCTTCCACGCCTGAGCACCCTCACCGCCGTCCCACTCCTGCTTTCCGAACGACGAGAGTCCGCCGCCATGTACGAGCTGTCCCGGGTCCGCCTCTACTCCATCGGGCCTGCCGGTGCGCGCTACGCCGACACCGTGCTTGACCTGCGCGGAGTGGGGGAACCCGTGCCCAACCCCGCGCCGGCCCAGGCGGAGTTCTTCGAGGAGGAACCGGTCGGCCCGCCGCGCCGCCCGGCACCCGCCGGTGTGCTCTTCCTGGAGAACGGCGGCGGCAAGTCCGTCCTGCTGAAGTTGATCTTCTCCGTGATGCTGCCCGGCCACCGCAACACCCTCGGCGGCGCCAGCTCCGGCGTACTGCGCAAGTTCCTGCTCGCCGACGACTGCGGTCATGTCGCCCTGGAGTGGCAGCACACCCTCACGGGCGAGTGCGTCGTCGTCGGCAAGGTCAGCGAGTGGCGCGGACGGCAGGTCTCCAACGACCCGCGGAAGTTCGCGGAGGCCTGGTACTCCTTCCGCCCCGGACCCGGTCTCAGCCTCGACTCGCTGCCGGTCGCCGAGGCCACCGCCGTCGGCCGCCCCGTCGAAGGCGCCTCCGGCGCCCAGGGCAGGCGCCGAACCATGAAGGGCTTCCGGGACGCCCTCACGGATGCGGGCAAGTTCTACCAGCACCTCGATGTGCACTGGGAAGAGATCCACGACCGGTGGAACGAGCACCTCGGCGACCTGGGCCTCGACCCCGAACTCTTCCGCTATCAGCGCGAGATGAACGCCGACGAGGGTGAGGCGGCCGGGCTCTTCGCGGTCAAGAAGGACTCCGACTTCACCGACCTGCTGCTCCGCGCCGTCACGGACACCCGTGACACGGACGGTCTCGCCGACCTGGTCAGTGGCTTCGGCAACAAGCTGGGCCGCCGGGCCGAACTCACCGCGGAACGCGACTTCACCGCAGGCTCCGTCGACCTGCTCGGCCGGATCGTCGAAGCCACCGGCACCCGCTCCCGTACCCGCGACATCCACGCGGGCGCCGAACACCGCACCCGTACTCTCGCCCGCAGGCTCTCCGCCCGGGCCGCCCAGGAGCGCGGCCGCACCGCCGACCTCGCCCAGCAGGTGACGGGCGCCGCCCACACCGTCACCGCCGCCGAGGAGGCCCGCAGCCGCAGCGCTCTCATCGCCGCCGAACTGGCCTACCGGCACGCCTCCCTGGCCCTGGCCGCAGCCGAGAAGGGCGCGGCCGCCCAGCGCCGCGAACTGGTCGACGCCCGCACCCTGCACTCCGCATGGCAGGCCGCCGAAGCAGTGCTGCGCCACCGCGCCGCCGCCGACCGGTCCGCGCGCGTCGCCGTCGCCATCCGCGAGGCCGAACGCGACGCCGCGCCCGCGCTCGCCGCCCGCGCCACCGCTGCCGCCGACCTCGTACGCGCTCTGCACACCGCCGCGGAAGCCGGCGAGCAGCTGGCCAACGAGGAGGAGGAGCGCTCCGACACCCTCCAGGCCTCGGGGGAGACCGCCCACCGGGATGCCACCACCGCCGCCACCGAGGCCCAGCGCGCCCGCAGTGAGGCCGGACATCTGCGCCAGCGCCTCGCCGAGGTCGAGCAGGAGACCGCCGAGGCGGTACGGGCGGGCTGGCTCGACAACACCGCGCCGGACGCCGATCCGGCGCGGGCCGCCCTCGCCGCGAGCGACGCGGAACAGTCCACCGTCGCCGCCTGGAACGACGCACGGGAAGCGGCCGGAGCCGCGGCCGACCGGGCCAGGGAAGCGGCGGCCGCCGAGAGCCGAGCCGAGCTCGCCGCAGCGCGCGCCGCGGACGGTGCGCAGGCGGCGGAACAGTCGTACGAGGCCGAGTTCAGGGCCGCCGAGTCGATCGCCGCCGACCACCGCCTCGCCGACCTGCTGGGCCTCCCCGCGGCGCACGGCGTCGGTGTGCCCCGGCCCCGTCGCGGAGCCACCGGCGGCGCGTCGGGCACCGCGGCACCGCACGCCCCGGCGCCGCAGGACGGGTACGAGGACGGGGCAGGAGCAGGTACGGGCTCCGGCTCCGATCGGCAGGCCGTAGCCGGCCAGGCACTCGCCACCGACCGCACTGCCACGGGCGATTACTCCCTGACCGCCGAACAGCCTCTCACCGCAGAGGAGTTCGACCGAAGCGCCGACGAGTTGAGGGAGCTGCTCGACGAGGGCATCGCCGCCGCCGAACGCCGCCTCTTCGAACTGCGCACGGCGGCGGCCGACGACTCCCGTATCCTCGGCGCACTCGGTGACGGCGGACTGCTGCCGCCCGGACCCGATGTGCTCGCCACTGTCGAATATCTCGGTGAGCACGGCATCCCGGCCCTGCCGGGCTGGCGCTACCTCGCCCAGGCCGTCGACCCGGCCGACCACGCTGCGGTGCTCGCCGCCCGCCCCGAGCTCGTCGACGGCGTGATCATCACCGACGCCGACTCGCACGCCCGCGCCCGTGAGGTCCTGGGCGGCGCCGCCCTGCTGCCGCGCTCCGCCGTCGCCGTCGGCACGACCGCCGCACTGCTCGCCCCGGTACCCGCCCCCGGCACCGGCTCCGCCCGGAGCACTGACGGGGTGTTCCTCGTTCCGCCGAACCCGGCGATGCACGACGAGCATGCCGCAGACGAGGAACGCCAGGCGCTGCGGAGCCGGGCCGCCGACCGCGACGAGGACATCCGCACGCTCGCGGCCCGCCTCGCCGGAGACCGGTCCCTCGCCGCCCGGATCGGCTCCTGGCGCGCCGACTGCCCGCCCGGCATGCTCGCCGAGCTCGCCGAGGCCGCCCGTACCGCCCGCACGGCCGCCGAGACGGCCCAGGCCGTGCTCGCCGAGGCCCGTTCGGCGCGCGCCGAGGCCGACGAAACCGCCGCGGACACCGCCCGCGTCCGCGACGAGCGCCAGGAGGCCGCCCAGCGTGCCCGCCGCGTCGCCGACGCCCTCGCGGGCCTGGCCCACCGGCTCCGCGAACGCTCGCGCTGGCAGGCACGACTGCGCGAACTCGTCGAGGAGGCGGCCGAGTCCGAAGCCCGCGCCACCGTCTGCCTGGAGCGGGCCCGCGCCGCCGACGAGGACCGCAGGGCCGCCCAGCGCGCGGCCGACGACGCCCGCCGCACCGCCCGAGCCCTGCGCGCCGAACGTGCGGAGATCGCAGGCGCCCCGGAGAACCTCCCTGAGCCCGAGGGCGATTCCCCGCGCCCCGCCCTCCCGGCTCTGCGCGAGGCCTACCGTGCCGCATCCCAGCTGTACGAGAAGGTGGGTGTCGGCGCCGACCTGCGCGCCGAACAGGCCCGCGCCGAGAGCGACGAGAGCGCCGCCCTCGCCGAACTGGACCGGCTCACCAACAAGGTCCGCACCCGCGCCGCCCAGCTCCTCGAAGGCACCGACGGAGCCGACGGCCCGTCACGCCAGGCGGCCGCCGCCCGCGCCGAATCCCTGGTCCAGCTCCTGGAGACCCGGGCCTCCGCCGCGAGCGAGCAGCTCGGCCGGCTGCGCGGTGAGGCCGAGCGTCTCGCCCCGGTGGACGGCGAGACCCACCACACCGAGCTCCCTGACGAGCTGGTCCCCGCCGAAGCCGAGCAGGCCCAGACCCTCCTGCGTACGGCCACTGCCGAACTCGCCACCGCCACCGGCGCCCTGGACACCGCCCGCGCCGCCCACGCCGAACTGCTTCACGCCCACCGCACCGCCGAGGCATCCGCCGGAGGCTTCGACGAGACCGCCGCCCTGCTGCGCGACCTTCTCAGGGACCATGGCGCCGACGACGACCCGGAGGCCCCCGAGCCGTACCCCGGCAGCCTTGACGAGGCCCGGCAGTCCGCGGCCGAGGCCCGTCGCTCGCTGCGCGGCTGCACCGCCGACCTCTCCGCCGCCGAAAGCGCCGTACGCGAAGCGAGCGACGTCCTCGTACGGCACGCCAACGCCACCCGCTACGAGCAGGTCCGTACCCCTGCCCGGCAGCAGATCCGCGAACTCCCGGCCGCGGCACTGCCGGAGCACGCCGAGAAGTGGGCCGCCGCCTTCGCGCCCCGGCTCCGCGTCCTCACCGACGAGCTGGCCCAGCTGGAGCGCAACCGCGACTCCATCGTCGACCGGCTCCGCGGACTCGTGGAGTCCGCACTCACCACCCTTCGTTCCGCCCAGCGGCTCTCCCAGCTTCCCGAGGGCCTGGGGGAGTGGTCCGGCCAGGAGTTCCTCCGAATCCGCTTCGAGGAGCCCGACCAGGCGACGCTCACCGAGCGGCTCGGCGACGTCATCGACGAGGCCACTCGCGCCGCCCTCAAGAAGAACTCCGACCTGCGACGGGACGGCATGTCCCTCTTGCTGCGCGGCGTACAGGCGGCCCTGGAGCCCAAGGGCATCGCCGTGGAGATCCTGAAGCCGGACGCGGTGCTCCGCGCGGAACGCGTCCCGGTCGGACAGATGGGCGACGTCTTCTCCGGCGGCCAGTTGCTGACCGCCGCCATCGCCCTGTACTGCACGATGGCCGCCCTGCGCAGCAACGACCGGGGCCGCGACCGGCACCAGCACCGTCACGCCGGCACGCTCTTCCTCGACAATCCCATCGGCCGCGCCAATGCCACGTATCTGCTGGAGCTCCAGCGCGCGGTGTCGGACGCCCTAGGCGTACAACTGCTCTACACCACAGGCCTGTTCGACACCACGGCGCTCGCCGAATTCCCGCTGGTCATCCGGTTGCGCAACGATGCGGACCTGAGGGCGGGCCTGAAGTACATCAGTGTGGAGGAGCACCTGCGCCCCGGCCTGCCACAGCAGGATCCGAACGGTGAGACGGTGCACGGGGAGATCACCGCGACCCGCATGTTCAAGCGCACGCCGGCGACGCCCGACGCATCAGAGGCAGCCGGAGCCCTGGACGCACCCCGGGCCTCCTAGGGCGTGCCGGAACGCCGGCCGGCCAGCACGACTTCGACGTCTCGCCGGGACAGCTCTCAGGGCCCCTCCCGGCAAGCTTTGCCCCGTCGGGTAAACACTGCCGGGCGGGGGACGAGGTCAAGCCCGCGAGAGGTTGCGGGTGCCCCGGCGGCGTATCCGGGCTGCCTCCCGGTCCGCGGCCCTCGCCGCCCGGCGGGCCGCACGCCGCTCCCGGCGCAGCTGCCGTGCAGAGCTGCTGGGCATCGACACCACGCCATGGCGTTGATTCCAGACCTGGCGGGTCACCCACACGTCCAGCACCGACCAGGTGGCGACCACCGTGCTGCCCACGCCGCTCAGCACCATCGGGAAGGCCAGCCACGAGCCCGTCAGTGTGGCCAGGAACGCCACCATGGCCTGGATGATCGTCAGCGACATGATGAGCACGGCGCGCACGGCCGACGTACGCACCGGATCCGGCATACGTCGCCGTGCCGCAGGCTCCTCCACCCACAGCGGCTGCCGCGGGATCCGTGGCCCGCCCACCGCCGGCGCCCCGGTGCTCCGACGCTCTTCCGTGTCCAAGGACTTTCCACTCCCCACCGCTGTCCGACTTCAGGGTTGTTGCCCGGCATGCGTCCTTTCTACGCAGACGGACCGGATCACCCCGCCGTACGCCCTCTCCGTAATCCCCTGCCCCGTGCCTCAACGCCCGTACAGACAGACGACTGAATCATCGTGAAGATTCCCTTGATCCATCATGGAACGAAGACTTCCAGCCAACTGCCATGTGAGGGAATGCAGCGCTCTGACGGGTCTCTTCTGACGCTTTCGTGAACTTCATCTCCCTGAATACCAAGACAACCCCCGCCCAGCGCCTGCGAGTCCGGCTGAAAATCGTCCGGACATGCCTTCGAGTTGTCTGTGAGGCAGTAGTAGGCTCGCGCCGTTTATTGACGGAAACACCGCCCCCGCGCGAGGGGCTGAGCTGGGGGAGGCCATGCGCTTTCGCGGAAAGTCCATCCGCAGGAAGATCGTGGCGTTGCTGCTGGTGCCGCTCGTCTCCCTCACCGCCCTCTGGGGCTTCGCCACCTACCTGACCGGCCGCGAGGCCAACCAGCTGATGGGTGCGAGCACGATCGTGGAGAAGGTCGGCCACCCGCTGGAGGACGCCGTCCGGGTGGTCCAGAACGAGCGCCGGCAGACCCTCGTCTTCCTCGCGGACCCCCGCGCCTCCGACGCCCTTCCCCTGCTGCGCCAGCGGCGTGCCGCCACCGACCGCGTCGTGGCGGACCTCAAGAAGAGCGCACAGCAGAAGAGCATTCGCGACGACCTGAGCACCGACGCCGAAGCGCAGCTCAATTCGATCTTCAGCGCCGTCGAAGGTCTCGGTGCGCTCCGCGACTCGGTCGAGAAACGCACCATCGACCGTAATCAGGCACTGGATTTCTACAACGGTCTGATCGACCCCTGCTACCGCTTCCTGACCGGTCTCCACACCATGGAAGACGTGGTGCTGGACAAGCAGCTACGCGCCCTGGTGGGCGTCGCACGGGCCCGCGAACTGCTGTCCAGGGAGGACGCACTGGTCGCCTCGGCACTCGTCGCCGGCCGGATCGACGCCTCTGAACTCCGACAGATCTCCGACCTCGTCGCGAACCGCCGGCTGCTCGTGGAGATCAGCAGCGAGGCACTCCCGATGGCGGAGCGGCGGCGGGTGGAGCAGTACTGGGCGAGCCCGGAGAGCGAGCCGCTGCGCACCGCGGAGAACAAGATTGTCGCCGCGGGCCCCACCGACAACCCCCGCGCGGTCGACGCCGAACGCTGGCAGGAAGTGGCTCCGCCGGTCCTGGACCGGCTGGCCAACGACTCGACCGAGATGAACAACCGCTTCCAGGACCGCGGCAAGCCCGCCGGATACAGCGTTCTGATCAAGGCCGGTGTCGCGGGCGTCCTCGGCTTCCTCGCCCTGCTCGTCTCCCTCTTCGTCTCCGTACGCATCGGCCGTGAGCTCGTCCGCGACCTTTCCCGGCTCCGCAAGGACGCCCACGAGGTCTCCGGCGTACGGCTGCCGAGCGTGATGCGCCGCCTTGCCGCGGGCGAGCAGGTCGACGTCGAGACCGAAGCCCCGCAGCTGAGGTACGAGAAGGACGAGATCGGCCAAGTCGGCCAGGCACTCAACACGCTGCAACGCGCGGCCGTCGAGGCCGCGGTCAAGCAGGCCGACATGCGCCGCGGTGTCTCCGAGGTCTTCGTCAACCTTGCCCGCCGCAACCAGGTGCTGCTGCATCGCCAGTTGACGCTGCTGGACGCCATGGAGCGCCGGACCGAGAACACCGACGAACTCGCGGATCTCTTCCGCCTGGACCACCTCACCACCCGCATGAGGCGGCACGCCGAGGGCCTCGTGATCCTCTCCGGAGCCGCGCCGTCCCGGCAGTGGCGCAAGCCCATCCAGCTGATGGACGTGGTGCGCGCGGCCGTCGCCGAGGTCGAGGACTACGAGCGCATCGAGGTCCGCCGGCTGCCGCGCCTCGGCGTGGGCGGGCCGGCCGTCGCCGACCTCACGCACCTGATCGCCGAACTCCTCGAGAACGCCACCGTGTTCTCACCCCCGCACACCGCGGTCCAGGTGCACGGCGAACGCGTCGCGAACGGCTTCACCCTCGAGATCCACGACCGTGGCCTCGGCATGCCGCCCGAGGTCCTCCTGCACGCCAATCTGCGGCTCGCCGAGACACCGGAGTTCGAGCTCTCCGACACCGACCGGCTCGGCCTCTTCGTGGTGAGCCGACTGGCGCAGCGGCAGAACGTCCGGGTCTCGCTGCAGACCTCTCCGTACGGAGGCACCACCGCCGTCGTCTTCATTCCGGCGGCCCTGCTCACCGATGCCGTCGATACGCAAGGCTCGGGATTCCGCCTCGACCGACGGGCCGAGAAGGCGATCGGCAGCGGCAGGACCGGCACGGAGGCGCCGCGCGGCGACAAGAACCGCAGGGACGGCGTGGCGGACCGGCGGACGGCCGATCGCGCGGGCGAGGCCAGGCCCGGCGTACTCGCCCCGGTCTCCGGCGGGCTCGCGGACCCGACCGTCCTGGACGGACCGGTCGAACTCGAAGGGCCGGTCGACGCACTCGGCTTCATGCCGGACCCCGTAATCGATTCCGTACTCGCTCCCGTTCTCGACGCAGTGTCCGACATCGAAGACACCGAGAGCGAACGCGGTGGCATCTTCCGCGCCCGCGACCTCCGTCGTGACGCCGACCGTGAACAGCACCAGCAGGCGTCCGACCGGATCTCCGGACCCACGGCCGATGTCCGGGCGATGCGCCCTGGCGGCCCGGTTCCGCTGCCCCGCCGCAAGTCACCGACGCTGGTCACCGACCGCGGCCGCCGCGTCGACGAGGCCGGCCGCGCGCACCCGACGGCCACCGACCGGGAGCCGGCGGACACCGGCGCGTCCTCGTACGACAACGGCCGTTCCACCCATGCCCCCGGGCAGTCCACCAGCGACGCCTGGGTCTCCGCCGCCACCCGGCGGCCCACCGAACCCCGGCAGCCCACCGGCTTCCGGACAGCCAACGAGCCCGCCGCACCCACGTCGGCACCCCCTGAAGCGACGCCACCGACCGCACCCCCCTCGCACCCGGGAACCGTGGGCGGACTGCCCCGCCGGATCCGGCAGGCCAACCTCGCCCCACAGCTCCGCGAAACGTCCGGCGGACGTGCTTCCGAGCCGGCCCGATCGGAACCGCCCGAGGACATCGAGCGGGACGCGGACGAGGTACGCAGCCGAATGGCCTCGCTGCAACGAGGCTGGCAGCGCGGCCGTCGGCAGAACGCCGAGGAAGCGACCGGGCCCGGTGAGACAGCTCAAGGAACCATTCCGGGAGGGGACGGTCGATGACCGCACCGAACGCCGCAGCATCCAACGCCACACGCCAGGGATCCGGCGAACTCAACTGGCTGCTCGACGAACTCGTCGAGCGTGTCGGCAGCATCCGCAAGGCTCTGGTGCTCTCCAGCGACGGCCTCCCCACCGGCACGTCCAACGACCTGACCCGGGAGGACAGTGAGCATCTGGCGGCCGTCGCCTCCGGATTCCACAGCCTCGCCAAGGGCGTCGGGCGCCACTTCGACGCGGGCCGCGTCCGTCAGACCGTCGTCGAACTCGACGAGGCGTTCCTCTTCGTCACGGCCGCCGGTGACGGCAGCTGTCTCGCCGTGCTGGCGGACTCGGACTCCGACGTGGGGCAGGTGGCGTACGAGATGACGCTGATGGTCAAGCGTGTGGGGGCACACCTGGCCAACGCCCCACGGACGTCCGGTCTGCCCGCCGGAGGGTGAGGGACGGGCATGAGCGCTGACTCGTCCCGGGGCACACCCCCCGGATCCCCGGCCGCTCCCACCGACCCGCAGGCGTCACGCTGGTACGACGCCGACGCGGGGCCGGTGGTCCGTCCGTACGCGATGACCCGGGGCCGTACCAGCAGCGCGTCCCGCCACCGTCTCGACCTGATCGCGGTTGTCGTCCCCGAACCGGCGGCCGACGACCCCGGCCGGGACCAGACGCTCTCCCCGGAACACGTGGAGATCATCGAACTCTGCAGCACCATGCCCCAGTCGATCGCCGAGCTGGCGTCCGGTCTGGATCTCCCTGTCGGGGTGGTCCGGGTGCTGGTCGGCGATCTCGTCGAGGACGAGCTGGTGCATGTGACCCGTCCCGTTCCACCGGCCGAGCTGCCGGACGTGAACATTCTTCGCGAGGTGATCAATGGCCTTCGGGCGCTCTAGCCGCAGCAGGCGGCCCGTGGAGCCGGTGACCTTGAAAATCCTGGTGGCGGGCGGCTTCGGCGTGGGCAAGACGACGCTGGTGGGCGCGGTCAGCGAGATCAGACCACTGCGGACGGAGGAGCGGCTGAGCGAGGCCGGCCGCCCGGTGGACGACACGGCCGGAGTCGAGTCCAAGACCACCACCACGGTGGCCATGGACTTCGGGCGGATCACGCTCCGCGAGGACCTGGTGCTGTATCTCTTCGGCACGCCGGGGCAGGACCGGTTCTGGTTCCTCTGGGACGAACTGGCCCAGGGAGCCCTGGGCGCGATTGTCCTCGCCGACACCCGGCGCCTGGAGGACTGCTTCGCGGCCGTCGACTACTTCGAGCAGCGCGCGATCCCGTTCACCGTCGCCGTCAACTGCTTCGAGGGAGCCGACCGGTTCCCGACGGAGACGGTGCAGGCGGCGCTGGACCTCGACGCCGAGGTACCGGTGCTCATGTGCGATGCGCGCGACCGGTCCTCGGTACGGGACGTGCTGGTGGCGGTCGTCGAGCACGCACTCGCCCACACGGGCCGGCTCCGCGAGCCGGCCACCACCTGAGCACAGCGGCGGAACGCGGCCCGTACCCCCGCCGACCGGGGAACGGGCCGCGCGTCGTCGGGCCACCGGATTGCGGGACCGCGTACTCCGGGACCGCGCAGGGCCCATGTCCGCAGCCGCCTCAGGAACCACGAAACGGCCGGTGCGCGGAGAGCCTCTACCTGCTGCCGGCGCCCTCCTCCTCCCAGCCCAGGCTCCGCTCCACGGCCTTGCGCCAGTTGTCGTACTCGCGCTCACGGATCTCCGGCTCCATGCGCGGTTCCCACTCCACATCGCGCTGCCAGTGCGTCTTGAGCTCGTCGAGCCCCGACCACACCCCGGTCGCAAGCCCCGCCGCGTACGCCGCGCCCAGGCACGTGGTCTCGGAGATCTTAGGCCGGATCACCGGAACCCCAAGAACATCCGCCTGGTGCTGCATGAGCAGCCGGTTCGCCGTCATCCCGCCATCCACCTTGAGCGTCGTGATCGGCACTCCCGAGTCCTGGTACATCGCGTCGACGACCTCACGCGTCTGCCAGCTGGTCGCCTCCAGAACGGCGCGGGCCAGATGCGCCTTGGTGACGTACCCGGTGAGCCCGGTGATGACCCCGCGGGCGTCCGAACGCCAGTAGGGGGCGAACAGCCCGGAGAAGGCAGGGACGACGTACGCCCCGCCGTTGTCGTCGACGCTCGCCGCCAGCGTCTCGATCTCCTCGGCGCTCCGGATGATCCCGAGCTGGTCGCGGAACCACTGGACGAGCGCCCCGGTGATCGCGATCGAGCCCTCCAGGCAGTAGACGGGGGGCTGGTCGCCGATCTTGTAGCCGAGCGTGGTGAGGAGCCCGCTCTTCGACGGCACGGGCCTGTTACCGGTGTTGAGGAGCAGGAAACTCCCGGTGCCGTACGTGTTCTTGGCGGTACCCGGTTCGTAACAGGCCTGTCCGAAGACCGCCGCCTGCTGGTCGCCGAGCGCGGAGGCCACGGGCACCCCGGCGAGTGCGCCGACCGCCGTCCCGTACACCTCCGCCGACGACCGGATCTCCGGAAGCACCGCCGCCGGGACGTTCATCGCCGTGAGGATCGACGGATCCCACTCCAGCGTCTCCAGATTCATCAGCATCGTGCGCGACGCATTGGTCACGTCCGTGACATGGACGCCGCCGTCCGTGCCACCGGTGAGATTCCAGATCAGCCAGGAGTCCATGGTGCCGAAGGCGATCTCGCCCCGCTCGGCGCGGCTTCGCAGGCCCGGTACGTGGTCCAGCAGCCAGGCGGCCTTGGGGCCGGAGAAGTAACTGGCCAGTGGCAGCCCGGTAATGTCCCGGAAGCGGTCCTGACCGTCCGCGCCGCCGAGCTCATGGCAGAGGGCGGCGGTACGGGTGTCCTGCCAGACGATGGCGTTGTGCACGGGCTGCCCGGTCGCCCGGTCCCAGAGCACGGTCGTCTCGCGCTGGTTGGTGATGCCGAGCGCGCTGAGCTGCTGTGCCCGCAGCCCGGCATTGGCGAGCGCACCCGCCACCACGGCCTGGACCGTGGTCCAGATCTCGGTGGCATCGTGTTCCACCCAGCCGGGTTTCGGAAAGATCTGGCGGTGCTCGCGCTGGTCGACGGCGACAATCGCGCCGTCCTGACCGAAGATGATGCAGCGGCTTGATGTGGTGCCCTGATCGATGGCGGCGACAAACCTGCCCGTCATGACGTCCCCTTGTCGCAAGGTCGAGAAGCCGAAGTGGCAGAACCTGGATGACCGGAATCCCTAGAAGGCGGCATGGAAGACGATGCCCGCCAGGAGCCCGCCCACCAGCGGTCCCACCACCGGGATCCAGGAGTAACTCCAGTCGGAGGTTCCCTTGTTCGGTATCGGCAGCAGTGCGTGCACCAGCCGCGGACCGAGGTCACGGGCCGGATTGATCGCGTACCCGGTGGGTCCTCCGAGCGACAGTCCGATGCCCACCACCAGCAGGGACACCAGGAGTACGGAGATTCCGGAGCCGTAGACACCGGCCCCTGCCCCCGCCACCGGCCCGATCCCGACCCCGGCGTTCTCCCCGAAGGCCAGGATCGGCAGCACCAGGCCGGCTGTCGCGATGATCTCCGTAACGAGATTTGCCACCGGACTACGGATCTCCGGAGCGGTCGAGAAGATCCCCAGCGTCGGCACGGCCGTCTTCTCGTCCGCGTTGGCGCGGAACTGCGCGTAGTACGTGAGCCAGGCCAGCAGCGCACCGATGATCGCGCCCACCATCTGCCCCAGGATGTAGAGGGGGACCTTGTCCCACTTCCCGGTGTCGACGGCGATGCCGACCGTGACCGCCGGATTGAGATGCCCGCCGGACAGCGGGGCCGCGGTGTACGCACCGGCCAGCACACCGAAGCCCCAGCCGAAGGCGATCACCACCCATCCCGCGGCTCTCGCCTTGGAGTGGTGGAGGGTGACGGCCGCGCACACACCTGCGCCGAACAGGATGAGGATCGCCGTACCGATGACTTCCCCGACGAAAATGTCTCCATTGCTCATGGCGCTCCTAGGGGTTGTCCGGCGGGTCTCGCCGGTCGCTTCCATGGCTACGGAGGCCGAGGGCAGGGAGGTTCTTGCCCTGCCCGGCTTTCCGTGACGAGCGTGGTGACCATGTCGGACTGCCGCAGAGCGGAAGTGGCGGCAGCGACTGAGCAAGGAGTGTTCACCGGCGCTGATCGGCCGTCAAGAACGCCTACAACAAACCCAGTTCACAGGGCACGGAGCGGATGCTTCCACGCGTTGCGGACGGATCCGGAAGATCTCAGCGGACCGCGACGACCGCCGATCCGTGCCCGAACAGCCCCTGATTGGCGGTGATTCCGGCCCGTGCCCCCGGAATCTGTCGCTCCGCCGCGCTGCCGCGCAGCTGCCACGTCAGCTCGCAGACCTGCGCGATGGCCTGCGCCGGTACCGCTTCGCCGAACGAAGCGAGCCCGCCGCTCGGATTGACCGGGATGCGGCCGCCGAGCGCTGTCGCCCCCTCGCGTAGGAGCTTGGCGCCCTCTCCCGCCGCGCACAGCCCGAGGTCCTCGTACCACTCCAGTTCCAGGGCGGTGGAGAGGTCGTACACCTCGGCGAGGGACAGTTCGTCGGGACCGATGCCCGCCTCCTCGTACGCCGCCCGGGCGATCGAGGCACGGAAGCTCTCCGGAGCGGCTTCCACCGCGACCGCCGAATCGGTTGCGATGTCCGGAAGGTCGAGCACGGTCTTCGGGTAGGTGGGCGTCACCGTGGCGACGGCGCGGATGCGGACCGGGTCGGCCGCGCCGCGCCGGCGTGCGAAGTCCATGCTCGACAGAACGACGGCCGCCGCCCCGTCGGAGGTCGCGCAGATGTCGAGCAGCCGCAGCGGGTCGGCGACCACGGCGGAGGCGGCGACCTGCTCGGCGGTCACCGGGGCCCGGTAACGGGCGTTGCGGTTCAGCGTGCCGGCAGCCGCGTTCTTCACCTTGACCAGCGCGAAGTCCTCCGGGGTGTCCCCGTACACCGCCATGCGGCGGCGGGCGTACAGCGCGAAGTACGCGGGGTTGGTCGCCCCGAGCACCCGGAAGCGCAGCCAGTCGGGGTCGTCGGGCCGGTCGCCGCCCGCCGGGGCGAAGAACCCCTTGGGTGCCGCATCGGCACCCACCACGAGCACCACGTCCGCCATGCCCGCCAGGATCTGTGCCCTGGCCGTGTTGATGGCCTGGGCACCGGACGCGCAGGCCGCGTACACACTGGTGACCCGGGCGCCCTGCCAGCCGAGCGCCTGCGCGAAGGTCGCGCCGGCCACATAGCCCGGATAGCCGCCGCGCACCGTGTCGGCGCCGACGACCGACTGCACGTCCTGCCAGCCGATCCCCGCATCGCCGAGCGCGGCCCGGGCAGCCACCGTGCCGTACTCGACGAAACTGCGCCCCCACTTGCCCCACGGATGCATCCCGGCCCCGAGGACGGCCACATCCCCGGTCATGCCGCACCGTCCGGGACCGCACCGTCGGTGGTCACGGGCCGCCAGTGCCAGGTGGTCCACGCAGTGCCCTCACCGTCCGGCGCGTCGCCGTCCAGCACCCCCGGAACCACCTCGACGGTCATTCCGACTGCGAGGTCCCCGACACCCACCCCCGGCGGTGCCTGCCCGAGGACCACCATGCGCTCGGCCGCGAGTTCGACCGCGACCAGGGTGTACGGCTCCCAGGGCACGTCCGGGTCGGAGACGTACGGAGCGGGGGGCCGGTAGCGGCCGTCGGTGTACGACCAGACGGTGCCCCGATTGGAGAGCGGCGTCTCGACCAGCTCACCGCCCGCGCAGCCCGGATTGCGGCAGAACGCGTCCTGGCGCGGGAAGAAGACCGACGAGCAGGCCGAACACCGGGTGCCCAGCAGCCGGAAGCCCCCCTCGGTGCTGTCCTCGGTGAACCACCCGGCCACCACGGGTGTGCGCGTGTGCGACAAACCCCCTCCCCGGCAACGGATCTGACGGAACGTCAGAAGTGTGCCACGGTCAGCGGTTCTCGGCGAGCCACTTGGCGGCGGTCTCCGCCAACTCCCCGTCGCGCCCCGCCAGCATCATCCGGATCATCTGCACATCGCCGCGCAGCGACCACGCGGGGTGCCCAAAGGTGGCCGGATTGTTCTTCTCGATCAGGAAGTGCGCGGGCCAGGCCGCGCCATACCCGATCAGGGGCAGCGCCGCCGCATACCGCTTCCGGCCACGGGCCAGGCCGTAGGCGGTGACCGCGAACCCGGTCAGGGTCCCCGTCAGATGAACCCACCGGGTCGCCGCCCTGGAGTGCATCGCCACGTAGTAGGGCCAGAACTCCTCGTACGAATGGAACGTCTGCTGTGACATACGGGCACCGTAATGGCTGGGAGCGCAACCGGATACGGCCGGTGCGCGTCCGAGAGGAGGGACGAATGGCCGGAACCCACGGGGGTGGTCCCGGCTATTCGGCGTCCCACCGCGCTGCCGCGGGCTTCAGTGCCCTGCCACGGACCGCTGGGCCACCGGGAAGTCGAAGTAGGTGTCCGGGAACAGCTCCGGCTTGAAGGTGTAGTGCCACCACTCCTCGGCCAGATTCACGAAGCCGGCATCCGTGAGTGTGGTCTTCAGGAACTGCCGGTTGGCTCGCTGCACACCCTGGATCCGCGGGTCGTCGGTGTGTGACAGCGTGTCGAAGCAGTCGAATCCCGTGCCCATGTCGACCGAGTTGTCCGGGAACCGCTCGGCCTGCGGCGCGTAACAGGGCATCAGCTGCTCGCCCGGCACGTACGGCCTGGTCGGCGCGGCGGGCAGCCTCACCAGCGTCAGGTCCACCGTGCTGCCGCGGCTGTGTCCGGACTTCTCGGCGATGTAACCGTCCGCGAACAGCCGTGTCTTGTCGACCCGGGGGTAGAACTCGCCCTTCATCGCCCCGGCGTCGAGATCCTCGGCCCAGCGTACGAAGTGATCGACGGCCCGTTGCGGCCGGTAGCAGTCGTAGACCTTCAGCGAGTAACCCTGGCGCAGCAGCCGCGTCTGTGCCCGGTGCAGGGCCTGGGCCGCGGGCCGGGTCAGGATGCAGATCGGCTGCCGGTACCCGTCGACCGGCTCGCCCAGGAAGTTGTGGCCGGTGGGATAGCGCATCTCCTGGATGATCGTGGGGTCCACCGAACGCAGTGCGACGAACTCCTCGGGCGCCTTCGGCTCGGTCTTCGCCTGCGCCGCGGGGGTGGCGGCGGAGAAGGCGAGCAGGGCGGCGGCAGTGGCTGCCAGGACACGGAAAGCGGAAGCGATACCTGTCATGGGCGCATCATCCATGAGTCATGGGTGTCCCGGAAGCGCGATCGGCTACAGTCCGCGCGTGTCCACGCCCGAAAAGGGAACCGAGCGGAGGAATCAGGTGGAGCAACCGGCGAAGGATTCCCACTGCAGCAGCTGCGGAGCACCGTACCCACCGGGATCCGCGACCTGGCCGCGCACCTGTACCGCCTGCGGCGACATCGCTTACCACAACCCCCTCCCGGTCGCCATCGCCCTGCTGCCCGTCACCGACCGGCAGGGCACCGGGCTCGTCGTCATTACCCGCACCATCGAGCCCCGGCTCGGCCGCCTCGCCCTGCCCGGCGGCTTCATCGACCACGGCGAGGACTGGCAACACGCGGTCGTCCGTGAACTCCGCGAGGAGACCGGCATCGAGGCCGACCAGCAGGACGTCCGCCTCGCCGACGCCCTCAGCGCCCCGGACGGCCACCTGCTCCTCTTCGGCCTCCTCCCGCAACGCCCGGCCGCCGAGCTCCCGCCATCCGTCCCCACCGACGAAACAGCCGGCCACAGCCTGCTCAGAGCCCCCGCCGAACTGGCCTTCCCCCTGCACACCCGGGCTGCCCGCGCCTGGTTCGAAGGGCGCTACCGCTATCGCTGACGGCATCACACCCCATGCACCCGCACCGGGCAGGTCACCCCACCCTCCTCACCGTCCCGTTCCACCACGACCCGACCGCCCGACAGCCGCGACGTGTACCGCTCGACCTCCGGCTGCTCCCATCCGTCACCCGCGTCCCGGACCACCAGTCCGCCCCCGGTGCGCCCAGGAGCCGGAGCCCACACCTCCAGTTCCAGCCCCCCGTCCGCGCCCCGCACCGGAATCACCGCACCCGCACGCGCCAGCACCGGTATCCGCGACAACGGCGCATCGATCAGGACTTGCCCCGGCCCCTCGTACACCTCGCCGGTCACCGTGTCGTACCACCGCCCCCGCGGCAGCCGCACCCCCCGCCGATCCGTGCCCGGCTGCAGCACCGGCGCCACCAGCAGCGCATCGCCCAGCAGAAACGCGTCCTCGCAGTCCCGCAGCGCCCGGTCCCCGGGCGCCCCCCACCACAGCGGCCGCACATACGGCGCACCGGTCAGCCGGGCCAGCTGCGCCAGCGTCACGAAGTACGGACGCAGCCGCTCCCGCTCCACCAGCGCCGCCCTCGCGTGCTGCAGCACCTCCGGCCCGAACTCCCACGGCTCCCGTCGCCCCGCGTCGATCGCCGAGTGCGTACGGAACAACGGCAGAAAGGCACCCAGCTGGAACCATCTCAGATACAGCTCGGGGGACGGCGACCCGTCGAACCCCCCGACATCAGGGCCCGAATACGGCACCCCGCACAGGCCGAGCCCCAGCACCAGTGCCAGCGAGGTGCGCAAGCCCGGCCAGCCCGACTCCACATCACCGGACCAGGTGCCCCCGTACCGCTGCATACCCGCCCAGCCGGAACGCGTGAACAGGAACGGCCGCTCGTTCGGACGCAGTCGGCGGAGCCCCTCATACCCGGCCCGCGCCATCGCCAGCCCGTACACGTTGTGGGCCTCCCGGTGATCGCCCCCGAGGCCCTCCAGACAGTGCCGCGCCGACCGCGGCAGCGTCGGCTCACCGAAGGCCGTGAACGACACCGGCTCGTTCATGTCGTGCCACACCCCGGAGAACCCCTGAGCCAGCCGCTCCCCGTACAGGTCACCCCACCACTCCCGCACCTGCGGATCGGTGAAGTCCGGGTACACGCACTCCCCGGGCCACACCTCCCCGCGCACCGCCCGCCCCCGGGCGTCCCGCACGAACGCCCCGGAGCTTCCGACCGCCGAACCGGCGTCGAACACCGCGTTCCCCGGCTCCGCCTTCACCGCCGGATCGACGATCGACACCAGCCGCACCCCGTCCTCCTCCCGCAGTTCCTTCGCCAGCCCCGCCAGATCGGGGAACCGCTCACGGTCGACGGTGAACACCCGATGGTCGTCGTAGTGGTCGATGTCCAGATGCAGCACGGACAGCGGCAGCCCCCGCTCCCGGTACCCGGCGACCACCCGCCGCACCTCCCGCTCACTCCCGAACCCCCACCGGGCGTGCTGCGGACCCAGCGCCCAGGACGGCGGCAGCGCCGGCGCACCCGTCAGAGCCGTCCAGCCCTGAAGCACCCGGGCCGGCGTCCCCGCCACCACCCAGCAGCGCAGCGGCCCCCCGTCCATCCGCACCTCGCACACCCCAGGCCGGTCATGCCCGGACCCGGCGCCCTCCTCGCCCTCGTTGAGCGTCACCCGCCCCGCCCAGGTGTTGTCGTGGAACGCCAGATGCGTCCCCGCGTCCGAGACCACCACCTGCACCGGCATCGTCAGATACAGCGGATCGTCACCGGGCCCGAAGCGCCCTCCCGGGTCGGTGTTCCACAGCGCGTACGAACCGTCCCGCAGCCGCGGCCCCGCCCCTCGCCCGCCCAGCCCGAAGAACCGGGCGTCCGCCGGCAGCTGGGACCGCTGCACCCACCGGGCGCAACCCCCCGCCACCGGCTCCCACCACCGCGGCGGCAGCTCCCGCCGGAGCACCACACCGCCAGGCGTGCGCAGTTCCACCGCCCCGTGCCGCGACACCACCACGGTCAGCCGCTCCGACACCACCTGCCAGCCGCCGTCCTTGTCCGGCTCCAGCACGGCACGCGGATCCGGCTCCGGCGCCGGACCGGACAGCGCGTAAGACGGCAGCGGCTCCGCCCCGTCCCACGCCCAGAACACCGCACCGCCCGCCGAAACCCGGATACTCAGCTCCGAACGGGCGAACCTGACCACACCACCACCGGGCCCGGGCTCCGCCGCCACCAGCAGACCCGGCACCCTCGCCCGCTCCGCACCACGGGGCGGCAGCGCCCGCGCATCCGCGCGCTGCCGACGCCAGGCCGAGCGCACCGTGCGCAGCCCCCGTACCGAACCCACCAACTTCACCGAGCGCACCAGGTCACGACCGTTCATGCAGCTCACCCTGCCACCCGACGAGGCGGCAGCGGGCTCCGTTCAACTTCCGTTCACCCGTGGCCTGACCACATAGCCGGACAGACAACCATGGGCGGTGAACCCTGGTGCGGAAGACGATCACATGGCATCGTCCGTGAAAGCCGCCTCACGCGCACACCCCAGCACGTGTGCGCGCGAACCACGCCCACCCCGCGTAGCCGTACAGCCAGGGAGCCGCCCCATGACCTCAGCAGCGAACGAAGCCCCCCTCTGGCAGCCCGACCCCGAGCGCATCGCCGCCGCGGCGGTCACCCGCTTCCAGAGCTGGGCGGCCGAGCGGTACGGAGCGCCGGCCGAAGGCGGCTACCCGGAGCTGCATCGCTGGTCCGTCGACGAACTGGACACCTTCTGGCAGGCCGTCGC
Organism: Streptomyces sp. NPDC056231; assembly: GCF_048270745.1. NCBI lineage: Bacteria > Bacillati > Actinomycetota > Actinomycetes > Kitasatosporales > Streptomycetaceae > Streptomyces > Streptomyces sp. NPDC056231. Next base: position 5,474 of record NZ_JBLVKW010000085.1, on the reverse strand, counting down.
CGACTGGTTCGACATCCGGTTCTCCACCCCGTACGAGACTGTCATCGGCGACCGCACGATGCCCGGGGCCCAGTGGTTCCCCGGCGCCACCCTCAACTACGCGGAACACGCCCTGCGCACCGCCGAGGACCCCCTCCGCGCCGACGCGCCGGCCCTCCTCCATGTCGACGAGACCCACACCCAGGTCCCCGTCAGCTGGTCCGAACTCCGCCGTCAGGTCGGCTCCCTCGCCGCCGAACTCCGTGCCCTGGGGGTCCGCCCCGGCGACCGCGTCAGCGGCTACCTCCCCAACATTCCGCAGTCGGTCGTCGCGCTCCTCGCCACCGCGGCCGTCGGCGGCGTCTGGACCTCGTGCGCCCCGGATTTCGGTGCCCGCAGCGTCCTCGACCGGTTCCAGCAGGTCGAACCCGTCGTCCTCTTCACCGTCGACGGCTACCGCTACGGCGGCAAGGAACACGACCGCTCCGAGACGGTCGCCGAACTGCGCCGCGAACTCCCCACCCTGCGCGCCGTCGTCCACATCCCGCTGCTGGGCACCGCCGCCCCCGAAGGCGCCCTCGAATGGTCCGTACTCACCTCCGCGGACACCGAACCCGTCTTCGAGCAGGTCCCCTTCGACCATCCGTTGTGGGTGCTGTACTCCTCCGGCACCACCGGGCTTCCCAAGGCGATCGTCCAGTCCCAGGGCGGCATCCTGATCGAGCACTTCAAGCAGCTCGGACTGCACTGCGACCTCGGGCCCGACGACCGCTTCTTCTGGTACACGTCCACCGGCTGGATGATGTGGAACTTCCTCGTCTCCGGCCTGCTCACCGGCACCACAGTCGTGCTGTACGACGGAAGCCCCGGCTACCCGGATGTCAGCGCCCAGTGGCGCGTCGCCGAACAGACAGGCGCCACCCTCTTCGGTACCTCCGCCGCCTACGTCATGGCGTGCCGCAAGGCAGACATCCACCCGGGCCGCGACTTCGACCTCTCACGCATCCAGTGCGTGGCCACCACCGGGTCCCCGCTCCCGCCCGACGGCTTCCGCTGGCTCCACGACGAGGTCGCGGACGACCTCTGGATCGCCTCCGTCAGCGGCGGCACGGACGTCTGCAGTTGCTTCGCCGGCGCGGTCCCCACCCTGCCCGTACACATCGGCGAGCTCCAGGCGCCCTGCCTCGGTACGGACCTCCAGTCCTGGGACCCTGCAGGCAAACCGCTCATCGGCGAGGTCGGCGAACTGGTCGTCACCAACCCGCTGCCCTCCATGCCCATCCACTTCTGGAACGACCCGGACGGCAGCCGCTACCGCGACAGCTACTTCGAGATGTACCCCGGCGTCTGGCGCCACGGCGACTGGATCACCCTCACCGACCGCGGCTCGGTCATCATCCACGGCCGCTCCGACTCCACCCTCAACCGGCAGGGGGTACGGATGGGGTCCGCCGACATCTACGAAGCGGTCGAACGCCTCCCCGAGATCCGCGAGTCCCTGGTCATCGGCATCGAGGAGCCCGACGGGGGGTACTGGATGCCGCTCTTCGTCCACCTCGCCGACGGTTCCGCCCTCGACGACGGCCTGCGCGGCCGGATCAAACAGACCATCCGCGACAACCTCTCGCCGCGCCACGTCCCGGACGAGGTCATCGAGGTACCTGGCATTCCGCACACCCTCACCGGCAAGCGCGTCGAGGTTCCGGTCAAGCGCCTCCTCCAGGGAACGGAGCTGGCCAAGGCCGTCAACCCCGGCTCGATCGACAACCTCGAACTGCTCCACTTCTACGAGGACCTGGCCCGCAAGCGCCACTGACGGTCCGCACTGTCAGTGCCCGTGATTACTCTGAGTGAGCAATGTTCGACAGCGCACTGGGGGACTCATGGCGCACACCGGAAAGACCAGGAACACCACGTCCATGCGACGCACGCTGCGCCGCGAAGCACCGAGCACCATCGGCCTCCTGGCCGACGAGCAGGACTTCGCGGCCATGCGGCGCTACCGCACCTTCACCTTCGACGACCACGCCGTCTATCTGCAGCAGGTTGAGGGCCTGCTGAAAATCCTCGCGGCCCAGGGCGTGCACACCACGGTCGCCCTCTTCGATCCCGAGGAGTACGCGGAATACTGTGCGGAATCCGGGCTCGCGCCCGACGCCCCGGCCAGCCGCAGCCGTTTCACCGCCGAAGTCGCGGCTGCCGGAGCCACCGTCGCCTACACAGGGCAACCCATCGACACCCTGATCCCGCTCCTTGTCTCCCGAGCGGTCCGCCAGGCCACCTGGGAGTACGCCACGGTGCTCCTGGCCGACCTCGGTGAATGCGCCGACTGCGGCCAGGACATCGGCCGCGCTGCCTTCGACCGGGCCTCCCACCTCCTGATGCGCACCCTGGAAACGGCGGGCCCGGGCACCCACCATCTCGTCTGCAGCACCCCCACGGAGAACGAGCAACTGCTCGCCGTCCTCCACACCGAGCGCGGCGCGACGGGGCCGGCCCGACTCGAATCCGGAGAAGGAGCAGAGTTCGTCACCGTCCTCGCCGTCGCTGTCGCCCTCGAAAGTCACGGAGGACTCGTACTGCGTACGAGCAACCCCGGCACCCCGGACCGCGTCCACGGCTGGCGACTGACCCGCGGCAGCCTCGTGCCGCTTACCGCCGGAGAGGTCTTCAGCGCCTACTGCACCGACGCGGACACCGGAGACCCGGTCTCACCGGAGTCGGGCGTGGAGTACTGCGCCGGCTTCGACATCGGTGCCGACGCACCGGAGACCCACCACTGACAGATGAAGGGGCTCCCGCCACCTGTGGCGGGAGCCCCTTCATGACCGGCTGTGCGGACCTACTCGCCCGACAGCACCGTCTGAGCCGCGAGCCGAGCCTCATCGGCGGAATCCGCGGCGCGCGCGGCGGCAGCGGCACGCTCGCACTGCGCGAGCGTGTGCTTCGCCAGCGTGGCCCGGACATAAGGAATGGACGCGGCGCCCATCGACAGGGAGGTGACCCCCAGACCGGTCAGCACGCAGGCGAGCAGCGGGTCGGCGGCGGCCTCACCACAGACACCGCAGCTCCTGCCCTCGGCCTTGGCCGCATCGGCCGACAGTGCCACGAGGTCCAGCAGCGCGGGCTGCCACGGATCCTGCAGCCGGGACACCGCACCCACTTGACGGTCGGCGGCGAAGGTGTACTGCGCCAGGTCATTGGTGCCCAGCGACAGGAACTCCACCTCCTGCAGGATCGAGCGGGCCCGGAGAGCGGCGGACGGGATCTCCACCATCGCGCCGAACTTCGCCTGCAGCCCGGCCGCCCGGCACGCGTCGGCGAACGCCCTCGCATCCGTGCGGTCCGCCACCATGGGCGCCATGACCTCCAGATGGACGGGTAGCCCCTCGGCGGCCTTCGCCAGCGAGGTCAGCTGGCTCCGCAACACCTCCGGGTGGTCCAGCAGAGTGCGGAGTCCCCGCACACCCAGCGCCGGGTTCGGCTCGTCCGCCGGCGTCAGGAAGTCGAGGGGCTTGTCCGCGCCGGCATCCAGCACCCGCACCACGACACGCCCCTCGGGGAACGCCTCCAGCACCGCCCGGTACGCCGCGACCTGCTTCTCCTCGGACGGCGCCTGCTTGCTGTCGTCCAGAAACAGGAACTCCGTACGGAACAGCCCCACACCCTCGGCACCGGCCTCGACCGCGGCCGGCACATCGCCGGGCCCGCCCACATTGGCGAGCAGCGGCACCTTGTGACCGTCGGACGTCGCACCCGGACCGGTCGAGGCGGACAGCGCAGCCTTGCGCGCCGCCGCGACGCTCTCCATTTCGGCACGCTTCTCGTCGCTCGGCTCGACGAATATCTCGCCGGTGCTGCCGTCCACCGCGATCATGGTGCCCTCGGCCAGCTCACCGGCCCCGGGGAGAGCCACTACGGCCGGCACACCGAGCGCCCTCGCGAGAATCGCACTGTGACTGGTCGGTCCGCCCTCCTCGGTGACGAAGCCGAGCACCAGCGTCGGGTCGAGCAGCGCCGTATCGGCAGGTGCCAGGTCCCGTGCGATGAGTACGTATGGCTCGTCGCTGTCCGGTACACCCGGCATCGGCACTCCGAGCAACCGCGCCACGATTCGGTTGCGAACGTCATCGAGGTCAGCGACCCGCCCCGCCAGGTACTCCCCGGCAGCGGCGAGCAGAGCCCGATAGGCGGCGAAGGCGTCGTACACGGCACGCTCGGCACTGCTCCCGACGGCGATCCGCCGGTCCACATCTGCCATCAGCTCGGGGTCCTGCGCCATCAGGGCCTGTGCCTCGAGCACGGCCTGTGCCTCGCCGCCGGCCAGATGGCCGCGCGCGTTCAGGTCGGCCGCAACAGCGTTCACAGCCTGTCGAGCACGTCCCTGCTCTCGCTCGGCCTCCTCCACCGGGATCTGTTTGGCCGGCGGCTCCAGCACGGCCGTGCTCATGTGCCGAACCTGGCCGATCGCCACACCGTGGCTCACGCCGACGCCTCGCAGCGTTGTCTCCATTTCACCGTCTCCGATTGTGCGGCGATCCCGTGCCACCGCCATGTGTACCGACTCCCTGATACCGCGCCGGGTGCTTCACCGCCAACCGAACAGCGCGTCGCCGACCTGCACATCCCCGTCCTCACGGACGTCGGACAGCGACTCGACGGTGGCCTCCAGCGCCACGATCGGGCAGATCGAGGACTTGCCGGCCTCCTCCACGGCGACGGGGTTCCAGCGCACGATGCCCTGACCGCGCGTGATGGTGTCCCCCTTGTTGACGAGCAGCTCGAAGCCCTCGCCATTGAGCTGCACGGTGTCGATGCCCAGGTGGGTCAGCACCCCGTGCCCCTGTTCGTCCACGACGACGAATGCGTGCGGGTGCAGGGAGACAATGATTCCGTCCACCGGCGAAACGGCCTCCGACGGTTCGCGCACGGGATCAATGGCAGTTCCGGGTCCCACCATCGCGCCGGAGAAGACCGGGTCGGGTACCGCCGCGAGTCCGATGGCGCGTCCGGCAACAGGTGACGTCACAGTGGTCATGGGGAGCCTCCCGGGGTGAAGCTTCACTTGGCGCCGCCGCGGCCTGTCAGGGACGACGTACTGTTCAGCAGGGTAAGTCATAAGAAGTCCCGGTTCCGCCCGAGTCCTGCGGCTTCGCGGACCTAGAGGTGCACCGGCGACGATTTGCCTCGACTACCTGATCCCTGTACTGTCGTGCTCCTGCCTGGCCCCAGCACGACACTGAGTCGGGGGTCGGCAGCGACTATCAAGCCCAGACCTTAATTCGGATTCGGCGCCTGCATGCCTGCAGGCAGCTGGTCAAGAAAACGGAAAAGGCCTGATAGAGTCGGACTCGCCGGAAAGGGAAACGCGAAAGCGAAGAACTGGAAAGCGGAACCCGTTTCGACCGGGAATCGGACACGAAAGAGTCTGATAGAGTCGGAAACGCAAGACCGAAGGGAAAGCCCGGAGGAAAGCCCGAGAGGGTGAGTACAAA
>NZ_JBLVKW010000084.1:0-32108 GCF_048270745.1 Streptomyces sp. NPDC056231 | reverse complement strand
CGCCCTCACCGGGCGCGGCGGGCGTCCGTCGTATGGTGAGCCGTATGGCTATGACAGAGCTGCCCGACTCCCGTACCGAGCCGGACGGTTCGGCCGTCATCAGAGTGCTCAGCTACAACATCCGGTCGATGCGCGACGACCCTGAGGCACTGGCCCGCGTCATCCGCGCCTGCGCACCCGATCTGGTCTTCATCCAGGAGGCCCCGCGCTTTTTCCGCTGGCGCAAGCGCGCCGCCTGGCTCGCCGCCCACACCGACCTGGTGGTCCTCTCCGGCGGCGCCACCGCCGCCGGGCCGCTGCTCCTGTGCTCGCTGCGCGCCACCGTGGAACGCACGGAGGACCTGCTGCTGCCGCGCACCCCCGGACTGCACCGCAGAGGCTTGGCCACGGCGGTGGTACGGATCGCGGGCACCCGGATCGGCCTGCTGAGCTGCCATCTGAGCCTGCGCCACGAGGAGCGCGTGGTCCAGGCGGACCTGCTGCTCGACCGGCTGGACGCCATGGCGGTCGAGCACGTCATCGTGGCCGGCGACCTCAACGACGCACCGGAGGGGAAAGCCTTCCAGCTGCTGGCCGGGCGGCTCCAGGACGCCCGGTCCGTCCGGCCGTGGGGTGGCGAACTCACCTTCCCGGCCCACGATCCGCGCCTGCGCATCGACGCGGTCTTCGCGAGCAGAGGCATCGAAGTCCTCGGCTGCGGAGTCCCGTCGGGACTGCCCGGCGTCACGGAACAGGACCTGCGCGCGGCCACCGACCATCTGCCGGTACTGGCCGCGCTCAGGGTGCCCGCCCTCTCCTCGCCCGTCTAGGGCGCTTTTCGAAAGCCCCGTCTGCCGGGCGGGCGGAGGACGCTACTTTCGAAACACGCCCTGGCCCCGCCCTCATACGACCGGACACCCTCGGGCGGCCTGATCCGGTGGAGCCGGCTCAGACCACCGCGCCGCGCCCGGGGTCGTCGTCATCCTCGTCGTCGTGCTGCATCCGCGCGACCAGGGTGACGAAGCCGCCCAGGAAACCGCCGATGCAGACCGTGGTGAGCCACCACGTCATCTCCCACTGCAACAGCACGGCGAGCAGCATCAGCACCGGTCCGCCGACGACCGCGAGCCAGGCGAACTTCGCCGTGACATCGGCCTCCGGCAGCGGAGGCGGCTCCGGCGGGACGAAGTGTCCCTCGTCGCTGTCGTCCGCGTCGTCGCCGTCCGCCGGCTCCGCCACCTCGTAGTCGCGGGGACCGCGGACACCGGGGGCGAAGACGACCGAGCTGCCGAGCGGCTGCTCCGGCGGCTTCTTCTTGTCGATGCCCTTGTCCGGCTCCAGTATGTTGCGATCGCCGTCCTCCAGGAGCGCGAGGTCCTCGATCGACTTGAACGGCTTGGCGCCCGGCGGGTCCGGCGGCTCCTCGCCGTAGCCCGCGACGATCGCCTCCCAGGCGGCGTCCTCGTCGAGCGCGTCACCCTGGCCCGGACCCCCGGGTACGTGTGGCGCACCCGCGCCGTCCTCGGGCAGGGCCGCTCCCTCGGTGGGGCGCGGTTCGCGCTCCTCCTCGCTGCCCGCGCGCTCCGCGTCGTGCTCAGCCACCTGACGTGCTCCCCTTCTTCCCGACGCTCGGAGCGAGGCGGCCGATGAACGAGTAGCTCTCGTCGAAGATCCGCTCCGCATCGTGGTCCAACGTCGCCACGTGGTAGCTCTGTTCCAGCAGGATCTCCTCGACATCCGTGGACGACACCCGGCTGAGGATCCGCGCCGAGTCCGCCGGCGGCACCACATGGTCCTGCGGGCTGTGCAGCAGCAGGAGCGGCTGGGTGACCTGCGGCAGTTCCGCGTCGACCAGCCGGAAGAAGTTCCGCAGGGAGTGCGCCGCGTGCAGCGGCACCCGGTCGTAGCCGATCTCGATGGAGCCTTCCCGGGCGATGTCGTTCGCCACGCCCTTCGTGGACGGCAGCAGATGCCGGACGACCGGGAGTGCGTAGGCCGCCAGGCCATGCACCTTGTTGCCCGGATTGACGAGCACCAGACCGCTGATCTCGTCCCCGTGCTTCGCCGCCAGCCGCAGCGACAGCGCACCGCCCATGGACAGCCCGAAGACGAAGACCTGACGGCACCGCTCCGACAGGGCCCGCAGCTCCCGGTCCACCTCCGCGTACCAGTCCTGCCAGCCCGTGACCTGCATGTCCTCCCAGCGGGTGCCGTGCCCGGGCAGCAGCGGCAGCGCGACCGTGAGTCCCCGCTCCGCGAGATATTCGGCCCAGGGGCGCAGCGACTGAGGCGAACCGGTGAATCCGTGACAGAGGAGGACGCCGACCTCTCCGCCCTCGTGGCGGAACGGCTCGGCTCCAGGAAGGACCGGCACCGGGGTCTCCTGTTCTTGAGGCTCGAAAGGGAGCGAAAGGGGGAGTGCAAGAAGGATTACTTCACCGTACGCGACCGGACTGACACCGACCAGGGCCGTCACCGGTCACGGCTGTGCTTCGGCCCCGCGCCGGGCAGGAACGGCGGCAGCATCACGGGTTAAGGTCAGTGCGACAGCACACAGGAGGCACCCGAGTTGATCTACGGCGCAATGAAGTTCTCCATCGGCGGGTCATTGAAGCTCGCCTTCAGGCCGTGGGTGGAGGGCCTGGAGAACATCCCCGCTCAGGGGCCGGCGATACTCGCGAGCAATCATCTCTCGTTCTCCGACTCCTTCTTCCTGCCGGCCGTACTGGACCGCAAGGTCACCTTCATCGCCAAATCCGAGTACTTCACCGCGCCCGGCGTGAAGGGCAAGCTGACCGCTGCCTTCTTCAAGGGCGTCGGCCAGCTCCCGGTGGACCGGTCCGGTGCCCGCGGTGCCGGTGAGGCGGCGATCAAGGCCGGTATAGAGGTCATCGAGAGCGGCGGTCTCTTCGGCATCTACCCGGAGGGCACCCGGTCGCCCGACGGCCGCCTGTACCGCGGCAAGCCTGGCGGTCTCGCCCGGGTGGCGCTTGCCACCGGAGCACCCGTCATCCCCGTGGCGATGATCGACACGGAGAAGATCCAGCCGCCCGGTCAGGTGATCCCCAAGCTGATGCGTCCGGGCATCAGGATCGGTGAGCCGCTCGACTTCAGCCGCTACCACGGCATGGAGGGCGACCGCTTCATTCTCCGCTCGGTCACCGACGAGGTGATGTACGAGATCATGAAGCTCTCCGGGCAGGAGTACGTCGACATCTACGCGACCGCTGCCAAGCGCCAGATCGCGGACGAGGCGAAGCGCCGCGCGGAGGAAGAGAAGCGCGCGGGCAGAAAGTCCGGCACGGAAGGGTGACGGAAGAGCCGGCGCGTCACCGCGTCGGCGTCCGTCGGGGGGTGGGGGCATGGCCAAGCGCGAGCGGGTCCTACGGATGTCGGTCGAGCAGCCGCTGTGGCGCGCACTGACCGCGTACCGGATTCTGACGATGGTCTACGCGATCCTGCTCGCCGTCTTCGGCCGGGCGCGCTACGACCGGCCGTGGGTGGCGATCGCCTTCCTGGTGGTGATGGCGGCCTGGACGCTCGGCACCCTCCCGAAGGTCGCGGGCGCCGTCGCCTGCACCAAGCGTTTCCTCGGCGCCGACCTGGCCCTCGCCCTCGTCGGCATCCTCCTCACCCCGCTCGCCGACTTCGAGGCCCAGCACGTCGACGGCCCGACCCTGCCGTCCATCTGGACCGCGGGCTCCGTCCTGGCGTTCGCGATCAAGGGCGGCTGGCGGTGGGCGGCGGTGGCCTCCACCTTCGTCGCCGTCGCCAACATCATCGAGCGCGGCGAACCCAGCCGGGACACCTTCCACAACGTGCTGCTGGTCTGGGTCGCCTCCATCGCCGTGGGGTATGTCGTCGAGGTTGCCCGCGCCAGTGAGCGCACTCTCGCCCGCGCCCTGGAGATCGAGGCGGCGACCCGGGAGCGGGAGCGGCTGGCCCGTGACATCCACGACAGCGTGCTCCAGGTCCTCGCCATGGTGCAGCGCCGCGGTACGGCGCTGGGCGGCGAGGCCGCCGAGCTGGGCCGGATGGCAGGGGAGCAGGAAGTCGCCCTGCGTACCCTCGTCTCCAGCGGTCTCGTGCCCACCACCCGGGTCTCCGAGGACACTTCCGAGGGCGCGGTGGTCCGTACGGTCGAGGTCGACGACCGGGAGGACACCCCATCCGGTTCGGCGGACTTCGATCTGCGCGCCCTGCTGGCCCCGCACGCCGGCTCCCGGGTCAGCTTCGCGGAGCCCGGTGCTCCGGTCCTGCTCGCCCCGGCGGCGGCGAAGGAACTCGCGGCCGCTGTCAGTGCCGCCCTGGACAATGTCAGGCTGCACGCCGGCCAGGACGCCCAGGCGTGGATACTTGTCGAGGACTGGCCGGACGAGGTGATCGTCACGGTCCGGGACGACGGACCTGGCATCCCGGAGGGGCGGCTGGCCCAGGCCGAGGGGGAAGGCCGGATGGGGGTCGCCCTGTCGATCCGGGGGCGGCTGCGCGACCTGGGCGGCACAGCAGAGTTGATTTCGGTGCCCGGCCAGGGAACCGAGGTCGAGTTGAAGGTTCCGAAGGATTCACGGGGGAAGGCAGGATCCGGCCGATGAGTACGGAGAACACCGCGGGCGCCGAGCAGCGGACCATCAGGGTGATGGTCGTCGACGACCATCCGATGTGGCGCGACGCCGTCGCCCGCGATCTCGCCGAGTCCGGCTTCGACGTGGTGGCGACCGCGGGTGACGGACCGCAGGCCGTGCGCCGGGCGAGGGCCGTCACCCCCGACGTCCTGGTCCTCGACCTGAACCTGCCGGGGATGCCCGGCGCCCAGGTCTGCAAGGAACTCGTCGGTTCCCACCCGGGCCTGCGGGTCCTGGTGCTCTCGGCGAGCGGTGAGCACGCCGACGTACTCGAGGCGGTGAAGTCCGGTGCCACCGGCTATCTGCTCAAGTCGGCCAGTACGCAGGAGCTGACCGAAGCCGTGCGGAGCACCGCCGTCGGCGACCCGGTCTTCACCCCGGGCCTCGCCGGCCTGGTGCTCGGCGAGTACCGCAGGCTGGCATCCGAGTCCGCGCCCGTCGCATCGGACGAGCCGAAGGCGCCGCAGCTGACGGACCGGGAGACCGAGGTGCTGCGGCTGGTCGCCAAGGGACTCTCGTACAAACAGATCGCCGAGCGGCTGGTCATCTCGCACCGCACCGTCCAGAACCATGTCCAGAACACCCTGGGCAAGCTCCAGTTGCACAACCGGGTGGAGCTCGTGCGGTATGCGATCGAGCGTGGCCTCGACGACGCCTGAGCCCGACGGCGTCCGAGGGTGTGCAGGAGTACGGCTACGACTTCATCGGCTTCCGGGACGGCTGGCGCGGCCCGGTGGAGCGTGAGACCGGTGCGGGTGCCGATCGCCGAAGCGACCGCCCGGCTCAAGACGTTCGATCCGGCGTTCTACGCGGAGTCCGGCGTCTTCTTCGGCCGAGTGCGAGCGGCGCACCGGGGATACGGACCGTATCCACACCGAACCCGGAAGGCCCGCATCTGTTCAAGATCCCTCAGCCGAGACCTGCATCACCCGTCCACAACCTCCCGGGACAGAACACCCAGGGCGTGTTTCAGCCCGGCCTGATCCGAAAGAAAGGCCCTGGGGCCCCGGACCGCCTCGGCGGATTCCGGAGCCCCGTCCGCGTCCGCGGTCAGCCGGGCACGGGCAGTCCTGCCAGCAGCTCGGCGACGATCGACGCGCCGCGCAGCGTCAGCACCGACTCCGGGTGGAACTGCACCGACGCGAACCCGCCCCCGCGCAGCGCGTGCAGTTCCCCGGTGGCCGCGTCCCGGCTCACCTCGATGGAGTGCGCGGCCAGCTCGGCGACCGTCTCATCATCGCAACGTGCGGTGAAGCTGTTGTAGAAACCGACCGTCTCCGGGCGCCCGAACAGCTCGATCCGGGTCTGCGCACCCTGGTACGGCACGGTCTTGCGGACGATCTCCAGACCCAGCTCCGCCGCGATCAGTTCATGGCCCAGGCACACCCCCAGCAGCCCGTGCCGGTGCTCCCGTACCAGCTCCGCGGCGAACTCGCGCAGCAGCCGCATCTTCGGATCGCCGGTGTCGGCCGGATTCCCGGGCCCGGGGCCCAGCACGACCGGGCCCGTGTGCGCCCGGACGGTCTCGCGCAGCCCCGGCTCGTCGTAGCGGTGCACCGACACCTCGCGGCCCGAGGCGCGCAGCAGATGCGCCAGCATCGCGGTGAAGGTGTCCTCCCCGTCGATCACCAGCGCATGGCCGGAGAGCTCCTGTGTGCGCTCCTGCATCCGCAGCCAGAACGGCGCGAGCCCGTCCCGCCGGGCGTCCAGGGCGGCTCGCACCCGGGGGTCGCCGGCCAGTCGCGGACGCGTCCCCTCCGTCCGAGGCAGTCCCGGCCGCACGCCCAGTGCGGTCAGTACCCCCGCCGCCTTCGCGTGGGTCTCGGCGACCTCGCTGTCCGGATCGGAGTGGCGTACGAGCGTCGCCCCGACCGGCACTCGCAGCCGTCCGTCGGCTGCGATGTCGGCGGTTCGGATCAGGATCGGCGAGTCCAGGGTCTGTGCGCCGCCCGGCTCCTGCCGCAGCAGGGCCAGCGCGCCCGCGTAGTAGCCGCGGCCGCCGGGCTCGTACCGCTCGATGACCCGGCACGCGTTCTGCACGGGCGAGCCGGTGACGGTCGCGGCGAACATGGTCTCCTTCAGCACCTCCCGCACATCCAGCGAGGAGCGCCCGCGCAGCTCGTACTCGGTGTGCGCGAGATGCGCCATCTCCTTGAGCCGCGGCCCGATCACCACGCCGCCCATGTCGCCGACGGTGCACATCATCTTCAGTTCCTCGTCGACCACCATGGAGAGCTCCTCGGTCTCCTTGCGGTCGCCGAGGAAGGCCAGAAGGCTCTCGGCGGTCGGCCCTTCGGCGGGGTAGCGGTACGTTCCGCTGATCGGGTTCATCACGACCGTCCCGCCGGACATCCGCACATGCACCTCAGGGCTGGCGCCGACCAGCGTCCTCTCCCCGGTGTGCACGACGAACGTCCAGTACGCACCCCGCTCACCGGCCAGCAGCCGACGGAACAGAGCCAGCGCGTCAGCCCGCCCGAACCCCGGGATGCCGCCCTGGAAGGTCCGCCGGATGACGAAGTTCGCGCCCTCGCCCTGCCCGATCTCGTCCTCGATGACCCGTCGGACGATGCCGGCGTACTCCTCGTCGGGGACGTCGAAGGCGCCGCCCTCGACCCGTACGTCATGGGTGGGCAGCGCGGCGAGCACCTCGTCCAGCGGAAGCTCGTACGTCTCGTCCGCGACCAGCACGGACAGCGGCGTCCCGTCGTCGCGCACGTCGAATCCGCGCTCGGCGATCTGCCGGAACGGCACCAGGGCGAGCGAGGGCTGCGGTCCGACCGGGAGACCGGCGAGCCGGTCGGCCTCCCGGACCCCGCCGATCAGCACCTCGACGATGTCGTGGTCGTGACCAGGGGTGCGCCTGCGCAGCAGCGCGAACGGCGGGCAGTCGTCCCGGACCAGCCTGGCGAGGACGGATACGGTGCGATGAGGCATGGGGTGGTGTTCCTTCCGGATGGAGGAACGGCCCCGACACGCAGAGAAGGCCGCCCCTCGGGCGGCCTTCGCGTGGTCTGTCGCGCGATGAATCAGTGGGCCGCCGGATGAGCGGTCCACCACCAGTTCTGGTGCGTCTGCGCGAACATGTCCGAACCCTATCGGACGCCCGGTCCGTCCGGGCGCGCGTCTCAACTGTTGAGCGTGCGGATGGATGCCCCCCTGGAACCCGTAATGTTGTGGTTGTGACCGTGAACGCCAATACCTCCGTCGCCGGTGGCAACACCTGGCGAGACCTTCCCGCGGCGCAGCAGCCTGAGTACCCCGATGCCGAGGCTCTGCGCGATGTACTCGCGGACCTCGCGTCGTATCCGCCGCTCGTCTTCGCGGGCGAGTGTGACCAGCTGCGCGCCCGCATGGGAGCCGTCGCCAAGGGCGAGGCGTTCCTGTTGCAGGGTGGCGACTGCGCCGAGGCCTTCGATGCCGTGTCGGCCGACCACATCCGGGCCAAGCTGAAGACGCTGCTCCAGATGAGCGCCGTCCTCACCTACGCGGCCTCCGTGCCCGTCGTCAAGGTGGGCCGGATCGCCGGCCAGTACTCCAAGCCGCGCTCCAAGTCGACCGAGACCCGCGACGGCGTGACCCTGCCGACCTACCGAGGCGACTCCGTCAACGGCTTCGCCTTCACCGAGGAGGCCCGCGTCCCCGACCCGGACCGGCTGAAGCAGATGTACCACGCGTCCGCTTCCACGCTGAACCTGGTCCGCGCCTTCACCACCGGTGGTTACGCCGACCTGCGCCAGGTCCACGCCTGGAACCAGGACTTCGTCAAGTCGTCCCCGTCCGGTCAGCGTTACGAGGCGCTGGCCCGCGAGATCGACAACGCGCTGAACTTCATGAAGGCGTGCGGCACGGACCCGGCCGAGTTCAAGGCGGTCGAGTTCTACTCCTCGCACGAGGGGCTGCTGCTGGACTACGAGTCGGCGCTGACCCGCATCGACTCGCGTACCGGTGAGCTGTACGACACCTCCGGTCACATGGTCTGGATCGGTGAGCGCACCCGTCAGATGGACGGCGCGCACATCGAGTTCGCCTCGAAGATCCGTAACCCCATCGGCATCAAGCTCGGCCCGACGACCACCGTCGACGAGGCGCTCGGCTACATCGACCGCCTCGACCCGGACCGCGAGCCCGGCCGGCTGACCTTCATCGTCCGGATGGGCGCCGACAAGGTCCGCGACAAGCTCCCCGCGCTGGTCGAGAAGGTCACCGCCTCCGGTGCGGTCGTCGCCTGGGTCACCGACCCGATGCACGGCAACACCTTCGAGGCGGCCTCCGGCCACAAGACCCGTCGCTTCGACGACGTCCTGGACGAGGTCAAGGGCTTCTTCGAGGTGCACAAGGGCCTCGGTACGCACCCGGGCGGCATCCACGTCGAGCTCACCGGTGACGACGTCACGGAGTGCGTCGGCGGAGGCCACGAGATCTTCGTGGACGACCTGCACCAGCGGTACGAGACCGCTTGCGACCCGCGCCTCAACCGCAGCCAGTCGCTGGACCTGGCGTTCCTGGTCGCCGAGATGTACCGGGACCAGTAGCCGTCACGACAGGTAGCGCGCATACGACTGTGGGGCACGGATCGATGTGATCCGTGCCCCACAGGGCATTCCGGGACTTTTACCGGTACGGGGCGCCAGGTAAGGTTAGGTAAGCCTCACCGTTCAGCGGGGTGGCATCCATGACCCATCCTGCCGGGGAGGTGAACCGCGTGTACGTCTGCTCGTGTTTCGGTATTACGGAGCAGCAGGTCAAGGAACATGCGGACGCCGGGGCGTGTACCCCCCGCCAGATAGCCAACGCCTGCAAGGCGGGCACCGACTGCGGTGGCTGTGTCCGCCGGATTCAGGCGATGCTCGGCCGCGGTGCGTGCGCGCGCCGGGAACTGCTGGACCAGAAGCAGGCCCCCGGTGACGCCCTTGGGCAGACCCTCTCGACCGCACCGGGCGCGGCCCCCCGCACCGGTTCGGGCACCGCCTCCGGACGGATCCCGGACATCGGTTCCGGTCCGGTCCCGGGCATCCGGCTCCCCGACGCGGCCTGAACCCGGCTCTCCGGGACCTGCCGTCCCGGACTCGACCGTCCCGGGCTCAGCTGTCGGGCTGCTCGATCTGCTGCGCGATGTAGAGCGGCTCGCCGAGCTTCTCGATCAGTTCCAGCTGGGTGTCGAGGTAGTCGATGTGATGCTCCTCGTCCTCCAGGATCGATTCAAAGATATTTGCGGACGTGATGTCGCCCTTCCCGCGCATCAACTCGATACCGCGCTTGAGCCGGTCGATCGCCTCCACCTCGACCTGGCGGTCGGCCTGGAACATCTCGGTGACCGTCTGACCCACGCGCACATGAAAGAGCCGCTGGTAGTTGGGGAGTCCATCGAGGAAGAGGATGCGGTCCGTCAGGGTCTCGGCGTGCTTCATCTCGTCGAACGACTCGGACCGGGTGTACTTCGCGAGCTTCGTCCAGCCGAAGTTGTCCTGCATCTTTGCGTGCAGGAAGTACTGATTGATGGCAGTCAATTCGGCGGTCAGCTGTTCGTTCAGGAACTCGAGGACCTCGGGGTCGCCCTGCATCGCAGAGGCTCCTTCCAACCGGTGAACTGGGCACGTTGGCCGCATCCTCGCACCGCACCCCCCAGCCGTCCAGTAAGTGCATGCTTAGTATGAGTTGCCCGAATAGTCGCTACCCTGGTCATGACCACCCCTGCCTGTCTGTCACCATGGAGGCATGGGTCAGCCGGAAAGCCGGGAATACCGCGAATCAGAGCAGTCCGAGCTTCCGCCGGGTCAGCGACTGCAGCGCGGTTGGCCGGTTACCCACTACGGGCCCGTTCCCAAGTTCAAGCCCGATCGCTGGGAGTTCCGGGTCTTCGGGGCCACCGCGGACGGCGAGAAGCACTGCTGGAACCATCAGGAGTTCTCGGCCCTGCCGTTCTCCTCGGTCGTCGCCGATCTGCACTGCGTCACGAAATTCAGCATGCTCGGGGCCGAATGGGGCGGGGTCCTCGCCCGCACGATTCTGGAGCTCGCGCCACCCGCGCCCCAGGTCACGCATGTGATGGTCTGGGCGGAATACGGATTCAGCTCTAACCTGCGGCTCGCCGACTTCACCTCGGACCGCACACTTTTCGCCACCCACAAGGGCGGTGAGCTGCTCACCGCGGAGCACGGCTTCCCGCTGCGCCTCGTCGTACCGCACCTGTATGCCTGGAAGGGGCCCAAGTGGGTCCGGGGCGTCGAGTACATGACGGCCGATCGCCGGGGCTTCTGGGAGGAGCGCGGCTACCACAACATCGGCGACCCGTGGCGCGAGCAGCGCTACTCCTACCAGGAAGAGCCCGGGGAAGGCCCCGAGCTCTGACCTGATGGTCCCGGTGCGGGGCCGTCCTCAGTGGTGGTACTGGTGCACCACCGCGTGGCCCTTGCCGCGGCCGATCATCCACTTGTTGACCGGTGTGGTGACGACAAAGGCGACGGCCAGCGACACTATGAGCGTTCCCCAGAACAGTGTGTCGGCGAGCTGTGCGTCCATGGCGCCCGGCCACAGGGCGATCACGCCGTTGTCGATCAGTTCCATCACCGCGATCGAGAGGGTGTCGGCGGCCAGGGCGACCCGGAACGCGGCACGGAAGTCGACGCCGGCCTTCAGGATCGAGCGCAGCGTCAGCGTGTAGCCGAAGAAGAACGCCAGGACGATCGCGAGGGCCATCGTCCCCGTGTTGCCCCAGCCGAGCGCCGTGCCGATCACCATGCCGAGGATCTCGCCGATGGCGCATCCGGTGAGGCAGTGCAGTGTGGCGCGCGCGGCCATGGCCCAGTCGACCCGGCCGAGGGAGTGCGCAGTGTGGCCGGCGTGAGCCGAGTGGTTGGCGTGGCTGCTGCCGTCGTGGGCCTGCCCGTGGTGCCCGTGGTGCTCGTGGCTCTGCCCGTGGTGCTCGTGGTGCTGGTGCTCTCCGTCGCGCGTGTCGTGCTGCATGGCGATCCCCCAAGGCCGGTAGCGGTTCCTGTCGACAACAGGAACCATATACCCCCTAGGGGTATTCCTGTATTGGGTTTCGCGGTCAGCCGCAGTCGCGCAGTCCCTTCAGTCGCGCCACATCCGCCGCATGGCCTTCCTTGCCGCCCGGCGTCTCGATGATCAGCGGTACTCCCGCCGTCGCCGGATGGGCGAACAGCTCCCGGAACGGCTCCTCGCCGATGTGCCCGGCGCCGATGTTTTCGTGCCGGTCCTTGTTGGCTCCCACCACGTCCTTGGAGTCATTGGCGTGTATCAGCTTCAGCCGCCCCTCGCCGACCGTGTCCACCAGCAGGTCGAGCGTCTGCCTCATGCCCGCGGGGCCCGCCAGATCGTGCCCCGCCGCGTAGATGTGGCAGGTGTCGAGACAGATGCCGAGCTTGGGGTGGGCGTCGAGCGCCTCGAAATACGGGCCGAAGTCCCAGGCCCGCGAGCAGAGCGAGAATCCCTGTCCGGCGGTCGACTCCAGCAGCAGATACGGGTCGTCGTCATGGGTCAGTTCGTCGAGGAGCGGCCTCATGTGCGTCCGTACCTGCGCCAGGGCCTCCGCGCGTGGCCGGCCGTTGGTCGCCGAGCCGGTGTGCACCACGACGCCCAGGGCGCCGATCTCACGGGCCCGGCGCAGGGAGTGGCGCAGCGAGTCCACAGACTTCTCCACGGTGGCCTCGGTGTGCGAGCCGAAATTGATCAGGTACGGGGCGTGGACGTAGGCCGGTATCGACTCGGCGGCACACTCGGCGCGGAACTGTTCGTCCTGCGCCGGGTTCCCGGTGGGCGTGGCCCAGCCGCGTGGATTGGCGACGAAGACCTGGACGGCCTCCGCCCCCATCTCGCGGGCGTAGGGCAGGCCGATTTTCGCGAGGCCGCCGGCCACGGGGACATGGCCGCCGACGGGGTTGCGCATATGGATCTAGAGCCCCTTGGTCTTGATGGTGATGGTGCTGCCCTCGGGGGCCTGCTTGCCGCCGGCCACGGACTGACTCGCGATCTTGTCGCTGAAGGAGAGGAACGGGCGGTCGACCTTGACCTCGAAGCCCGCCGCCTTCAGCAGCCTCGTCGCCTCGTCGACGTCCTTGCCGGTGACGTCCGGTACGTCGATCATCCGCGGGCCCTTGGAGACCGTGAGCGTGATGGTGTCGCCCTCGGCGGCCTGGGCACCCTGGCCCGGGGACTGGTGCGCGATGTCGCCCTCGGCCTCGGGAGAGTTGACGCGGCCGGGCAGCACCTTGGCCTTCAGTCCTTCCTCGTCCAGTGCGGCGGTGGCGTCCTGGACCGACAGTCCGGTGACATCGGGGACATCGACCGGGCTGCCCTTGCTGACGACCAGGGCGACCGCGGAGTCGGGGTGGCGCTCGGCGCCCGCTCCGGGATCCGTACGGATCACGTCGCCCCGGTCGAACTCCGTGCTGAACTCCCTGGTGACCATGCCGGGCACCAGCCCACTCTTCTTCAGCGCCTGCCTGGCCTCGGCCAGCGCGGTGCCCTCGACGGCGGGCACCTTCACGATCTCCGGGCCGCGCGACACGGTGATCGTCACCGAGCCGTTGCCCCGGATCCGGGCGCCGGACTTCGGATCGCTGTCGATGACCCTGCCGCGCTCGACGCTGTCGCTGTAGGCCCGCTTGACGCTCTTCAGCTCCAGCCCGGAGTCGGAGAGCCGCTGCCCGGCCTCCTTCTCGGTCTGGCCGAGCAGCGAGGGGACCCGGGTGAACTGTCCCGAGTTGATGTACCAGACACCGGCACCGGCCCCGAGCACCAGCAGCACGGCGATGATCGCGGCAAGCATTCCGCGCCGCGGCCCGCGTCGGGCCTGCTCGGGCGGCAGCGGCGGGGGCATCTCCAGCCGGCTGGTGTGGTGGGCCGTGCCCTGACCGTCCGGGAGTACCCGGGGGATCACACTCGTGCGGTCCTCGGCGCCGTCGTGCACCTCGGCGAGGGACTGCGGCGGTACGGCGTCCAGTTGTTCGTCGGTGAGCGCGGCGCGCGCGGTGCGGGCCTCGGCCAGCAGGGCCACCGCGTCCAACGGGCGGCTCTCGGGGTCACGGGCGGTGGCGCTCGCGACCAGGCGGTCCAGCTCGACCGCGAGCCCGGGGACGACGGCCGAGGGGGCCGGGACGTCCTCGTTGAGGTGCTGGTAGATGACCTGGGCGGGGGAGTCGCCGGTGTGCGGCTTGGCGCCCGTCAGCATCTCGTACAGCACGACACCGCAGGCGTACACATCGGCGCGGGTGTCCGCCGTGCCGTGCTCGATCTGCTCGGGGGCGAGGTAGGAGACGGTGCCCAGGACGGAACCGGTGGTGTTCGTGACCGCGCCCACAGCCCGTACGAGGCCGAAATCCGCGACCTTCACCCGGCCGTCGTCCCCGATCAGGACGTTCTCCGGCTTCATGTCGCGGTGCACGAACCCCGCCCGGTGTGCGGCACCGAGTGCGGCGAGGACCGGCTCCAGGATGTCCAGGGCGGCGCGCGGCTGCAGGGCGCCGCGCTCGCGCAGGACGTCGCGCAGCGTGCAGCCTGCGACGTACTCCATCGCCAGGTAGACGTACGCCCCCTGGGCGCCCTGGTCGAAGACCGCGACCACATTGGGGTGGGCGAGCCTGGCCACCGACTTTGCCTCGCGGATGAAGCGCTCGACGAACGAGGCGTCGGTCGCGAGCGCCGGGTGCATCACCTTGAGGGCGAGTACCCGGTCGAGCCGGGTGTCCATGGCCCGGTAGACCGTGGCCATCCCGCCCACGGCGATGCGGGCATCGACGCGGTAACGGCCGTCGAGGAGCTGCCCGACAAGCGGGTCCTGGAGGGTTTTATCCACGCAGCCGAGTCTACGAGCCACCGCGGACACGACCGACGGGCCGGGGCGATCCCGGGTCCTCACTGCAGCCGAGCCGTGACAGGGACATGCGCTTCAGCAGCGTACGGACCCGGCGGACGCGCGCTCAGAACGCCGGCCGCTCCGGGTCCAGCACCGCCCGCCCCTCCGCTGGTGAGGAGGGCTCGGCGAAGTGGCGACGCGGGATCCGGCCAGCGCGGTACGCCAGCCGTCCGCCGTCCACCGCGTGCCGCATCGCCGCCGCCATCAGCTCGGGCTCCTGCGCCCGGGTCACCGCCGACGCCAGCATCACCGCCGCGCACCCCAGCTCCATCGCGAGGGCCGCGTCCGAGGCGGTCCCGGCGCCCGCGTCGAGAATGACCGGAACCCGGGCCTGCTCGACGATCAGCTGGAAGTTGTGCGGATTGCGGATGCCGAGCCCGGAGCCGATGGGGGAGCCGAGCGGCATGATCGCCGCGCATCCCACGTCCTCCAGTTTCCGGGCGAGCACCGGGTCGTCGCTGGTGTACGGCAGGACGGTGAACCCGTCGTCCACCAGGGTCTCCGCGGAGTCCAGCAGCTCGATCGGGTCGGGCAGCAGAGTCCGCTCGTCGGCCACGACCTCCAGCTTGATCCAGTCGGTGCCCAGTGCCTCGCGGGCCAGCCGGGCGGTCAGCACGGCCTCGCCCGCGGTGAAGCAGCCCGCCGTGTTCGGCAGGACGCGGATCGAGAGGCGTTCGAGGACGGAGAGGATCGAGCCCTGCACGGTCGGGTCGAGGCGGCGCATCGCGACGGTGGTCAGCTCGGTGCCGGACGCCGTCAGGGAGCGTTCGAGCACGTCGAGACTGGGCGCCCCGCCTGTTCCCATGATCAGCCGGGAGCCGAACGTGGTGCCGCCGAGGGTGAAGAGATCGTCGGACACGGTCAGCCTCCCTGGACCGCGGTGAGGACCTCGACGCGGTCGCCGTCGGCGAGGGTGGCGGCGGACCAGCGGCTGCGCGGGACGACGGTCTCGTTGAGGGCCGCGGCGACCCCGGAGGGCGCCGCGGTGAGAGTCGCCACAAGGGTCTCCAGGGTGGTGCCCGCGGCGATCGAACGGGGATCGCCGTTCACGGAGACGGTGAGCGGAAGGGAGTCGGTCATGCGGGCTGCTCCTGACGTACGGCGGCGGGTGCGAATCGTCCGGCGGTGAAGGGGCGGGCCACGGCGGGCAGCTCGCCGGTGGTCAGCAGCTCGGCCATCGCGTCACCCGTGACGGGGGTGAGCAGTACGCCGTTGCGGTGATGGCCGGTGGCGAGGTGGAGGCCGGGCAGAGCGGTGGGGCCGAGCAGCGGGGCGTTGTCGGGGGAGGCGGGGCGAAGGCCGGCCCGGGTCTCGGCGAGCGGTAGTTCGGTGATGCCGGGCACCAGCTCGTGGGCGTCGCGCAACAGCTCGTACACCCCGCCCGCCGTGACGGTGGTGTCCCAGCCCATCTCCTCGCTGGTCGCGCCGACGACGAGCTCGCCGTTCTCGCGCGGGACGAGATAGACATGGCCGCCCCGGACCACGGCCCGCACGGTGCGGGTGAGGAACGGTGCGTAAGCGGCGGGCACGGTCAGCCGGAGCACCTGTCCCTTCACAGGCCGCACCGGGGGAACGACCTCGTCCGGCAGCCCGGCGAGCCGCCCGCTGAGGCTGCCCGAGGCGAGTACGACCTGGTCGGCGGCCAGCTCCGTACCGGCTGCGAGGAGGGCTCCGGTGGCCCGGTCCCGTGCCACCCCGAGGCGTTCCGCCCAGTCGCGGTGGAAGACCACCCCAGCCCGTTCGCAGGCCGTCAGCAGAGCGGCGGCCAGCCGGCGGGGATCGACCTGGTGGTCGCCGTCGACCCGCAGACCGCCGCGCACGCCCGGCGCCAGCATGGGCTCCAGCCGACGGCACTCACGGCCGGTGAGCCATTCAGACTCCAGCCCCGAACGCTGCTGCAGCGCGTGCAGCTCCCGCAGATGGGCGCGGTCGTCGGAGTCCAGGGCGACCGCCAGGGTGCCGCAGGCGCGGAAGCCGATGTCCTGGCCGCTCGCCGCCTCCAGTTCGGCCGCGAAGGCCGGGTAGCGCGCGGCGGACGCGGTAGTGAGGCCGAGCAGCATCTGCTCGCCGTAGTGGAGTTCGGTGACGGCGGCGAGCATCCCGGCCGCGACCTGGGCGGCCCCGCCGCCCGGTTCGGGGTCGACGACCGCGGTGCGCAGACCGCGCTGCGCAGACCGCCAGGCGGTCACCAGACCGATGATCCCGCCTCCGATGACGAGGACGTCGGACCCTTGTGCGGATACGGATGTGTTCCCGGAAGAACGCATGGGCGTCCAGCCCCTCCCTTCGCCGGCATGACCCGGATCAGGTTCGTACGGTCGGAGGCCGCCCAGCCTCCCTCTCAGCCCGGTGCGTCCGGGCTCCCGCGAGTGCCTTACGGTGGCCACCCTAGTGCCCCTCCCGGCAGGCTTTGCCCCGTCGCGCAAACATGGCCGGTCACGGCACTGGACCCCGTCCCCCGGACCTTGTAAGGGAGCAGCCACCGTGGCCCGTTCGCTCGACGGACTCGTCCTCTCGCCGGTCGCCGACCAGGCGCCGGGCCAGGTGGGCACCCGTACCCGCTTCACGTACCACGAGGAGGGCGGCCGGATCTGGGCCGAGTACGCGGGCGGCGACGTGGTCCGGGGCCATCTCGTCGGCACCAGGACCGCCGATCGGCTCGACTTCCGGTACGTCCAGTTGAAGCAGGACGGAACGACATCCTCCGGACACTGCCTCTCCACCGTCGTCGACCTCGCCGACGGCCGCGTGCGGCTGGAGGAGCGGTGGGAGTGGGAGTCGCAGGAGGGCAGCGGGACGAGCGTGGTCGAGGAGCTGTCTGGCTGACGGATCGTCAGGTGTTTAAGGTGGACAGGTGAGCGAGCAGCAGACTGAGCAGCCGGACCGGCGGACCGAGCGCCGCATCGTCATCGTCGGTGCGGGCATGGCCGGTGTGCAGACCGCGGTGGCCCTGCGGGAACAGGGCTTCACCGGCCCGGTCACCCTGATCGGCGCCGAACCGCACCAGCCCTACGACCGGCCGCCGCTGTCCAAGGCGGTGCTGCTCGGCGAGGCCGAGGGCTCCGCCTTCGACATCGACTTCGAGGCGCTCGACATCGAGCTGCAACTGGGCCGCGACGTGACCGGCCTCCGGTCCGAGGCGCACGAACTGGACACCCCGACGGGCCCCGTCCCGTACGACGTCCTGGTCATCGCCACCGGCGCCGAACCGGTCGAGCTGCCGGGCTCCGAGGGTGTGCGCGGCGTCCATCTGCTGCGCACCCTCGACGACGCCGCACGGCTGCGGCCGGTCCTCGGTGAGCAGCACACCGTCGTGGTCGTCGGCGCCGGATGGATCGGCGCCGAGTTCGCCACCGCGGCCCGCGCCGCGGGCTGCGAGGTCACCGTCGTCGAGGCCGCCGACCGGCCGCTCGCGGGCGTCCTGCCCGCCGAGGTCGTCGCTCCGATGGCCCGCTGGTACGGGGAGAGCGGCGCGGAACTCCTCACCGGTGTCCCGGTGGCCCGCATCGAGCCCGGCCGGGTGGTCCTCGCCGACGGCCGCGCACTCGCGGCCGGAGCGGTGGTCGTCGGGATCGGCGCCCGGCCTGCCACCGCCTGGCTGGCAGGCTCCGGCATCGCGCTCGGACCGGACGGATCGGTGACCGCCGACGAAGCGCTGCGAACCTCGCTGCCCGATGTGTACGCCGTCGGGGACTGCGCCTCCTTCCCCTCCGCGCGATACGGCACGCGCCTCCTCGTCCACCACTGGGACAACGCCGTCCAGGGGCCGCGGACTGCCGCCGCCAACATCATCGGCGCCGGCTTCGACGGGGCGCCGCAGCCGCTCACGTACGACCCCGTGCCGTACTTCTGGTCCGAGCAGTTCGACCGGTTCGTGCAGTACGCGGGCCATCATGGGGGCGCCGACACTCTGCTGTGGCGCGGCGACCCGGACGGTCCCGCCTGGTCGGTGCTCTGGCTGCGGGACGGCGTGCTGGTCGCCGTCCTCGCCGTCGGCCGGCCGCGCGACCTGGCCCAGGGGCGCAAGCTCATCGAGGCGGGGGCGCGGCTCGATGAGGTGCGGGCGGCCGACCCCTCCGTGCCGCTGAAATCGACGGTGCGTCAGTAACGGCCTCCCCCTGAAGGGGCCGGTGGCTAATATCCGCTATGCGGACAGCTCTTGGCTGCGCGTCAAAATTGGTGCACTGTACAGCTTTTGGATCACCGACCCCGTTCCGAAGGATGTGCATGTCCCCCTACCGATGGGTCCGCGCCCTGCGCGGAATATCCGTGGCGGCAGCCTCGATCGCCCTCATCGGCGGTGCGGTTGCCGCCCCGGCGTACGCGGGCACCGCCCCCGTCCCCGGCTCCAACCCGGCCGTCGACTATCAGGACCCGGTCGACGCGCTGCCGCCGGTCTCCCGCCCGGACACCGAGCACTGCGCGGTGACGGCCGTCGAGCACGACTTCGGCTACACACTCGGCGGGCCGCCGTACACCACCACGCTCACCCCGCCCGCCCGGTGCGAGGGCCCCTGGAACAAGGTCGTCCTCGACTGGTCGGGCAGCGTGAAGGGGCGTCAGTACGACCGTCTCGCGGCGGTCTTCGTCGGCGGCGCGGAGGTCTTCCGCACCAGCACGGCCGAGCCCGACGACGACGGCATCAGCTGGCACGTCGCCAAGGACATCACCGAGTTCGCGCCGCTCCTCAAGGACCCGCAGAAACTTCAGCTGGAGCTCGGCAACGTTGTCAACGACACGTACACCGGCGTGTACCACGTGAAGCTGACGATCACGTACTACCGGGCCGACCGGCGCCACCCGGCCGCCACCACGGCCGACCGGATCGTCCCCCTGGGCAACACCGCCTCCACCGCCGCCCCTTGGATGAGCGTCGGCAAGGGCGGCTCCACCAGCACCGACGTCACCTTCCCGCGCAATCTGACCGGCGCGCGCCTGCAGGTCTACGCACGCGGCGGCGGCTGCGACGAGCAGTGGTTCGACGCGGTCCCCAGTGACCTCGCGGCCACCGCCCCCGACTACCTCTGCGGCGGCGGCCCCTACCGCGAGGTGCAGGTCACGGTGGACGGGCGCCCCGCGGGCCTCGCCCAGCCGTATCCGGTCGTCTACTCCGGCGGCATCGTGCCGACCCTGTGGCGGCCGATTCCGGCCATCGACCAGTTCCGGACCGAGGCGTACGACATCGACCTCACCCCCTTCGCGGGCGAACTGGCCGACGGCCGGCCGCACGCCATCGGGATCACTCCGTACGGCGCGGCCGACACCTGGATCGTCGACGGTTCGCTCTTCCTCGACACGGACGCGCACGCGTCACGTACGAGCGGCCAGGTGACCGTCGACACGCTCACCCGCACGCCCGCCGTGACGACCGTTCAGACCCCGCGTGAGGACGGCTCCACCCACGTCTCCGTGTCGACCGGCCGCTCCTGGAAGATCTCGGGCTACGTCCGGACCTCCAAGGGCCGGGTCACCACCACCGTCGAGCAGGAGTTCGCGTACACCAACACGGACACGGTCTCCAGGACCGGGCAGCAGCAGACGATGCACCAGCGCGACCACGGCGCCACCACGGTGACGACCAGGACGGGCGGGCGTACCAGCGCACAGCGGCACGCCTGGTCCTACCCGATCGACGTCGACATGGACATCCCGGTCTACGGCGACTACAACAACTACGACCTGAGGGCCGCCGTCACCCAGCGCCGTGTGCTGATCGACACGTCCCGGACGGGCTCCGCGCGTGTGTGGCGCACGGACGCCGTCACGGACGACACCGTGGACTCGACCGGCAACCTCGTCCGCACGGGCGGCGTGGTCACCGCCGCGGACGGAGCCTCGTCCGAGAAGTACCGGGGCACCACCGACACCGGGGCCTGCTACTCGCGTGTCCTGGAGTCCGCCCACGGCTGGATCACCAGCGACCAGGAGTCCCATTGCCGCGTCGCGGACGTGGTTCGCGAGGCCCTGAAGGGATGAGTCCGGGTATCGGCTGTCAGTGCGGGATGGCAGGCTTGTCCTGTGACCGAGATTGACGCAAAGATCGATGCTCTCGTCCCTGCCTGGCTCCACCTCCCCGACATCGCAGAAATGTTCGATGTCGAGGTGACGCGCGTGCGGCAGCTGGTCAAGGAAGGCCAGCTCATCGCCGTACGACGTGGTGAGAACCGGGCGCTCCAGGTGCCTGCTGCCTTCATCGACGGCAACAAGGTGGTCAAGGGCCTCTCCGGCACCCTGACGCTCCTGAGGGACGACGGCTTCTCCGACGAAGAGATGCTGGAATGGCTCTTCACTCCTGACCCGACCCTGCCGGGTACCCCCGCACAGGCGCTGAGCGAGAATCGCGGCACGGAGGTGAAGCGCCGCGCCCAGGCGCTCGCCGTCTGACCGGGACGACCGTACGCGGGGTACGGGCCGTGCGCCTCTGCGCGGCCCGTACCCCGTGGGGCCGCTCCGCACCACCAGCAGTACCGCTCCGTCCCAAGGGGGAACCGCACCATGCCCACGCCTCGCGCGCTGCTGACCGACGCCCGGCTCTATCTGTGCACGGACGCCCGCAGGCGCGAGGGTGACCTCCCCGAGTTCCTCGACGCCGTGCTCTCCTCCGGCGTCGACATCGTCCAGCTGCGCGACAAGGGCATGGAAGCGGCCGAGGAGCTCGAACACCTCGCTGTCTTCGCCGACGCCTGCAGGCGCCACGGCACGCTCCTCGCGGTGAACGACCGGGCCGATGTCGCCCATGCCATCGGCTCGGAAGTGCTCCACCTCGGCCAGGGGGACCTGCCCGTGCCCGCCGCCCGGGCCATCATCGGCGGGGACGTGGTGATCGGCCGCTCCACACACGCCGAATCCGAGGTCGACGCGGCCCTCGCCGAGCCCGGCGTGGACTACTTCTGCACCGGACCCTGCTGGCCCACCCCGACCAAGCCCGGCCGGCACGCCCCGGGCCTCGACCTCGTGCGGTACGCCGCCTCGCTCGGCCCGACGCGCCCGTGGTTCGCCATCGGCGGGATCGACGCGGACAACCTCGACGAGGTGCTGGACGCGGGGGCGCGCAGGGTCGTGGTCGTACGGGCCATCACCGAGGCCGACGACCCGGCCGCGGCCGCCGCCGGGCTCGCGAAGCGGATCAGAGCACGCACCGACGTCTGACAGGGACGTCAGGAAGGCCGCAGGGCATCCATGTACGGGCAGGTCCGCCCGGAGACTGCGCGAAGAGTGTCCGAGGGCTGGACAAACCACCAGTCAATTCGGGCAATTGCCGCTGGTCTGGTCGAGGCAGCCTCGAGGCCTGGTTAACCTTCAGTATGGCCCTTGGCACTCCTTCTACCCGGACAGATCACGCACCCACTGTGCGTGAGCTTCTCGCGACTGGCGAGACGTCGTATTCGTTCGAGTTCTGGGCACCCAAAACCGAGAAGGGCGAGCGGAATCTCTGGAATGCCCTGCGCCGTGTCGAGGCAGTGGGGCCGAGCTTCGTCTCCGTGACGTACGGCGCCGGCGGTTCCACCCGGGCCGGAACGGTGCGGGCCACTCAGCAGATCGCTGCCGATTCCACGCTCACCCCGGTCGCCCATCTGACCGCCGTCGACCACTCCGTCGCCGAACTCCGCAACATGATCGGACAGTATGCGGATGCCGGAATCAGGAACATCCTCGCCGTGCGCGGCGACCCGCCGGGCGACCCGATGGGCGAGTGGGTCGAGCACCCGCAGGGTGTGCGGTACGCGGCCGATCTCGTCCGGCTCATCAAGGAATCCGGCGATTTCTGTGTCGGCGTCGCCGCATTTCCCGAGATGCATCCGCGCTCGACCGACTGGGACACCGACATCCAGCATTTCGTGGACAAGTGCCGCGCCGGCGCAGACTATGCGATCACGCAGATGTTCTTCAATCCGGACGACTATGTGCGGATGCGTGACCGAGTGGTTGCTGCGGGTTGCGACACGCCGATTATCCCCGAGGTCATGCCGCTCACCAGCGTCAAGCAGCTGGAGCGATTTCCGCAGCTCAGCAACGCGTCGCTGCCGTCGTCGCTGAAAGAACGCATCCTCGCCGTCAAGGACGATCCCGCCGCTGTACGCTCCATTGGGATTGAGTTCGCGACGGAGTTCTGCGCGAGGCTGCGTTCCGAGGGTGTGCCCGGACTGCACTTCATCACGCTCAACAACTCGACGGCGACGCTCGAAATCTACGAGAATCTCGGACTGCACAAGCAGTCGTGACCGGCCGTACCCGCCACGACCCGGGGCGGTGGCCGTAGGAGGGGGCGGGCATGGGCTGGACGGTCCTCTACATCGCGTTCGGCATCGTGGCGTTGTGGCTGCTCGGCGAGGTGCTGCTGCAGTACAAGGCGCGTCTTCGCTGGCGCCTGCTCGCCTTCGGCGGCTTCGCCTGTGTGGTTGTCGGCGTACTGATCCCGTCCGTGTTCGTCATCGCCGTCGGCGCGATCGCGTTCGCCACCGGCCAGACGTACGTCACGCTCTCGTTCCGGCGCGGCTTCTCGACCGGCTGGGCCATAGGGGGCAGCCCGGGCGAGAGCCGTCGCCGCCGGTCGGGGGGCGGCCGGGACGCCCGCCGGGAGCCGACGCTCGAGGTGTCGGATCTGGAGATGGAGTACGACCGCTCGGGCCAGGACGGGGCGAACAGCCCCGCTCCCGCGAGCGAGGCCGCGGTCTACGAGCCGGAGCCGCTGCCCGACGACACCGGGCAGTACGGCATCTACACCGACCCCCAGCCCGCGCAGCAGTCCCAGCAGTCGCAGCCCCAGTACGCCTCCTACGACCCGTACCCGGACTCCTCCGCGTACACCGCGGCCGCGCAGGACTCGTACGCCGGCCAGGACAGCTACGGCGGTCAGGGCGCGTACGCGAGCCAGGACCCCTACGCCCAGCAGTACGACTACGGCACGGGCCGCCAGCAGTACGCCGCGTACTCCGACCCGTACATCGGCACCACCACCGGCTCCCCGCAGTACGGGGCGCAGGACCCGTACGCGGGCCATGACAGCCATGGCGGTCAGCAGCAGTTCACGGCAGACCCCTACGCCCAGGAGTACGCCTCCGAGACACCGCCGGGCGGCGTCTGGGTGCCGCAGCAGCGCGAGGGCGAGCACCACCCGCCGCTGACGCCGGAGCAGCCCGCGCCGTTCCCGAACGGCTACGGCACCGGCTACAACGACCAGTACCGCTACTGACGGGGCGAGCCGCGCCGTCGGGCGACGGCCCGAACCCGACGGCTGCCGGAGGAACGGAGCGGCGACCGGACGTGCCCGGCACCCGCCCCCTCGGGGGCATCGGGCCCCTCACTGAGAGCCGCGGAAGCCGTCCCCCTCCACGATGAGCCCGGCGACGAGCGCCCCCGACATCCCGGCGTGCGCCAGGCCGCCGCCCGGGTGCGACCAGCCGCCCGCGAGGTAGAGCCCGGGCAATCGGGTGCGGTTGCCCGGATGCAGATACGCGCCCCCGGCCCCGGCCAGCGCGGGCGCGGGCACCGAACCGCCCTCGGCACCGGTGTCGGCCGCGCTCTGCGCGGGCGTCCGCACCTCGGCGTGGAGCACCCGCTCCCGTATCCCGGGAACGGCTGCGCCGGCCGCCTCGATCAGCGTGGCGGCGTACCGCTCGCGCAGCGCACCGTCCGTCCAGTCCACCGCGCCCTGCGGGGCGACCGTCGCCGTGAGCGTCACTGCCTCGTGCGCGTCGTCGGGGCGGGTCGTGGGGTCGTCGGGGCGGATCACCGTCACCGTGGGACCTGCGGCGAGCCGGCCGCCGAACACCGCCTCGCGCTCCGCCGCGCCGTCCGCGCCGTGCACCACCGTCCGGTGCACCGCGTCTGCGGGCCGGGCGCCGCGCAGTGACAGCAGGACCTGAAACCGGCCCGGCACCGTCGTCCCGCCGCCCGGTCGTGGCTGAGCCGTCACATCATTGCTCTGCCAGAGCCCCTGACCGGGTATCAGACCCGGGTGCGGCCAGGCCCCCAGTACCACATGGTCGGCCTCCGCGACCGTGCCCGCGGCCAGCTCGACGCCCGCTGCCCGGCCGTCGCTCTCCACGACCCGGGCCACCTCGGCGCCGAAGACGAACTCCACCTTCCGGGCCAGGCACCGCTCGTACACCGCCTGCGCCAGCGCCCGGATTCCGCCCGCCACGTACCAGCTGCCGAACGTCTCCTCCATGTACGGCAGAAGGGCCGCGCTCGCCGGTGCGCGCAGCGGATCGAGGCCGTACGACAACGCGTATGCGTCGAGGAGAGCGGCCAGCCGGGAGTCCGTCAGCTCCCAGGCGCCGACCTCCGCGACCGTGCCCGCCAGACGGGCCGAGCGCAGCAGCCGGCGCTGTCGGAGTGCCGGGTACGGGTCGCGGCCCAGCACCTCCCAGTCGGGGCGCAACGGCTCCTCGAGCAGCGGCCGCCGGGACCGGTCCCAGGCATCGCGGGCCCGGTCCAGGAACTCGCCCCAGCTGCCGCCCGCACCGTCCCCCAGCGCACTGTCCAGGGCGGCGACCACCCCGGCGCGCGAGGCGTTCGGCAGCGAGACTGCCGTGCCGTCGGCGAAGAGATGGCGGCTCGCCGGATCGACCTGCGTCATCGTGACGCACCGCTCCAGCGGCTCCTTGCCGGTCTTCACGAACAGGTCGCGGTAGACGGCCGGCAGATGCAGCAGCGAGGGGCCGGTGTCGAACGCGAAGCCGTCGCGGGCATACCGGCCGACCGAGCCGCCGAAGGTCTCCGACCGCTCGTACACCGTCACCCGGTTGCCTGCCACGGCCAGCCGGGCGGCCGCCGCCATCGCGCCCATCCCGGCGCCGATCACCGCAATACGTGCCATGTCAGTGACCTTAGCGGCCGGTACCGACAGCTCAGCCGGAAGGCCAGTGCGAACGAGCTTCCGTACCCGTCCCGGCCAGGTGTTTCTCCTCCCGCCGCTGCGCTCTGCGGCGCAGGAACCGACGGATGCGGGAGGCCAGGAAGATCAGTACCACCAGGCCGAGGAGGAGCAGGGCGGCGGCGATGACCGCCGCCGCCACCGGATGGAATATCGCGAACGTGATGATCCCGGCGACGCCGAGGTCCTCGGCCGTGCTCACCGCGATATTGCTGAACGGCTCGGGGGAGGTGTTCACCGCCATCCTGGTGCCCGCCTTCACCAGATGGCTCATCAGCGCCGTGGAACCGCCGACGGCCCCGGCCGCGATCTCCGGCAGCGAACCGCTCTCTCCGGCCAGCAGCGCCGCCACGACGGCCCCGGCGACCGGCCTGACGACGGTGTGCACCGAGTCCCAGACCGAGTCCACGTACGGGATCCTGTCCGCGACCGTCTCGCACAGGAAGAGCACGGCGGCCACCACGAGCACATCGGTGCGCTGCAGCGACGACGGCACCTCGTCGCTGACGCCGGTCGCGCCGAAGATGCCGAGCAACAGGACCACCGCATAGGCGTTGATCCCGCTCGCCCAGCCACTTGTGAACACCAGGGGGAGTACGGACACGGACGCGATCGTAACCAGGAGTGTGCCGCGCCGGGTGGGGTCCGGCGCACAGCCCTGAGTATTCGTACCTAGGCGGCGAGATGAGTAGGTACGCGGATGGGCTCCCACCTGCGCAGACGGAAGAGTGGGGAGCACGGAAGGGGCGCAGCGCCGGTACCGCCGGCACGGGGCGGCGGAACGGGTGCCGCACTCCTTCCGGACGGGGGCACGGGGGTGCGCGACGGAGGGCCGCAGACCGCGGGGGAAGGCTCTTCGGCAGTACAGGAAGCGCCGGTCGGGCGAGGCTCGGGGGGATCGAGCCTTGCCCGACCGGCGCTTTTGCGTGTGCGGACGTCGCCCGGGGGAGGGTGCGTCAGTGCCCGCTGACCCGGCCGTGCAGCAGCAGCGACAGCGCCGAGTGCACATCGTCCATGGGCCGTTCCGGCTGGAACGCCTTCCAGTCCAGGGCCGCCACCAGGACCATGCCGACCAGCGCGGCCGCCGTCAGCGGGATGTCGATCTCCTGGCTGAGCTCACCGTTGCCGACGCCCTCGCGCAGCACGTCCTCGACCACGGCGACCGCCTCCTGACGTACCACCAGGAGGGTCGCCTGCCAGGCACGGTTGGTGCGCCACAACTCGGCGACGTACAGCTGGGTGAAGGCCGGATAGCGGTCGATGAAGGTCAGACCGGCCCTGATCATCGCGTCCAGGGCATCGACCCGGGTACCGCCGCGCTCCGCCGTCTCCTCGGCCGCGGACCGCAGCGAAGCGGTCAGCAGCCCGACGCCGTGCCGCAGCAGCTCCTCGAAGAGCTCGGTCTTGCTCTTGAAGTTGTAGTAGACCGTGCCCTTGGCGACTCCGGCGCGCTCCGCGATCTCGTCGACCGTGGTCGCCGAGAAGCCCTTCTCGGCGATGAGAGTGACGGCCGCCTCGTAGAGCTTCTGCCGGGTGGCCTGGCGGCGCGTGCTGCTACTGCTGTCCATGGGCTCGATTCTCACAGGTCCGGGCGCGCTCACAGGCTCAGCTCCGGATGCAGCCGGTCCAGCGTCCACACCTGCTTGCGCCGGGCGGATACCGCGGTCAGGGCCAGCGCCCCCGCAGTGAACGCCAGCAGCACGACGCAGTCCTGCCAGACCGGGCCCAGCCCGCCGCCCGTGATCAGCCGGCGCAGGCTCTCGACGATGTAACTCATCGGCAGGTACGGGTGGATCGCACCGAAGAAGCCGGGGCTGGTCTGGACGGGGTACGTGCCCCCGGCCGAGGTCAGCTGCAGCATCAGCACCGCGAGCACGAGGATCCGTCCCGCCGCGCCGAACCGGGCGTTCAGCCACTGCACGATCGCACCGAAGCAGCAGGTCACGAGGGCGAGGAAGCCGATCGTCCCGGCGGGATGGGCCATCTGCAGCCCCAGCCCCCAGTGCAGTACGGACATCAGGGCGGCCACCTGCAGCAGACCGATCGCGGCCACCGGCAGCCACCCGGCGAAGGCAATGCGCCAGGCGGAGGCCCCCGCGGCGAGCGCCCGCCGGTTGAGCGGCTGGATCAGCATGTACGCCACCATCGCGCCGACCCAGAGGGAGAGCGGTATGAAGTAGGGCGCGAATCCGGTGCCGTAGTTGGCCGCCCGGTGCATTGACTGGGAGGCGAGCTTGACCGGATCGGCCATGACGTCGGTGCGCCGGTCGCGGTCCTGCTTGTCGTAGTCCGGGATCTTGCCGACCCCGTCGTTCAGCCCCTGGGCGAGTGTGGCGGAACCGTCGCTCAGCCGGATCAGCCCACCGTCCAGGTCGGTTGCGCCCGTCTTCAGCCTGCCGACGGCGGTGTTCAGATCGGCGGACCCGGTCTTGGCCGTGGCGAGACCCGTGTGCAGTTCGTCCGCGCCGCTGGCGACCTTGTGGGCGCCGGTGTTGAGCGCGTTGATCTTCGCGACGGCGGACTTCAGGTCCTCGTCCAGGTGCGGGGAGCGCTCGGCGAGGGCGTCGGCCTGCTTCTGCAGAGTGGTGAGCTGCCCGCGCAGCTTCTTCAGGTCTCCGGTCTGGTCCTTCACCAGGACATTCACATCGTCGGCGACTTTCGCGACATCGGCGGCCGCGGTCGTGGCGCGCTTCAGCGGGGGACAGGCGGTGGGGTCGGGGGGCAGCTGCTCCGTGCAGCGGGTGCGGTAGACGTCGGCCAGATCGTCGGAGGCCTTGTGGGCGGCGGTCGCCGCGGTGGGCGCCGCCTTCACCAGCACGTCGAGGTTGTCCCGTACGGTCTGCGAGGAATCGGCGATCAGCCGGGCGGTGTCACCGATCGACTTGCCGTTGTCCTTCAGGAACGGGCGGACGTCGGCAGCCACGCCGTTGACCTTGTCGGCGAGGAGCTGGGTGCCCTCGGCGACCTGCCGGGAGCCGGTTTCGAGGTCTCCGGCGCCCTTGTTCAGCTTGACGATCCCGCTCTCCAGGCGCCCGCTGCCCGCCTTGGCGCCCTTCAGCCCCTCCGCGAGGTCCTTCGAGCCCTTCTTGGCCTTGCTGATCCCGCCCTTGAGATCGTCGGCGCCCTTGGCCGCCTCGGCCGTCGCGTCGTGGAGGTCGGAGAAGGAGATGAAGATCTGGTCCAGGAATTCACGCGAGGCGTTGGTCGAGGCGGCGGTGCGGACCTCGGAGAAAACCGTCCGGGAGATCTGCCCGACGATGTAGTTGTTGGCGTCGTTGGTCCGGACCTGGAGAGCGCCGGTCTCGGGGGAGTCACCCGAACTGGATGCGATCCGCTTGCTGAAATCCGACGGCATGGTCAGCGAGAGGTAATACGTACCGTCCTCGACGCCCCGGCCGGCCTCGGCGGAGCTCACCTCGTGCCACTCGAAGACCTTGGAGTCGAGCAGCTCGGCGGTGATCTGGTCACCCGCCTCGATGCGCTTGCCGCCCGCGGTGGCGCCCTTGTCGTTGTTGACCAGAGCGACGGGGATCTTGTCGAGGCGGCTGTACGGGTCCCAGAAGGACCACAGATACAGGGCGCCATAGAGCAGGGGCAGCAGCACGAGCGCGACGAGTGCGGCGCGGGGCAGCTTTCCCCTGCCGAAACGCTTCAGTTCAAGCGCGGCAAGTCTCGGCGATCGCATGGGCCGTCCCTTCCTCGGTCGCCGTCGCCGCAGGGGCGTCGGTGGTCTCTGCGGTGTCGGTGGTGTCCGTGGCCCCGGCGCGGTCCGTACGCACGGTGATCGCGCCCTCGGGAGCCTGGCTGCAGACGGCGATCACGGTCGTTCCGCCGGCGGCGACGGAGCGCAGCATCTTCCAGGCCTCGGCGCGTTCGGTGTCGGAGAGCTTGAGGTCGGTGTCGTCCACGGCGAGCAGCCGCGGGTGGCCGATCAGTGCGAGGGCGACGGACAGCCGCAGCGCCTCCAGCCGCTCCAGATCACGTACGGAGGTCCGCTCGGCCTTGGGCAGCGTTGTGGGGTCGAGTCCGGCGGCGTCCAGCGCGGCGTCGATCCGGGCCCGGGCCGTGGCGGCGCGCTCGGCGCGCGGGCGGAGCAGGGCACGCAGCGAGCCGTCGAAGCGGCGCTGCAGAAGGGCCCGCTCGCGCAGGTGCTCGGAGACGGTGAGGGCCTGGTCGAGCTCGCTGACCCCGGGGACCGGGCCGAGGGCGCTGATCCTGCGTACGGCGGCCATCTGGCGCGGCAGGCGCAGACCGCCGATCTCTGCACGGCCCTCGGAGGGGCGCATCCGGCCGGTGAGGGCGAGCAGCAGACAGGTGCGGCCGGAGCCGGACGGGCCCTCGATCGCGACCAGTGCGCCGGGCCCGGCGTCGATCCGCACGCTTCGGAAGACCCAGCCGCGCGGCCCCTTGAGCCCGAAGTCCTCGGCGGTGACAGCTGCCCCGTGCGGGCTGTCCACAGACTCTCCTTTTTTAGACTGACTGGTCAGTACAAAAAATAGCCCGAACTTGCGATCGAGGCAAAAGTGCAGGTCAGGGGTCGAACGGGGTCGATTGTCAGTGGCGACCCCCACGATGGATACACACGGCCACGGAGCCGTCACACGACGACAGGAGGTTCGTCATGGCCAACTCGTCCGCAGCAGCCGCCTCTCGGCGCCGCGCAGGCGGCCCTGCCCCCTCACCGACCGGCCCCTCCCCGTCCTCCGCATCGAGCGGTCCGGCGAACGACGTCCACCCCGTGCTGCGTCGCGCCACGGCGCCGCCCGCAGCCCTCGATCTGCTCACCCAGGCCCGCATCGGCCTCGACGAGGCCGCCGTGCTCACCGTGCCGAACGAGCGCTATGCCACCGCTCACCTCGCGGCCCTGCGCACTGCTGCCGCCGTGCTCGCCGCACGGGGACGGCCCGAGACCACCAGGCGACGGCGGGAAAGGATCCGCAGCGCCTGGGAGGTCCTCCCGGAGATCGCCCCGGAGCTCACCGAATGGAGCGCCCTGTTCGCCTCCGGGGCTCGCCGCCGGGCCCGCGCGGAAGCGGGCATACCGGGGGCGGCTAGCAGCCGTGACGCCGACGATCTGCTGCGCGACGCGGCCATGTTCCTGCGCCTCGTCGAGCGGCTGCTGGTGCTGCAGCCGACACTCCCACAGCCCCGGAAGGAGCGGTCCGACGCGGGATGACAGCGGCGGTGGCCCGAGGCAATAGGGTGGACAGCACCTGCATCACCTGCACTGTTCACGCTCCGCCGTCAGCGGCGGCATCGTGCCGAGGAGTCATCTGCCGTGTCGGACCAGCTGCGCCCCCGCGCCTCCCTCCGTACCGCCGTGGTCTGGGAGGTCCTGAAGGACGCCCTCGACCGCCAGGTCAAGGCGACCGGCCGGGACGCCCTGGACGTCCTGGACACCGGCGGCGGCACCGGCAACTTCGCCGTGCCGGTCGCCCGGCTCGGCCACAAGGTCACCGTCGTCGACCCCAGCCCCAACGCGCTCTTCGCGCTGGAGCGCCGCGCCGCCGAGGCCGGGGTCGCCGACCGTGTCCGCGGCGTCCAGGGCGACATCCTCGGCCTGTTCGAGGTGGTCGAGCGCGGTGGGTACGACGCGGTGTTCTGCCACGGAGTCCTGGAGTACGTCGACGACCCCGCCGAGGGCGTACGGAACGCGGTGGACGCGCTTCGCCCGTCCGGTGCACTCAGCCTGCTCGCCGCCGGACTCGGCGGCGCCGTCCTGGCCCGGGCGCTCGCCGGGCACTTCACCGAGGCCCGGCGGGCGCTCACCGACCCGGCGGGCCGCTGGGGCGAGGGCGACCCGGTGCCCCGGCGGTACACCGCGGAGCAGCTCACCGAACTGGTCTCCGCAACGGGCGTCGAGGTCGGCGCGGTCCACGGTGTACGGGTCTTCGCCGACCTCGTACCGGGCGTCCTGGTGGACACCGAACCCGGTGCGATGGATGCACTGCTCAAGCTGGAGAGCGCCGTCGCGGAACTGCCGGCCTTCCAGTCGGTCGCGACCCAGCTGCACGTTCTGGGCATCAAGGGCGCCTGAGGGGCGGTCGCAGCGCGGCTGATCAGCAACGCAGCCGCAGACGGAGTACGCCCCAGGACGCCCGATCGGGGGCCGCGCCACGTATGATCGGGGGACACCATCCGGCATGACGGATCGGAGGTTGGGGAATCTACGCCTCAGCAGCTGAGCCGTCGTGGCGGCCCGGACTGGTTGATTGGCGATGCGGGCGGGTTTCACGGGGGTGATTCCCTGCCTATCCTGGAAGGGCCGCATACCGGCCGCCCCCCGCGGCCGACGACGAGGAGGACTCCGTGCCGCTCTCGGAGCACGAGCAGCGAATGCTCGAGCAGATGGAGCGAGCGCTGTACGCCGAAGATCCCAAGTTCGCGACAGCGCTCGAGGGAAGCGGGCTGCGTACATACACCCGACGACGGGTGTACCAGGCGGTCGCAGGCTTCCTGGTGGGTATCGCGCTCCTCATGGCCGGAATGGTCGCCCAGCAGATCTGGATCAGCGTGGTGGGATTCCTCGTCATGCTGGGCTGCGCGGTCCTTGCGGTCACTGGGTGGCGCAAGGCGCCCAAGCCCGGCGAGCAGCAGGCAGCCGGCGGCGGGAGCGAGCGCCGACAGCCCAAGCAACGCCGATCGGTGATGAACCGGATCGAGCAGCGGTGGCAGCGACGCCGCGACGAGCAGGGCCAGTAACGCTTCGGAACACCGATGGGTGAGGGGGCGGCCGCAGAGATGCGGC
>NZ_JBLVKW010000083.1:21642-32688 GCF_048270745.1 Streptomyces sp. NPDC056231 | reverse complement strand
CACCTGGCACCTCGCCCAGGCCACCGCATAGCGAAAAAGGGCCACCCGGCCTGCGGCCGGACAGCCCTTCGACAAGATTTTCAGCAGTCTTCTAGCGGCGATGTCCCGCGCCCGCCGGGTGATCGTCCGGCACGCGGCCGTACAGCCGCCTTCCTTGCCGTAGCGGCGCCGATGCTGGCCAGGGCTGCATCAGTCACACCTCGTGCAGCCACCCGCCTCACATGCGAGTGCGGCCCGGCCGGTTTCGTCGGTCAGTCTCCGTCGCTCGACTTCGTGGCGGTCTTGGAGTACGCGTCGTGCCAGGCGGCCTTCGCGCCCGAGTCGCCGATCCGGTACACGTCGACGACCGCGCCCACGGCGACCACCACGGACAGGACGGCCGCGGCGACGTGGAGGACCGCCCCCGACCGCGCTCCCGACCGAGCCCCGGAAAGCTCCCGCGACTGCGGCGCGCCCGTACGGCGGGAGATCCACCACACGCTGGCCGCCAGCACGAACAGGCCCAGCGCCCAGGGCAGCATTCCGTCGCCCAGCTCGGCGTGCCGCCGCACCAGCGGGTCACTGTCCACGTGTCGCTCCAGCCACTCCCCGGCCTGGGTGGCCAGCGGTACGGTCGCCAGCGTAACCAGGGCAAGCAGCGGCAGCGCCAGTCCGAGCCGCCGGGCGGCCGGCGGCCACAGCGCGCATATCACGAGCGTCAGCGCGCTGAGCGGGACCAGGACAACGACGGCATGGACCAGCAACACGTGCGCGGGCAGGCCGTTGATCAAACTCATCAGGCGCTCCTCCAGGGGCGGCCGTGGGGGGACGCGAACCCGGATCGGGTGTTCGGGGGAGCCCTCTCGTGCGTCCGCGTGTTCGGGCGCGCCAGCCTGGCACAGGAACCTCTCAGGTTCTTCTGAACACCATCCCGCCAGCTCCGGCCGTTCCCGCCTCTGCCGGCTGGTGATGCCCGCGCTGAGGCGTCCGTCCGCGCACGAGGATCTCCTTCGCCGCTGCTTCGCATTCGTCGATCTCGGCCTGCGCAGCACGGACACGACACTGAACGACGCGTTCTGGTTCCAGGTGCTGGAGCTTCTGCTTGACGACCTGGACGTGCTCGACGCGGCCTACCCCTTCATGACCGACGAGACCAGGGACTACGTCCTGGAGAAACTGACGGACTTCGGAGTCCCGCTCACGCCCCCACTGGTCAGCATGGGCCGGGAGCAGCTGACCGGAGCCGGGTCTGTCAAACGAACGTTTCGACGGTCCGATTCCGCGGCCATAGGCCCTACGCGTCGATCGTGGCGGGGCCGAGGGAGTCGACGTCTTCCATGAAGCTGAGCATCCGGGCGTTGACCACGTCGGGATGGTCGATCTGCGGTCCGTGGCCCGTCGCGGCAATGACCTCGGCGCGGGCTCCTGGGATGAGGCGCGGCACGCGCTCCAACTGCCGCTGCGGGTGCACGAGCAGGCTGCGCTTGCCCATGATGAGGTAGAGCGGGGTCCGGATGGACCCCAGCGCATCCTCGGTAAGCGGCAGAGGCGCGGGGCGGCGGATCCGGAACGCCCGGGCGCCGACCTGGACCCACTTCCGCAGCTCAGGAACGGCGATGACCGGCTGCTCCAGCCAGGCGGCAAGGCGCGGACGCAGCACCTTGGGGGCGAAGCTGGCGAACAGGCTGACGAAAACCCAGGCGAAGAAGCGCAGACCCACCTTCTCCAGGCCACCGGGGTCGAGGGCGGTGACCGAGGCGAGCCGTGCGGGGCGATGGTGGGCCTGGTTGAGCACCAGCCAGCCTCCGTAGGAGGAGCCGACGAGGTGGACCCGGTCGAGACCGAGTGCGTCGAGGGTCTCGTCCATCCACTGGGCGGCACGCTCGGGCTGCCACATGGGCTCGCGGTGGACGCTGCGGCCTGCGTCGCCGGGGGTATCGAGGGCGTATACGGGGCGGTCGAGGCTGAGCCCGGGGGTGTTGGGGTACCACATGGCGGAGCAGTAGCCCGCGCCGTGGATCAGGACTATCGGCGTGCGGGATTCGGCGGCGGGGTCCGTGGGGCCGTACCGGTAGACGTGCGTGGTGCCGAAGCTGGTCTCGACGTCCGTCTCGGAGCGGATGGGCGCTCCCATCGCGTAGAGCACGTCGCTGGCGGCGAAGTAGCGGTCGCGGAGCTTTTCGTTGACGTAGCGGCCGACGTCGCGGCGCACACGGGTCGTGTTCTCGGGCACAGGGTACCTCCGGGAAGATCCGTTCTTCGTGATACGAACGTACCATGATGTTGGTACGGCGGTACCATAAAAGAGGTCCGGGGAGCCTGGACCGAGAACACACCACCGACGGGCGGAGACACCGGCACATGCCGAAGCGCGTGGATCACGAGGAAAGGCGCGCACAGATCGCCGGGGCGCTCATCCGGGTCGCGGGGCGGCGGGGGCTGCACGCCGTTGGCATGCGCGACGTGGCTGCGGAAGCCGGCGTGTCGCTCCGGCTCGTGCAGTACTACTTCGAGACCAAGGAGAAGCTCCTCTTCTACGGGCTCCAGCACCTGACCGACCGCTTCACCGCACGGGTGGGTGCCCTCCTGGCCGCCGCGGGCCCGCGCCCGGGCCCGCGCGAGACCGTCGAGGCGCTGCTGCTGGCCTCCCTCCCGACCGATGAGGAGAGCCGCACCTTCCACCTCGTCTACAGCTCCTACTCGATCCTGTCCGTGACCGACGAGGCGCTGGCCGCCCAGCCGTTCATCGACAACCCCGACGCCGCAGAGAACGCTCTGACCGGCCTCCTCGAACATGCCCGGGCGGCAGGCCTGGCCGATCCCGGCATCGATGCCCGCATGGAGGCGATCAGCCTGCTCGCGATGGCGGCGACCATGGGCACCAGCATCCTCGTGGGTCAGCGAAATCCGGAGTCGGCCATCGCGGTACTCCACCACCAGCTGGACCGGATCTTCGCAACCGCGGAGACGCCGGCGGCCAGGACGGGTCCAATCTGACGCCCCGTTACGGCACTTGTGGCACGCGCACAGCACGCAGCTCCGAAATATTCCGGGCAACACACGGGGAACCCGCCACTGTCACACCATTCACTGACACGAAACCGAGAGAGCACACTCAGCAACCAGAAAAGCAGCCACCCGCACATGCGACGACGTCAACGAAGCAGCCGCACGAAGCTCCAGCAACCGACCCACCGCCGTAGCACGCATCCCCACACGCGCGGCCTCGGGCAACCCCTCCCGTTCCACCACCATGCGCTCCCACGATCAGACCGGCCCCAAACCAGACCCAGCCTCGAACCCGGCATACCTCCACGGATAAGAAGCACCGATTCCATGACAGTGAGACACCTGGTGGTGTAACGGTCCGTGACAGCAGCGGCCCACCCCTACACCACTTCCACGTCAGTGACGTCCACACCACCAGCGCGTGTGACCAGCACGAACCCGTCAAGCTAACGAACCGTCACTGACAACACCCACTGACACCCAACCGGCACATCGCACTGGGCGCGCCTGAACGAAGAACAGCAACACCGCCTGGGCGAGATGGGCGGGAAACCGGCCGTACGGCCCCAGAAGACCGCAGCGCAAACCAACGCGAAGACAGGGGCAAGAAAGGGCGCAGCACGCGGTACAGAAGCCTTCCAGCGCGGCGTACAGGCCCTCACCCAATACATCCAACGCGAGGGCCGGACCGTGGTCGGACGGCAACACGTCGAAGAACTCCCCGACGGCACCACCGTGCGACTCGGCGTGTTTCTGAGCAACCAGAAAAGCCGCCGCGACCGACTCACCGAGCATCAGCTCGCACAGCTCGCCGCACTCGGATACCACTGGGCGGCGTAGACGACCCAGGGCCGGTCAGTTCAGTACCTGCACCTCACGCA
Organism: Streptomyces sp. NPDC056231; assembly: GCF_048270745.1. Classification (NCBI taxonomy): domain Bacteria; kingdom Bacillati; phylum Actinomycetota; class Actinomycetes; order Kitasatosporales; family Streptomycetaceae; genus Streptomyces; species Streptomyces sp. NPDC056231. Next base: position 28,819 of record NZ_JBLVKW010000083.1, on the reverse strand, counting down.
CGTCGACAGTGAATGGGGTCTCGCGGGTTTCGCTGAATTCTCCGGCGTCTGCGAGGGCCGGCGCATTCCATTCCACGGTCCACGTGGCGGTCGCCTTTGCGGCGTACTTCCCGCCCGTCTCGGCAGTAGAGGGCGCCTTGTATTGGTGCCCGCAGTCGGGCGACGGGAGCTTGCCCCGGGAGGCGTCGTAGCGGGTGCCGGGGCCGGTGCACGTGACCGTGCTGCCGTCGCCCATGTCCCACTGGATCGACGGCACCTTGGCCGTGGCCGTCACCGTGACGCCACCCGCCGTCGCCGAGGCGGACGCCGGTCCGAACGTCGTCGGCCCCTGCTCCACCCACATCCACATCGGCATCCCGACGACGTACCGCCCGCCCGGCTTCGGGGAAGCGACCGCCGGGCCTACGAGCCGCATGGAGTCGACCGCGCGGCGCGCCACCAACTCCGGGTCTATCGTCGGCGCAGCAAGGTTGCCGCCGTTCGGCACGAACACGACACCGATGCGCTCGGTGGCCGGGCACTCGACTTGGTAGACCGCGCCGCCCTTGGGCGTCTTGCCCTCCCGCGCAAGGTTCTCCGCCGGAGGCTGGGGGTTGAGCCTGGTGTAGGTACAGGGCGGTTCCGAACCACCTCCGCCTGAAGTGCCAGCGGGCTTGGCCGCCGTGCCCGTGCCGCCGCCCGAACCGGGGTTGCTGGTGGTGTCCTCGGCGCAGACGGTCACGCGGGCTGCGGGGCGGGCGTCGCCGGAGCGGCCGCGACCTTGCGGGTCTCGCGCATTATCAGCAGGCCGTTGACCACCATCAGTGTCGCGGTCAGGCAGTGGACGCCGAGCGCGGTGGCCAGGGAGCCGTGGTGGGCCAGCACGGTGGCCATGTCGCCGTACGCGGCGAGGGCCTCCACCAGCAGCGCCCAGCCCAGCGCCCGGCGGTGGCCCGTCACCAGCAGGATGCCCAGGACCAGGGCCAAGACGACGTCGCGGATTCCCTTGATGATCAGGAAGCCGTCGCCGTCGCCGGACGGCCAGCTCGGCAGGCCGAAGCCCGGCGCCGTCGTCTCCGGGCTCAGGATGAACTCCGACCCGAACCAGAGGATGAAGAGGATGAAGGCGGCGGCCAGGACGGTGTTGATCTTCTTCAGCGACATTGTTCTTCTCCTTGCGAGTCTTCGTCAGCTTGGTGAGCTTCGTGGAGCTTGCTGAGTCATGTGGAGCCTGATCAGGCCGCGCGAACGCGGCTGATCGAGGGGCGTAGTTTGTCGGGATCACCGTTGTGGGATCTGAGCGGCAGTTGCATTCCCGGATGTCGGGATTTCGGTGGCCAGCTGCCGCCTGGGGAGTGGGATTGTGCGCCACCGGAGCGGTGTTGGCCCGCGGGCTCAGGTGAGGGCAGCGACGAGCAGGGCGAAGGCGGCGATGATGACGGCGACGCGGACGTAGTGGTAGCGGTCCCAGCGGTTCATCTGCTCCTTCCAGTCGGCGGGCCGGTTGTCAGGGGTCCACGTCTTGCCCCGGTTGTTGATCGGGACGAGCAGCAGGATCGACATGATCACGCTGACGATCAGCAGCGCGTCGGCGGCGACGACGAGGCCGGTGCCGTGGTGGTGCCATCCCGCGACAGCCCAGACCGCAACGAGGACGAGTGAGCCGATGTACCAGACCGGCATCACGGCGCCGAGCATCCGGCCCCCGTGGGAGTGGGCCAGCTGGTTACTGTCCTCCGGGAGGGCGTTGAAGATCGGGTTCATGACGAAGGCGACGGAGAACTCCACCCCCACCATCAGGCCGACGACCACGGTGGTGATGACCTCGAGTGCGCTGAGCATGTTGCCCCTCCCGGGATCTAGCACTGCTAGCCAATGTGGGCAACGCTAGTACTACTGCCGCTTGATTGTCTAGCGGTGCTAGGATTCGAGTTATGTCGGTACAGGAACGCAAGCAGCGCGAACGGGCGGAGCGCGAGCGCCTCATCGTGGCGACAGCCCGCGAACTCGCCGAGCAGCAGGGCTGGGACGCGGTCACCACCCGCCGGCTCGCCGAGCGCATCGAATACAGCCAGCCCGTCCTCTACAGCCACTTCCGCGGCAAGCGCGAGATCATCGGCGCCGTCGCCCTCGAAGGCGCCGCCGAAATGGCCGTGGCGGTGCGTGCCGCGACCTCCGCCGCGAACAGCCCGCGCGAGCGGGTCGCCGCCCTCGCCCGCGCCTACCTCAACTTCGCCGCACGCAACCCGGCGGTCTACGACGCCTTGTTCCAGCTCGACGGCGGCCTGGCATACGCGCAGGAGGACACCCCGGAGCCGCTGAAGGACGCCTTCGCCGCGCTGCTGGAGAGCCTGGGCGAGGTCGCCGGGGACGGCGTCCACCCGGGGCTGTTCACCGAGGTGTTCTGGGCGTCCCTGCACGGCCTTGCGACCCTGACCCGGGCGGGACGGCTGCTGCCGGAGGACGCCGCGCAGAGGGTGGAGCTGCTGGTGGACCGGCTCGCCGTGGTCTGACACACCGTCCCGGCGGGCACGCGGCCGGGGCCCTCGGGCCCCCGCCGCTGCCTGCCTGCCTGCGGCAACGCTTCCGGTCACTCGCGTCCACACGACGCAGCCGCAGATCGCCGGGCCCGTACCCCAGACGGGCACCCGCCCCGCAAGCTGCGATGCTCATTGATCGCGACCCGATACTCGCCCTAGTCGATCTCGGGCCAGGTGATCTGGTTGAGTCCCCGTTCGGCCTGACCCGGGAACCAGGTCTTGATCAGCTTGGCCCAAAGTCCGCCTCACCCATCGGCGGCCCGCCTGGGGCGATCCCGGCCGCCTCGGCCGGCGCCAGGTACTTCCTGATCGTCTTGCGATCCACCCCCAGCGAGGCGCCGACCTGCGACTTCGAGCGGCCCGCATACCAGTGGACGTAGATCTCGATGATGTCGACCACGGAGAACGTTCTCCTTGCCATCCGGTTCGCCCATCGACCTCTCGGTCTCCAGGCCGAAGGACAACGACGACTCCAAGACGCCCAGGACCCTCGCCCCGCCTCGGGCATGGCCATGGGGAAACCGGAGGAATCGGCAGAGATGACCAGTAGACGATCAAACCACTCGAACAGGCATAACAACCGCCGGTCCGCTGCTCCCAGGCCCCCGCCCGCGGTCACCGTCCCCATGGGGAATCGTGATCGCCGGAGTGGGGAATTACGTGACTCTGAACCCGCACGGAGTGGGGAATTGCGTGATCGCTGACAGGGAGCCCGGCGAAGAAGCGTGGAAGAGCAAACTCGCCGCGCTCCGGTCGCACCGGCGGGCCACCGGGCACCTCGCGCCCCCGCAGGACGCCATCTGGGGCGAGGGCGAGGCCATGATGCCCATCGGTAAAGGCGGCGTGGTCGTCCTGCCACTGCTTCGTCAGCGGGGTCACGGTGGCCGGCCACAGGCCGGCCGCCGAGCCGAGGAACTGCTCCAGCGCGGGCACGAAGTCCCCGGACGACAGCCCGTGCAGGTAAAGCAGTGGCAGCACCTCGCTGACCTTGGGCGACTTGCGGCACCACGGTGGCAGGATCTTCGAGGAGAACCGCATCCGCTCCCCGGTAGCCGCGTCCACCCGCTTGTCGTTCACACGCGGGGCCGTGACCTGGACGGAACCTGCGGCGGTGGTCACAGTGCGGGGCCGGTGATGGCCGTTGCGGACCACCATGCGGCGCCCGGCCATCCGTCTCGGCGGCCAACTCGGCTATGTATTGGTTGACTTCGGCCTCCAAAGCGGCGGCAAGCATCCGCCGGGCGCCCTCGCGGACGATCTCGTCGATCAGGGAGCCGGACTCGGTGGATCCGTCGGCGTTCACTACGCCGAGCACGGGCGTGCCTTCCCGAACCGCGCTGCGAACGCGGGGCTACTCGATGACCATCAAGGATCATTCGGGAAGGTACGCCCTCCGCGTCCCTCCCGGGGCTGATCCACAAGTCCTGAGCATTGCTCACGGTCCCGGGCCGCGACGCTGACCCCGGAACGGGTGGAGCAGCTGTCCAAAATCGGAATGCGGTGGGCGTAAGCCGCTGGAACAGGGTCGGCGCTCGCCGAGCGGGCGGGCGGGCGAGTTGAGTCGTAGTGGCCATGGGGGCTCATCAGTCATTACGAGGGAAGGCTTACTGCCCGCCGACTCGGAGTACAGCAACCATGTACAGGCTCCCGGACACCGTCAGAAGCAGAAAGGAGAGAATCGTGTGAACGACGAGCCCTCGCCTTGGGGCAAGGCCGAGATGCGCCCGGGCCGCACGGCTCACGCGGGGCCTGGGGACACCTCGCGCGGCGTTCGCGTCCGCCTTCCCGATCGCTCGGCGCAGCTTCCTGCGGCTTCTCTCGGTCGTGATACCCAGCCGCACACCGTTGGCGTCGCGCACCGACAGGGTCCGGTACGCGCTGCCGTACGAGAAGGTCGTCAGCAGCCGGACGGTGGTAATCCGGTTGAGGTCGACGGACCGTTCTCCGGTCAACGTGTGCGCAGTCAGGTGCGACGATGAGTGCCGGAACGGGGCTCGCTCCTCGCATAGTGCCGGTAGCAGGATGGAGCTGGCGATCACGGACAGCAGGCCGAGCACGATTGGTGCGCCTTCGGGGACTACCCCCGCCCTGGCCAGCCCGTAGCCGCCGAAAGGTAGCAGAAGGACCGTCACCGCCAGGCCCGATCCCATGCGTGCACGCGCCACGCTGCGGGTTGTGGTTGCTTCCACTGACACCCCCGTTTCTGCCGGCAGACATCAGCATCTGCATCCAGAACCACCCCCAAACAGCAGATCCTTTCCGCTGGTGGACGCGCGGTCAAGATCACGCAAGGTGAATCGGGCGGCGGCAATATCGAGGAGACGTCGCAGCACTACTCGCCGCGGCAACGCTGGCCGCCACCGGCACACTCGCCCGCTGGCTGCCCATTCCGCACCAGCTGCCCCTCGCGGTCGCATGGACCGGCACTACCGCCAGCGTTGCCATGGCGGTCGCGACGCTCGCGCTCGCCACCGCCTCGGTCCTGGCCACGAACTGGCCACTGCTCGCGTTCGCCGGCGCACTCGCGGCCGCGTCGCACGCCGTGGTGGCGGCCTCGGCTCGCGCCTGCCGCCAATGCGCCCGCCTGCCGGCCGCGGCTCGATGTAGTGCGGGGCACTTTCTCGGTCAGCCGCTCGCGTGCCGCCCAGGGACGGCGTGTGCGCGCTTCGGCGACGACCGTGACGGTTGGGGGCTCACCTGCGGGCGACCCGCCGCCGGGTCATCCGCCCCTTCGCCGAGTGGTCCGTGCTCCGTGAGGCACGTCGGGAGGCCGCGCAAGGCCGATACAGCGCCAACTCGGCTTCCGCCAACCGCAACGACGTCCAACCGCGCAGTGACCGCTCCTGTCAGCCTCCGTTTCCGGTGCTGACTGTACCCACGGCATGGCTCAGCACGAAGTCGCGCGCCAGGCGTGCGGCCTGCTCACGGGCCTCGAAGGTGATGGCGTGCCGAGTACGCGGCAGGATCACCAGACGTGCGCCAGGGATCTCCGATGCCATGAGTTCGGCGACCTGAGCGCGGACGATGGGGTCCTCCGCGCCATGCAGCACGAGAGTAGGAGCCGTGATTTCATGCAGCCGGGCAGTGCAGTCGTGGTTCTGAATCGCTGTCATGCGGCGTGCGTCGGCGTCTACGGGACGCCCCCGCAGGGCGCGCTTGGTGTCGGCAACGAGCTGCGGGTCATTCGCCTGCCCCTCGGGTGTGAGGAGCAGGTCCAGCACGAACTGCGCCCGCGCGTCCGGCCCCATGGCGACGATGCGGTCACCAAGGCTCTCGGTCATGGTCCAGCTCGGGGTGGCGCCTGACAGTATGAGAGACGCGACCCGCTGGGGGTAGTGGATCGCCAGGTGCATGGCGATCGCTCCGCCGTACGACACTCCCATAACATGCGCGCGCTCAAATCCCAGCGCGGCAAGGAAGTCGGCGCAGTCAGCAGCTTGCCGAACGATGTCGTACGGCTCGGGCCCGTTGAGTGTGTCGCCGGTGTCACGCTGGTCGAAGCTGATGGCCAGGATTCCAGCGCCTAACAGGGGGCGGAAGGTATCAAACTGCCCCTTATAGCTCTCCCCGCCATGCAACAGAACCAGCGGTTCACCCTGGCCGGACTCAACGTAGGCAATATCGATGTCGCCGACTTTGACGTGCTGAAACCCCTCAGAACTCACGCGCTCACCTCCACAAGGCGTGCATCCATCGCCTCGGCGAAGACGGGATCGGCACAGGACGGCGGGCTCGCTGCCACCGAGCGGTGGGAACGCTCGATCATCTGGTCACTCACTCTCCGATCGCCTCAAAGCTGAGTACAGCATGGGAACCGGGTATCCCCAGTCGCTGGTTCAGCTCTGCCCCGACCACTACTCCACAAACGAAGGCACCCTCAAGTGATCAACGCACCACCCCCGGATGGTCATGTGGTCGTGGAGGCACAGGTGCGTGACTACGGGGGCAACTACGCCAGCGTTGTGAATAGTCAGGGGGGAGAACTCTCCTCCGACTACAAGGAGTACATGTACCAAGAATCCGAAAAGTACATCTACAACGAGATGATTTTCAACCAGACCACTCCGCGGTTCAATAAGATCCAGGATCTGGTGACGAAATTCGAGGCGCACTTCGGGAAGGGCGAAAACGCCCAGGGAAGAGCGCTCCAGTTCACCGCACTTGGCCTCTGGGTCGGTCTGGGATCACAAGCCCAAGCTCAGGAATAAGTTCGGCCTGTCCGGCGAGAATGCAGACGACCTGCACTTCAAGATTCCGGGCGAGGACGCAGAGCTCTTCTACGACGTCTGGTCGAACATCCATTACGGGTTCATCGGGCGGGCCGCCGGATTCACCGGGGGAGCTCTGCACGCAGGCGCGGAGGCAGACTTCGGGGGCGCGGTCGGCAGGACCGATCCTGGCGACATCCTGACCGTTCAGGCCGGAGTCGATATGTACGACAAGTACGGCGCCGATATGACGTACAAGGAATTCCAGACCGGCATCCAAGGCGTCATCGGTCAGCTCAGCGAATATCCTGACCTACAGTATCGGAGCACAGAGCCGGACCTCGGTAGGCGGCCGCACTCCCCCTACTACTAGGAAGTGAGTCGGGGGGGCGCCCGGGGGGGGGGGGGGGCGGCCCCGGAGGGGGGGGGGTGGTGAAGGTGGGGGGGGGT
>NZ_JBLVKW010000083.1:0-21632 GCF_048270745.1 Streptomyces sp. NPDC056231 | reverse complement strand
ACCCTCGCGCGCCCCGGGGGGGGCGCCCCCCCCCCCCCATAATCTTTTTTTTTGGGGGGGGCCCCCCCCCCGGGGCCCCCCCCGACAACCCGTTCGGGATGGAGAATCAGAAATTGTCCGGAGATTCGCAGGCCGCCCGCCGCCTTGTCGGTTGCTTGCTTGGTCCCGTTATGGGGGTTATCGCCGCCTACGGTGGAACCACGATGCTTGCGAGAGCCTGGAACGATTGCGAAATAGGAATCAACGCGTCAGCGAACTTTTGGTCCTTAATTCCCATATTTTTCGCCGTCTGGGTCGTAGTCGCACTGATCTGGGCCATCGCGTTCGGGGTGCTCGCCGGAAGGGGCCTGCTGCTCGCCTCCGCGGTGGCTGTACTCGCTACGCTGTGCGCCTACTGGGTCCTCATGGCGAGCTTGAACGCTCCAGCCGATTACCCGGTCAGCGTGAGTGCCTGCGCTCCGGACAATGCGCCCCCATGGTGGCCGGACTGGCTCCCTGTGTGATCGTGAGCAGGGCGAAGTCATCACGGCCTTGGGGCCCTCCCCCGTGAAGGTGGGCACGCGGCTATTGATCACGCGGCGAGCGTGAGTTTAGCGGTGTGGTGTCGGTGTTCGTATTCGTTGGGGCTGAGGTGGCCGTTGGCGGAGTGCCGGCGGCGGGTGTTGTAGCGGGTCAGCCAGGCGAAGACGGTCCTGCGGCAGGTGCCGGAGTCGCCGTAGTCGTGGGCGCCTTGGAGGCAGGGAGCTGCCGATCAATAACTCCGCGGTTTCCGGCGGCTGTTGGCCCGTAGGATGCGGGTGTGTCGGAGGGGATTGAGGCGGGGTTGACGGACGTGCTCGGGTTGTTGTTGCCGCATCTGGACGAGCGTCAGCGGCGTCTGGTTCTGGGGGCCGCGGCCCGTGTTTTGGGCCATGGCGGGATCCGGTCGGTGGCCGGTGCGGCCGGGGGCGCGGAGTCCACGGTGTCGCGTGGGTTGCGGGAGCTGGAGCGCGGGGATGAGCCCGCGGGCCGGGTCCGGTCGGTGGGCGCGGGCCGGAAGTCCTTGCGGGAGACCGATCCCGAGCTGGTGCCGGCGTTGTTGGCGCTGGTCGAGCCGGACCAGCGGGGTGATCCGGAGTCCCCGCTGCTCTGGACGGTGAAGTCCACCCGCAACCTGGCGGCCGAGCTGACGCGCCATCTTGAGTGCGGCCGCCGTCGGCGGCCGTCCGGTGCGGGAGCTGCGGGCGAAGTAGTCCCACTTCCTGGCGATCAGTTTGCGGTGCCAGGCCAGCAAAGTGCCGGGGGTGACGGGGAAGACGGCGGCCCAGCGGCCACGCGGTATCAGCGAGCTGAGGACGGCGAGCCAGAATCGGTCGGCCGGCTCATAGCGCACCCTGCCCTTCACATGCCTGCGCAGGATGGCATTCTCGTGCCGCAGCACCAGCAGTTCGGCATCCTTGGCGGTGTCTCGACGCAGTAGGACCGCGGGGACGGACAACAGTGCGCGGGCGGTGCCGTAGAGCAGGGACACGATGATCAGGGCAGCATTACAAATCCCCACCGACGACCCTGGAGGCGGGTGCTGACCAGCAGCGATGATTTTACGAGCCCCACAGGGCTAGCACGCCTTCCGGGCACCTTCCTCGAACGCGTCCATGCTCATGATGCCGCGACGGGTCAGAACCTCGCCCGACTTCACGCGTGCGAGTTGAGTGGCGTCGAACGTCATTGCTCCGTTGTACACGTAGGCGTCGTCGGGGTCGCCGAACGTCAGCTCATACGTGTAGCCCGGTTGCAGGTTCTGCTGGCCGCGGGTATCGGCTCGCCATTGCGCGGGAGGGGCGAAGAGCGGAAAGTCCGCAGCCGTGTTGATCCCGCGGGCACGCCAGCCGATCCAGGGTTCTTCCGTCTCGGGTGCGGCTGCCCCGAAGCCTTCCACCGCGCCAGCCGTCGGTTCTTCGGACTTGGTGGTGAAGGTGCCACGGAGCCAGGGGCCGCGTACCTGGCCGTCGTCGTCGCACGACCGTAAGAGCGCCTGCGCGGTGCCGTGCTCGTCCACATAGACCGCTACAAGCAAACGCTCTTCCGGCGAGCAGCCGGACAGGGCCAGCACTACCGCGCCGCTCAGCGCCCAAGTGATACACGAGCGTCTTGTCGACGCCTTCCAGCTGGGCACGGAACCATCCCCCCACGGTTTCGCCTATCCAGGGACCTTACCCTGGGCGCAGCACTTGCGTCGTGTGCCGTCCCTTGCAAGGTTCAGCAGTTCGTCGAGGTCGCCGGCGCATTGGATGTTTATGCTCTGCGGCCCCGATACGCCTGGCCGAGGGAATGGGCTTAGTACTGCAACGACACTTCGTGATGTCCTCTGCGTTTGTAGTGGCTGATGCGAGCTCGTGCTTGGCTCTTTCTTCGCCATACGGGAGCAAGGCGTTGTCACATTGTTGGGTGCGTGGGTGTCTGACGGTGTGTCGGGGCGTGGTGGTGCCGGGTGCCGGCCTGGGTTCAGACCGCGGTGGGCAGGCCAGTGGCGCCGGTGATCTGATCCCAGATTGCGAAGCGGACGGTCATCTCGAGGCGGTGGTCGGGGGCGGTCATCAGGTGGCGGCGGGGCCGGAAGTGGGGTGATATGCCACTGAACGCGGACAGAAACCGCTGCGCTCCACCGACCGAACGAAAGCCTTTCATCGCCCGTTCGCGTTGCCTGGTGGGCTGGTGGCTGTTCTCGGCCCGGTTGTTCAGACCCTTGTGCGAACGGTGCTCGACCGACGGCATCGCCTCGCGGTGGGCAGCGCGGTAGGAGCGGAGCTTGTCGGTGACGACCACCCGCGGCACCCCGCCCGTCGTCGTCATCAGCCTACGGAAGAAGCGCCTGGCCGCGGCCGTGTCTCGCCGGTTCTACGACTGGTGGCGTGGGCAGTCCTGATCATGCTTCTTGCAGGCGCACTGCTGCTCGCGCTTCCAAGGAAATGGGAGCGAGCCCCTCGATGGGGCAAATTCTCGCTTCTAGGAACTGTCGCCCTCATCGAATGTTCAGTCATTGTTGGAGCTCTGCTGAACATGTCCACCCAGAGTTTCGGGCCCGACGTAGTCCTGAACATCGGCATGGTCGCACTCTCCGGCGTGGCTGCGTTCGCCTCAGCATCTGAGCTGTTCCAGGAACGTGCCGGAGCTGCGCGGAGCAGCGTTTTTCCTGCCCCGACGCCACCTCATGACCGCAGCTGAGTACCGCGCCGAGATGACCGTCCGCTTCAGCTGGTCAAGTTGACAACGTCTCGGGATGCACTGCAGGTGGCGCAGACACGCGAGCACCAGGCGCAGCGGCCGGTCTCGGCTCGCAGCCACCGCAGACTGTGGCAGGCGGGGCAGCGGTTTTGGATGGAATCGGGTGCGGTGGCTGTCATCCGACGGTATTCGGCTCCCGGAAGGGGGCTGCGACAGGGGCTTCACAGCGGCGGCCGGGATCGACGCGCGGGCCGCAGCGGCCCCGTTCTCCCTGCCGGACCTGGAGGAGCTGGGCCGTCGCCACGCCCACGACCCCTTCGACCTGCCCACGCTCCAGTCCCGTCTCACCGGCGCACGGACTTCTACTCCGACGCGGACTTCACCCGGTACGGCCTGGACGACGCGGCGGTCACCGCCCTGCGTGCCTGGGCTCAGCACTGGTCGGACGACATCGCCGAGCGGCTGATGGGGGAGGGCGAGTCGCCCGACGAAGAGTCTCCTGAGTGACGGCCGCCCGGCAGCCGCCGGGGGCATGGGGCCGACGACGTGAACACCCAGGCTCCTGGTAAGGGAATGGCAAGAGGCTGGTAAAGTCCGCTCACTTGGGCGGGGGCAGGGGGCCCTCGCCGGGAGGGACTCTCACGTGGGCAGACATGCCCTGGGACGGGGCGGTCTGACCGTCGCCGTCTCCGCACTCTCGGTCGCCGTCGCGGCCGTCACCGTGGTCTCGGGGGGCGGCGAGCCGGCCCGCGCGGCCATTGCACAGACAGCGGGAACGACGGAGATTCTCCTTCAGGACCCGCGCACGGAAACGACGCGTTCGGACCGCGTGCTCGCGGCCGGCGAGACCGGCTTCCTGCACCGGCAGGCCGGTGGGGCCGGGCTGCTCTGGACGAACTACGAGGACGGCGGCACCACCACCGTCACCACCCCGCCCGGCAACGCCGGTGCGGGCCAGCCGTACCAGCCGACCACCACCAGCTGCTACGACATCAGCGCCACCTGCCCCTCGGGCACGTTCGGACAGGGCGCCGACACCGTCGCGCTCCCGCACCGGTCGTACACCGAACCCGTCTCACTGTGGACGCCCGGCGGAGCGGACGGCGGCACGCTGCGCACGCTGGACATGCCGCGGCTGGACTACGTCGGCACGTACGGCGGGACTGTCGTGGCGGCCGAACAGAACACCAGCGTCGACGGCTCGCCCCGGCCCGGCACCGGGCTGGAACTGCTGGACTACGTCGACGGCAAGCAGCGCACCCGCGTGGTGACCGGAGGCCCGGCCGACAAGGTCTGGAAGACGGGCGTCACCTCCGTGCGCACCGGAGACGCCAAGGGCGCGCTGCTCGCGTACCCGGGCGCCGCCGACTCGACCTTCGACATCCACTACCTCGACTTCGCCACCGCGGAGCTCACCCAGGTCTTCTCCGGCGCCGGGAGCGGGCTGTCACTCTCCCTCTCCGGTGACCGGATCGGCTGGTACACCCCGGCCGCGGGCCTGCACCTCCGGTCCCGCGCGGACCACGCCGCCGAGGAGACGGTCCCGGTGGCGGGCAACGGCACGGCCGGCTCCCCTGTGCTCGTCGGGAACTGGCTCGTCCTGGTGGCGGTCCGGGGCCCCGTCACGGCCGTCTCGCTGACCGACGGCACCACGAAGACCCTGCTGACCCGCTCGTACGGCGACCCCGTCGCCGCCCCCGACGGCTCCGCCCTCGTCACCGGCGGCACGAGCACCACCGACTGGTGGGTGCAGCGCGTCGTCCAGGGCGCCGACGGCACCCCGCGGCTGGAGAAGGTGGCCAAGGTGCCGCCGTACGAGAACCCCAAGACGGGCCTCGCGCTCAGCCGGGGCAGCCTGCGCGTGGCGGAGCGCGACCCCGCCGTCAGCAGCACTATGGACGCCACGTCTGTGCGCACGCTGACGACGAACGGCAGCACCACGCTCACCGCGTCCGACGCCACGGCCGGCGACAAGGTCTCGGCCGTGTGCCCGTACCCGGGCACCTCCTGCTCGGCGATGTGGGGCAACAAGGTCACCGCCCCCCGGGACGCCTACCTCGAGACGTTCTACGACGCCGACGAGGGCGGATCGGGTCTGTCAGACGCGGACCGGGTGGCCCGCGTCGGCGACGGCTCGGGCGTTCCCGACCTTGAGTTCGGCACCGAGAAGGGCGCGATCGTCGACGTGTCCGACGACTACGCGGTCTACAACTCGGGCGGCTCCGCCCCGACGCAGTACGTGGGCCACTTCGGCAACGGCCAGAAGCTGAAGCGCTCGGTCCGCGCCGCGGCCCTGAACGGGCCCGTCCTGTGGAGCGCCACCGCCACCGCCGGCCAGGTCACCTCCTACAGCCTCACCACGGACAAGACCCTCACCACGGTCACGGTCCCCGGCGCCGGCTGTGTGCCGACCGAGCTGCAGGCGGCGGGCCGCTGGCTGTACTGGGCCTGCGGCACGGCTTCAGCGGGCGTGTACGACACCAAGGCCGGCACGTCCGCCGCCGTGGCCCCCGGTGACGTGCTGCTCGGCGACGGCTTCACCGTCCGCCACGACCACGCCGCCGACGAGCTGGTCCTCACCGACGCGGCCACCGGCGCCACCCGCGTGGTCGCCGCGAAGGTCCCGGACACCGGCCTGGCCGCCGACCGCCGCTACCGCTGGACGGTCGACGAGTACACGGGCCTGGTCGCCTGGTTCGACGCGTTCGAGCAGACGCACGTCGCCACCACCGGCGTGACCCCGTCCGCCCTGACCGCGTTCGACTCGAGCGCCGACAGCTACGCCGCGCCTTCCACCGCCAACTCCTGGACGGGTTCGTGGCTGCTGTCCCGCCCTGTCGGCTCCTGGTCGCTCACCTTCACCTCGGTGGAGAGCGGCGAGACCGGAAAGGCGAGCCGCTCGGTCACCGGCGGTGCGAGCGCCGCCCGGGTCTCGGCGGGCTGGAACGGCAAGACCGCGAGCGGGGCCCGCTTCCCCAACGGCCGGTTCACCTGGACCCTGAAGGCGACGGGCCTGAACACGTCCACCGCCACCACCGTGGCAACCGGCAGCGGCTTCCTCAACAACGGGGCACCGGTACGGCACGACTTCGGCAGCCCCGACGGCCCGGACGGCACTGGCGACCTGCTGACCCTCAACTCCTCGGGCGCCCTGACCTTCCACAGGGGCACGGGCACGGGGACGTTCTCGAGCAAGGTCAGCGGCAGCGGCTGGGCGACCAGCGTCAAGGCGGTCCCGTTCGGCGACCTGAGCGGGGACCGGTGCAACGACGTCCTGGTGCGCTACAGCAGCGGGGCCCTGCGCCTGTACAAGCCGGGCTGCGGCGCGGCGCTCAAGCCGACGACGTCGTACACCACGCTGGCGACCAGCGGCTGGACCCAGTACGACGTGCTGACCTCTCCGGGTGACATCAGCGGTGACGGCCGGCCCGACCTGATCGCGCGCAACGCCTCGACCGGCGCGGTGTACCTGTACAAGGGCACCAGCACGGGCAAGCTGTCCGCGCGCGTGAAGCTGTACGACAGCTGGAAGGGTTACAAGAAGATCGTCGGCACCGGTGACCTCAACGGTGACGGCATCGGCGACCTGGTCGTCCAGGACACCTCGAACACCCTGTACCGCTACAACGGCACCGGCAAGGGCACGTTCGGCGCCCGCGCCAAGGTGTTCGGCAACTGGGGCGGCACGTACAACGCCGTCGTCGGTGTCGGCGACCTCAACCGTGACGGCAAGGCGGACATCGTCGTCCGGGACAGCGCGGGCAAGCTGTACCGCAACTACGGTGACGGGAAGGGGTCGTTCGGGTCCCGTACCCAGATCGCCACCGGCTGGGGCGGGTACAAGGCCCTCTCCTAGCAACCTGTGGGGCTCGGAAAGTCGTCGGTGCAGGTCAAGCGGCATAGCGGTACTCGTTAATGGCGCCGCCGAAGATGCGGGTGCGCAGGAGTCTGCGGACTTCGAGGTCGTGCACGGTGATGGGCTGCCGGTCGGGCCGCCACACTCTCCCGGAACGGGTGGAGCAGTTGTCCGCGATCGGGATGCGGTGGGCGGAGCCGCGTACGGACGAGCTGCGGGGCCGGGCAGGGTGATCCTGTCCGGCCCCGCTGTCGTCGGGTCAGCCTGTGGGGCTCGGAAAGTCGTCGGTGCAGGTCAAGCGGCATAGCGGTACTCGTTAATGGCGCCGCCGAGGATGCAGGTGCGCAGGAGTCTGCGGACTTCGAAGTCGTGCACGGTGATGGGCTGCTGGTCGGCGTCCGGAGGTAGTTGGTTGCGTGCTCGGTGGGGGCGGTGCTCGTTGTAGTGCCGCTCGTAAGCGGCCAGGACGTGCCGGGCGTGGGCCTCGTTCATGATGAGGACATGGTCGAGGGCCTCACGCCGGATGCTGCCGATCACCCGCTCACAGTGGGCGTTCATCCGAGGAGCTCGCGGTGCACTCTTGAGGATCTCCATCTCCTCGGCCTCGAAGACGGCGTCGAAGGACTGGCCGTACTTGCCGTCGCGGTCACGCAGGAGGAAACGCAGGGGGTTCCATTCGCGTGCAGAGGTCGGCGGTCAGGTTCCGCGCCTGTTGCCCTGCCCACTCGCGGGTGCGGTGGGCGGTGATGCCGGCGATGTGCAGGCGCCGGGTGCCGTGTTCGAGGAACGCCAGCGCGTACAGGCGTCTGCCGAGGACAGTGTCGATATGCAAGAAGTCGACGGCGATGATGCCCTGGGCCTGGCTCGTGAGGAACTCCCGCCAGGCTGGCCGTCGCCGTGCTGCTCGGCCTGCTGCTGAATTCTCTGGCCGGCCTGTGGTGGGCCGACCCGGCAGCCGGGTACGTGCTGGTCTACTACGCGCTGCGTGAGGTCAAGGAGATCGTCTTCGGCGAGGACTGACGGCCCGGACCGATCAGCAGCTTGGTTCCTCCCCGCCGACCGACGGCCCGCTCTCCGGCAGCGCCTGGACCTGAGGCACAGGCAGGCGACGCGCTACGCGGGCCCAGGTCGTCCAGGCGTTGTGTGATCCAGGTCCGGGCGCTGGCGCGGTTCATCTCTGCGCCAGCGCCCCGTGGAGCCTGTGGCCTTTGACTTCTTAGACAGCTGCGGCGAGGCGCGCCGGCACTGGGCCACGAGAGATCGGCCGTGCCGGCCTCCTGTGCGTGGCGGGATTCTCTGCGTCCTTCAGCAGTTCGAGCAGGGCGCCGCGGGCTCGGGCCACACGTGAGCGGACGGTGCCGATGGGGCAACCGATCGCTGCCGCGGCCTCCGCGTAGGGAAGTCCCAGGAGTTGGGTGAGTACGAACGATTCACGGCGTTCTGCCGGGAGGTTAGCCAGGAGGCCGACGAGTGCGATTTCGTCCTCGAAGCCGGGTAGGTCGCGTGGTTGTGTCCTCTCGGCGGCGGACTGCCAGTCGTCCCGGTCCGAGATCTTGGGTCGAGCGGCGGCACGACGAAGGCTGTCCACGACAGTGCGGCGGGCGATCGAGAGCAGCCAGGTACGAGCGGAGGAGCGTCCCTCGAACCGGTGAAGGCTGCCGAGTGCGCGCAAGAACGTGTCCTGAGTGAGGTCATCGGCCGCTTGGGGATCGGCGCTGAGGTAGGCCACGTAGCGCCAGACGTCGCGGTGCAAGGCGCGTACGAACTGGTCGACGGCCTCGGGGGAGCCGTCGCGTGCGGCCAGTGCCAGTCGTGTCACCGGTTCGTCGGCGCTATGGGTATGACGTGATGTGCCGTCGTTGGCTGCGGCTTTGTGTGGCGGCAGGGCAGGGGGCATCGCCTGATGTCCTTCCGGAATCCGGGATCCGGTTCCGCGCGTGCGCGGGCCGGTGATAGGTACGGCATCGCTCGTGGGCGATGCCGATGCCCGAGGCGTGCGGTGAAGGACACCGGCGCGTCGGGAGACCAGCTGTCAGATGACAGCGATCCCGGACGGTGGACCCCGCGAGGTGAGGGCGTGAATGAGGAAGAGCTGCCGCGGTACGCGGGCTCGGTGGTCACGGCGACGGCGGATGCGTGGCCGGTGAAGGGGTGTGGGGAGGCGGAAGAACAGGCGCAGTGGGCCGATGATCCACCCGGCGAAGGTACGCAGCAGGCGGAAGGCGGCTTGTTCTCCGTAGGCGAGCCAGAGGCCGCAGAGCAGCGCTGCCAGAAGGTGGGCGGCCAGCATTCCGGCCGAAGACATGCCGCCCATGCCGTGCCAGGTGAGCAGGACCGCCGAGTGGTCCGTCATCGCCTGCACTCCGTCTTGGGCGTGCTGCATCCCACCCGGCATGGTCATGTCCGCTGTGCCGGGAGGTGGTTGATGCAGGCGGTTGCCGAGCCCGGCGTCGGTGACGATGCGTACGGCTTCCGAGTAGGTGATCTTGGTTGAGCCTGTCGGCCCGCACAGCAACGACTGGGCCCATTGCCGGGCGAAGGACGGGCTGTCGGCCACCACGGGGTGAACCACTGTCTGAGCCAAAGAGAACCCGGTGTGCAGTGCCGCTTGTGCGGTGACCACCATCGAGGTGACCGCGAGAACGCCGCGTTCACGGCCACCGAGGAACCAGGCCGTAGCGGCAGTTGTCGCGAATGCGGCTGCCATGGCCCACCAGGGGACGGCAGATCCCGACATGAGGACGTGGCCGAGGGCAGCGAGCAGCACACAGGTCGCTGCGAACACTGCAGCGCGTACCGCGCGACAACATCGGCCTGGAGTCATGGCGGGCCCATCTTTGCATTCCTTTTCCGGTCGCCACGAGTGGGTACGAAAAGTTTCGGTGCACGGCCTCAACGCGGCGCGTGTGGCGCACGTCACAGAATTCATGGGGAACTGCGGTGCCGTGCAGGCCGACTCCTGACGTGGCCGAGGAACGACCAGTGGCGTGGAACGGAGACACCGGTGCAGGCGGAGCGGGGATCACCAGAGGTGTCAGCGACAGGAGCCGACAGGCTGCTGACGGTGCTGCTCACCTGCGCCATGGGGTTCTCGATGCTGCAACTCTTCCTGCTCGGAGCCCTCGGTCCGCGCCTCGTGGACGAATTGGGGATTTCGCCCACGGTGCTCGGTCTGACAACGACGATCGGATTCGGGACTGCAGCGGTTCTTTCCCCTGTGGGCGGGCGGATCGTGGACCGGTTCGGCCCCAGGCGATCACTCGTTGCCCTCCTGCTCGTGTCCGCGGCTGCGCTCGCCCTGATCGGTGCGGCGCCCGGTGCGGGATTTCTGCTCGGGGCTGTTGCCCTGGGGGGCCTGCCGCAGGCGTTGGCGAACCCGGCCACCAACAAGGCGATCCTGGCCATCGTTCCGTCGGCCCGGCGGGGTTCGGTGACCGGGATGAAGCAGTCGGGAGTGCAGCTCGGGGCGTTCGCTGCTGGGCTGCCGCTGGCCGTGCTGGCCTCGGGAGTGGGCTGGCGCGGCGCGGTGTGGACGGCGTCCGGCACCGCTTTGGGCGTGGCTTGGTGGGCCATGCGAGCGCTGCCTGCCGATCCCCCGGCAAGAGGGGTGCCTCCTCGGTCCTCGTTGGTGCCGCGGGGTGCCATAGCCTGGCTGGCGGGCTTCTCCTTGCTACTGGGCTGCGGCATTGCTTCGGTCAACACCTATCTGGCGCTCTTCGGCGCGCAGGAGCTCGGAATGAGCCCCTCGGCGGCCGGTGCCCTGGTGGCGGTTCTGGGGGTGGCGGGGATCGCCGGCCGGGTGGGCTGGTCGAAGGCCGCCCGGCCGGGACGCGCCGAATGGTTGCCGGGATGGCTGGCGGCCGGTGCGGTCGGAGCGGCCCTGCTGCTGGCCGGCGCGCTGGTCGTGCACCCGTTGGTATGGGTGGCGGCGGTAGCCGTCGGTGTGTTCGCCGTGTCGGGCAATGCGGTTTCCATGGTGCTGGTGATGCAGCGTGCTGCCCCCGGTCGGGCAGGGCAGGACTCGGCACTCGTCTCCGCCGGGTTTTTCGGCGGCTTCGCCCTAGGCCCACCGGTCTTCGGCGCACTTGCGCAGGCCGGTCACTACGGCCCCGGGTGGCTGCTGGTGGCCGCGGAGTTCGCGGCAGCCGGTGCTGTCGCTCTCGCATGGGCAGTGCGGGAGCGCAGCCAGCCCACGGTGGTTCCGGCGTGACGTCGGTGGACTGGGCCGAACGCGCGCTCGCGGACGTCCTGCACCGTGTCGCCGTCACCCGAGCCGAAGTCGGCGCAAGGTTTCCGCTCTTCGCCGACCCGGATACGGGCCTCTGGGAGACGACCGGTCGCGGCTCGTGGACCGGCGGGTTCTGGGCTGGTCTGCAGTGGTTGCGGGCCAGGCACACCGGTGACGAGGCCGACAGGGCCGTGGCCTCGGCCTGCACGGCGAGACTGGCCGACTGGGTGGAGGCTGATACTGCCACCCGCGGTCTGATCCTCTGGTACGGAACCGCCCTGGCCGTCAGCGACCCGTCGGCGGACGAGCTGCGGAACCGAGCCGCCCACGCCTGTCTGGCCGCGCTGGACCCCGAACTGGGCCTGATCCCCTGGGGATCTGTGTTCGGCGGCCCCAGACTGCTCGCCCGCGTCGACGGACTACCTGGAACGGTGCCACTGCTGGCCTCGGCGGGCGTCGAGGGCGCCACGGCAGCCACGTCCCATCTCCACCGGCATATCGATCTCTGCCACGTCGACGGGTCCGTCGTACCCACCCTGCGATTTGATCCGGCCACGGGCTGGCAGCCGTGCGACGACCCACCACCCGGCTGGAGCCGGGGGCGGCCGTGGCTCTTGCTGGCCGTGGCCGACGCCCTGCACCAGCCCACGACCATGCAGTGGAACCATCAGCGGCTGGCAGCGACGGGTGCAGAGCTGGGCACCCCGCCGACTGGGTTGCCACGGTGGGGCGTTCCGCCGGCTGACGAGGGACAACCGGACGGACCGAAGGACACCTCGGCTGCCGCGATCACAGCGGTAGCGCTGCTGAAGCTCGCACGAGTCCCGGGACCCCGGGCAGATGAGTACGCCTCCCGCGCTCTCGCGATTCTGGACCACCTCGTGACCGCGCACCTCACCGGGCCGACCGGCGCCCGGCCCGCCGGGATGCTGCTGAACGGCTGCTACGACGCCGGACGGTCGGTCGCCGTGCGCCACGAACTGATCTGGGGCGACTTCTTCCTGGCCCTCGGACTGGCAGCCCTCACCGGACTGATCGACATCCGCACGGTGTAGACACGGCCGCTCAGGTGTCGTAGCCGCGCAGCACACGGCGTGCGACGGACGTGATGTGCAACTCGTCCGGACCGTCCAGGATCCGCGCGGCGCGCCCCGTACGGAAGAGCGACGGCAGAGGAGTGTCGGGTCCCAAGCCTGCCGCGCCGTGCACCTGGATGGCCGCGTCCGTCACCTGCTGCAACATGCGGGCGGCAGCGACCTTGGCCAGGCCCACCTCCACGTGCGCGTCCAGTCCGGCATCGATCCGGGTCACTGCCTCGTGGACCAGAGGACGGGTCGTACGCAGAGCAAGCAGCGACTCGAAGACATGCTGCTGCACGAGCTGATGACCGCCGAGCGGGCCTCGGGATCCGGTACGGGCGTTGACGCGCTCACACATCAAGTCGAAGGCCCGCTGCGCCTGACCGATCCAGCGCAGGCACCGCAGAGTGCGGCCGAGCTGGAGCCGTTCTCCGGCAATGGCCAGAGCATTGCCCCGCTCGCCGATGAGATGGCCGTCGGGTACGCGGACGCCGTTCAGTTCGATCTCCCACTGACCACCCCCGCCCAGGACCGGAAGCTCGCGTACAACGTGGAAACCGGGCGCGTCGGCCGGTACCAGGAACAGGGAGAGCCCTCCGCGGTCCGAGGGGGCCCCGTCGGTGCGGGCCAGGACGGTCACCAGGTCGGCGCCGGCGGCTCCGGACGTGAACCACTTACGGCCACTGACCCTCCAGCTCCCGTCCGACTCCTGCACCGCGCGGGTACGGGTCAGGGAGGGGTCGGTACCCGGGACGTCCGGCTCGGTCATGGCGTAACAGGCACGGAGCTCCCCGGCCGTGAGTTGCTTCGGATACTCCTGGCGTACGCGCGTGCTGCCGTGGCGATGCAGCATCAGCACGTCCAGCAGCGGTGCCGACCCCAGGGCGGCAGGCCCGTGATCGCTTGCTCCTTCGACCTCGGCCACCTGGGCGTACTCGGTCAGAGAGAGTCCCTGACCTCCCAGCTCGGCGGGCAACGGCAGACCCCATAGGCCATCCTTCTGGGCCTGGTAGTGCAGGTCACGCATGGTGTCGGCGGAAGCCGGTCCGCCGGCGTCCAGGACTCTTTCGTACGGCATGACCCGCTCGCGTACGAAGCGGGCTACCTGCTCCCTCAACTCAGCTGCTCCGCCCGCACCTTCAGAGACTTGGTCTCGGTCCTCCACCACTTTCCTCCAGCCTGCTGGGAACCCGTGGGAGCGACAGCCCGACTGCCTCTCCACGGAACTGGTCGGGCGCAAAGACGCTCCGGTTCCCGCGTTGAGGACATTCCCGGCGCAGGGCACCGCCGGGCCAGGAGAGGAGAGGCATGGCGTCACCAGCCACCACACAGACGGTCCGCCCACTGGACGGGCTCGACCTGAACACCTCGGGGCCGCCCGAGCTGACCTGCCTTGCCACGCAGCACCTTCGGCTTCTGGGTGCCCGCACCCGCCCGGAACCCGCCGCGCCGCAACCCGCGACAACTGCGCACATGGCGATGAGCGGCGACGGATTTCTGCCCACCGAAGCCGAGGTGAACTGGGCGGATCCGGAGAGCGGGATCACCGACGAGGCCACCGTCCAGGCCGCCACCGGGATCATGGCGGTGCACGGGCGACGTGACGGCGGGCCACGCGGCCTGGCCGTCGACTACGCCACCACCGCTGCCTCCGTTCTCACGGTCCAGGGAATCCTGGCAGCGCTCTTGGGACAAGCCCGCGGGGGAACAACCGCACGCGTCAGCACGAGCGTCGACCGAGCCGGACTGCTGACCGTCTCCCAGTACCTCGCCGCCGCCGGAGCCGACGAGGGTGAAGCCGCCGAACTCGCGCCTGGGGGACCGCCCTTCACCGATACGGACGGCACACTCTTTGAGCTGGAGACCCTGGACCCGGGGGCCTGGGCTTCGTTCTGGCGGTCCCTGGAAGCACCCCCCGAGGCGATACGGGCCGGCTGGCGGCCCTTCCAATTCCGGTACGCCACAGCCTGCGCCCCCTTCCCGCAAGCCCTGCATACGACGACACGCGCCCACCCCTGGCAGCGCATCCTCCAGGCGGCAGCAGCCTCCGGCGCAGAGGTCTGCCCGCTGGCATCCCTGGCCGGGCGGGCAAGAGAACACGACGGTGCACCACCCTGGTCATTCACCTCCCACGGGCCCGGCCACCGCGCCCCCACAGTTCTCCCCACGGTCGAACGGCCACTGGCAGGGCTGACCGTGCTGGAGGCCGGCCGCCGAATCCAGGCACCACTTACCGCTCACCTTCTGGGACTGCTCGGCGCCGACGTGATCCGGATCGAGCCGCCGGGAGGGGACCCGTTGCGCGGCATGCCGCCGGCCTGCTCCGGCACCTCCGCCCGCTGGCTCGCGCTCAACCGCGGCAAGCAGGCCGTGGAGGTCGACATCAAAGCCGAGCCCGACCGGCGCCGGCTGCGAGAGATGGCGGCAGAGGCCGATGTCTTCCTCCACAACTGGGCCCCCGGCAAAGCCGCCCAGCTCGGCCTCGACGCCGACCAACTGGCCGCGGTGAACCCCGCACTGGTCTACGCGTACACCAGCGGCTGGGCCGACCGGATCCCCGGCGCCCCGATGGGGACCGACTTCATGGTCCAAGCACGCACCGGAGTCGGAGAAGCGGTACACCCGGCAGGCGAAGCGCCCGCGCCGTCCCTGATGACCCTCCTCGACGTCCTGGGCGGGCTCCTGGGAACGGAAGCCGTCCTCGCGGGCCTGCTGCTGCGTGAACGCAACAGACAAGGCGTCCGGGTCGACTCCTCGCTGCTGGGGGCCGCCGATGTCCTCACCGCCCCCGCCCTGCGCCGGGCCGCAACGGGAGGGTCCGCGAGAAAGCCGGCCGGGTTCCGTCACCCGCTGCGGACCGCGGACGGCTGGGTCGCGCCCACCGATGCCTCCGCAGAAGCAGCTCGTGCTTACGACCTGAGCGGACTGTCCACCCACAACGCCCTGGCACTGCTGCACACGCACGGACTGCCCGCCACCGCCGTCACCACCGACCTGGCCGCCCTGCATCACGATCCGCGCTTCGCCGGCTCGATCAGCCGCGACGCGCATGGCGCCCCCACTGTTCCCGACCCCTGGAGCTTCACGTGACCGTCGCACTCCACGACCTGCTGCCCGCCCACCTCCGCCGCTCCTGGGTCATCGACGGGACCTGCCCCGACCTCGACCTCTACAGCCTCTTCCGCGCCCGGCAGATCGCGGACCTCCACCGCACCGCGATCCTCGACGCCAAGGGCAAGCTCTGTTACACCGCCCTCGACCGCAAGGTCCGATGTCTGGCCACCGGCCTAAGAGACCTCGGCATATGCCCGGGCGACGTGGTCGGTGTTCAGCTGCCCAACGGCCGCAACGCCGTCATCGCCGATCTTGCCCTGGCCGCGCTCGGCGCGGTGGCGCTGCCCTTCCCGGTCGGCCGCGGCAGCCTGGAGGCCGAATGCCTGCTCCGCCGCGCGGAGGCCGTCGCCGTCATCGCCGCCATCGAGCACCGGGGTAACCACCACGCCGCCGACCTCCATGCGTTGGCCCCGGCGCTTCCCTCCCTGCGTCACGTCATCGCCGCTGGACCCGACAGCACCCCTGAAGGAACGATTCCGCTGTCAAAGCTGCTGCGCTCCGACCCCAGTGGATTCGTTCCCGCACGGCCGGACCCCGACAGCGCCGCCCGCATCCTTGTCTCCTCCGGCTCCGAGGCCGAGCCGAAGATGGTTGCCTACTCCCACAACGCACTCGCCGGCGGACGCGGTAACTTCCTCGCCTCGCTCATCCCTGACCGGACACCGCCCCGCTGCCTGTTCCTCGTGCCACTCGCCTCAGCCTTCGGGTCCAACGGAACGGCCGTCACCCTCGCCCGGCATGGCGGAACGCTCGTCCTCCTGGACCATTTCACCCCCGAGGCTGCGCTCGACGCGGTACGCGAACACCAGCCCACACACATCCTGGGCGTGCCCACCATGGTGCGCATGATTCTGGACCGCCTCGACAGCACGGGCGAGAAGTTGCCCGCCCCGACGGCGCTGATCCTGGGAGGCTCCGCGCTGGACGAGGCCACGGCGAAGCACGCCGCGAAGGTTTTCGGCTGTCCTGTCGTCAACCTCTATGGATCGGCCGACGGTGTCAACTGCCACACGGGACTGGGCAGTGCCACTCCAGATGCGGACAGCCAGGGGGTCGTGGCCGGACGCCCCGACCCACGGGTTGCGGATATAAGGATCACCGACACCGAGACCCACGCACAGCTGCGGGACGGCAGGATCGGGGAGATCGTGGCGCGAGGCCCCATGACCCCCATGTGCTATGTCGCCTCCCCGGAGTTGGACGCCCGCTACCGCACCCCCGACGGGTGGGTGCGCACCGGGGACCTCGGTTTCCTCGACGGCGACGGCATCCTGCACATCGTCGGACGCCTCAAGGACGTCGTCATCCGTGGCGGCGCCAACATCAGCCCCGCCGAGGTCGAAAGGGAACTTGCCACCCACCCCTTCGTACGGGACGTCGTGTGCGTCGGGATCCCGGACGCGTTGCTGGGGGAGCGGCTGGCGGCGTGCGTCGTGTCCCGTGCCACGGAGACCCTGACGCTGGAAGTGCTGTGCGAATACCTGACCGAGCGGGGACTGGAACAACGCAAGCACCCCGAGCGCCTCCTGGTCGTGGACGAACTGCCCTTGACCCCTGCGGGCAAGGCCGACCGGGCAGTACTGCGGGACCGTATGGCCGAGATCAGCCGCCCCCGCGCGACGAAAGAGATCCCCGTCGCGGAGGCGAGCTGAACGGTGCCACAGCCGAGGCGACTGAGACGTCCAGCCGCCCGGCGACTCCTCCTCATTACATGAACCAGCGAATGTGGGGGGCAGCCCGGCATTCCGGACTGCCCCCCACGCGGTTCTGCTTCAAGATTTGCGCATGGCCTCCTTCAACACTGTTGCTGCGTTGCGGTAGACGGGCAACAGGTCAAGGCCCTCTCCCGGGTAGTTGACGATCTCGACCTGCTTGGCGCCGGAGTCGGGCAGAACCGTGCCGGTCGACATGTGGGCATTGTCCAGGATGAGGGCGGGCTTCTCCTTACTCAGCTTCGCCAGCTGGGCAGGGGTGACGGCTTCAGGCCCGTAGGTGCCGACCAAATTCATGCCCGCCAGTTTCGCGGCCCAGGTGGTGAAGACCTGGCTGACGACCACCGGGCTCTTCCCACCCGGCCACTCCGCCTTGAGATCCTTGGACAGCTTGGCGTACTCGCTGTCGAAGGTCGTCTTCCACTGTGCTGCGGCGTCCTCGGTGCCGAACAGCTTGCCCAGCCGGGCCACCTCGGCGTCGACCTTGTCCGAGTCGTTGTCGAGGTTCACCTCGACCAGCTCGGCCTCCGAGCCGGCGGCCTCCTTGATCTTCCCGGCGTACGGCTCGAAGGGCGCGTACAGCACGAAGTCGGCGCCGGCGACGGCCGCGAGGTCGGAGGGCTTCGGGTCGTAGTCCGGTGCGTGCTGCACGGACTGGGGAACGATGACCTTCACGTCCTCGGCGCCCGCGGCTTTTGCGAAGGCACCTTCCCAGGTCGTGGTTACGACCACCACTGGCTTCCCGTCATGCTCGCGTTTGTCGCCCCCGTCCCCTGAAGACGACGCGTTCTTTCCGCAGCCGGCCACCAGGGCCAGTGCTGCACTCAGTGCGAGGAGGGAAGTGATACGGCCGCGGCTGCACGCCATGAGCTGATTCTCCGTTCGGGTATGAGATGGACGGCGAGGACGGCGGCCCCCGCAGTGAGCACGAGAACCGGCCCGGGGGGCCAGTCCAGCCACAGTGCGAAGAGGAACCCGGTCAGGTTCACGGCGATGCCGATCGCTACGGCCCAGAGAGTGATTGACTTCAGCGACGTGCCAAGGCGGCGCGCGGCGAGAGCCGGCAGCAAGGTGAGGGCGTCGACCAGCAGGGCGCCTGTGAGTTTGATTGCTCCGGCGACGGCGATCGCGACCAGCACCAACAGTATGAGGGTCAGCGCGCGCACGGCAACGCCTGAGCACTGGGCGAGCTCCCGGTCGTATAGCAGCAGCGCGATGTCGCGGCGCCGCCACAGGAACAGGCCGATGACGACGACGGCGAGCACGCCGAGCACGACCAGGTCGGCGGTCCTTACGGACAGAATCGACCCCCAGAGCAGGGCGAACGCACCAGAGGCATTGATCCCAGACACCGCGAGCACCAACAACGCTGCCGCGATCGCAATGCTCATAAGCAGCCCCATCGCTCCGGACAACCCGTCAGGTGTTCGGGCGAGGGGAGCGACCGCGGCCCCGGACAGAGCACACGCCACGAGCGCGCACCACATGGGGTCCAGCCCGGTAACGATGCCGATTGCGATGCCGAGCAGCGCGACATGCATCATCGCGAAGCGCACCGGCATGATGTTCAGACCCACGATGGCCACACCGACCACCGGCAGTCCGATCGCGGCCAGCAAGAGCGCCAATCCCGCCCGCTGCACGGAGAGCAATTGCAGAAGTTCGCCGAGATCGGCGGTTGCCAGAGTCACCGGACCTCCCGCAGACGGCCCGCGGCCATCTCCAGAACACGGTCGCAGCGCTGCGCTAGCGCCCGGTCGTGCGTCACCACGACGAGCGTCACCGGCAGTGACGTGAGGACATCGGCCGCTTGCTCCTGACCGCCGAAGTCGAGGGCAGCGGTGGGCTCGTCGGCCAGGAGAACCTCGGCCCCGGCCGCGACACAGCCGATGGCCCGGGCGAGATACATCCGCTGCAACTGCCCGCCGGAGAGGGTGTGCAGAGGACGCTCGGCCAGCGCTTGTACGCCGAGGCGCGCTGCTGCCGAAGCTGCCTCTGCGAGAGCGGTGCTGCTGTCCAACAGCTCGGTGCCAAGGAGTGGAAAGCGGCCTGCCGCCGGCTTCTGCGGAATCCAGGCGCAGGCACGGCGTCGCCAAGCCCAGTCCGCGGAGGACGGGGTGCCTCGCCCGCCGACCAGGATCGAACCCGTCACCTGACGGTGCAGACCGAGCACCGCGCGCAGCAGCGTCGTCTTCCCCGAGCCATTGGTTCCGGTCAACGCCACCCGTTCCCCGGCGGCGATCTCCAGATCCACGTCGGCGACGGCCTCCAGCCGGCCATGCCTGCAGCCGACCTCCCGCATACGCACATCGAGCCCACCCATCGCATGCCCTTCGATCGTCAGCCACTGCCGCGCGGGTCGGGCGGCTAGTCAACCTCCCGACCCCCGCCAGTAGTCGGATGAGGGAAGGATTCAGTTCCCATAAGACGTATGCCGTTTTGGGGGATGTCGGAGAATAGGTGAAGCTCGCGGGTGGCGACGACGTCGCGCAGTGACCACGGCGGCACCGCCGCCCCCGTCGCTGAGGTGGTCCCCGTGCAGCAGCCGTTTTCGATGGACGACCTCAAGCACGTACGCCTTGCCGCGTGGCAGGCGGGCAGCCCGTTCTTCGAGCAGAGCCTGGTAGACGAGTCGTACTCCCGCACCCTGTTCTGCGGGCGCGGGCTGCTCTTGATCGCCCATCGCATGGCGCCCCTGCCCGGATGGCGCCCCTATCTCGCGTAGTTCGCGCCAGCCGGCGACGGCGCCCGGTTCACAGTCCTTCCGCACGCCGTAGAACACGCGGACGCAGGCTCGGCCCGCAAGGCGGCTGAGGCGCTGGCGGCACGGATGTGCTCCGGCCCGTGGCAGCAGGCACTCGGCCTCTTCGTCTCACCACCGCGCCCGTCTGCGGCCTGACGGCAAAGGCGCCGCGCGCTTCGGGCAACTTTCCTGTCTCGTCGGCTGAGCCGGCACCTGACGGCGTCGGGCGGTGCGGCCTCTTGTGACGTCGTATTACCGATACTGTGTGGTGTCTATGGCGTCAAATAGCGGGCGCCGAAATCTGGAGGCACCACAGCATGCTTATCGCTCAGCGTCCGTCGCTGACCGAAGAGGTCGTCGACGAGTTCCGCTCCCGGTTCGTGATCGAGCCGCTGGAGCCGGGCTTCGGCTACACCCTCGGCAACTCTCTCCGCCGTACGCTCCTCTCCTCGATCCCCGGCGCTGCTGTCACCAGCATCCGGATCGACGGTGTCCTGCACGAGTTCACCACCGTGCCGGGTGTCAAGGAGGACGTCACCGACCTCATCCTCAACATCAAGCAGCTGGTCGTCTCCTCGGAGCACGACGAGCCGGTCGTGATGTACCTGCGCAAGCAGGGTCCCGGCCTGGTCACCGCTGCTGACATCGCCCCGCCGGCCGGTGTCGAGGTCCACAACCCGGACCTGGTCCTCGCCACTCTGAACGGCAAGGGCAAGCTGGAGATGGAGCTGACCGTCGAGCGCGGTCGCGGCTACGTCTCCGCCGTCCAGAACAAGCAGGCGGGCCAGGAGATCGGCCGTATCCCGGTCGACTCCATCTACTCGCCGGTGCTCAAGGTCACGTACAAGGTCGAGGCGACCCGTGTCGAGCAGCGCACCGACTTCGACAAGCTGATCGTCGACGTCGAGACCAAGCAGGCCATGCGTCCGCGTGACGCCATGGCGTCGGCCGGCAAGACCCTGGTCGAGCTGTTCGGTCTGGCCCGCGAGCTCAACATCGACGCCGAGGGCATCGACATGGGCCCGTCGCCGACGGACACCGCGCTCGCCGCCGATCTGGCGCTGCCGATCGAGGAGCTTGAGCTCACCGTCCGGTCGTACAACTGCCTCAAGCGCGAGGGCGTCCACACGGTGGGCGAGCTCGTGGCCCGCTCCGAGGCCGACCTCCTCGACATCCGCAACTTCGGTGCGAAGTCGATCGACGAGGTCAAGGCGAAGCTGGCCGGCATGGGCATGAGCCTCAAGGACAGCCCGCCCGGATTTGACCCGATCGCCGCCGCCTTCGGCGACACGGACGCGAGCTTCGTCGAGACCGAACAGTACTGAACGCTGCGCCGGGTCGCGCGGAGCCGGAGGTCGCCTCCCGGACCAATCCAGACCGTCTCCATACGAGCCTTGGTCCCCCCAGGCTGTCGACTCCGGGCACAGCTTCAGCTCGCCGGTGTCGGCGTCGTACCCGACCGCCGCGATGTGCGCGGCCAGGTCGGAGCGCGGATCGATGAAGGGGCTGCCGTCCGCTGGTGTGAGCGGACGGCAGTTCCGGTCGGCGCGTGACGCGGATTACGGCCGGGGGAGAATTTATGAGTCCCCTCTGATTCACTGAGAGGGCGGTACGTGAGCTGATGTCCGTTTCGGTGTTTCAGGCGGACTGGTCGCGGCTCGCTGGGTGGCTATGGTCGCGGCTGGGTGAACAAGCC
>NZ_JBLVKW010000082.1:0-32725 GCF_048270745.1 Streptomyces sp. NPDC056231 | reverse complement strand
TCACGGAACTCCGCGTCGAACTTCCGTCGCTTCTCTCCCATGACCCCCAACTTCCCCTGCAGTCACGGCCTCTACGCTACGAGGGGAAGGTCAGATGGTCGTCACCGACACGGCCTCGTACAGCGACATCGTGTTCGGCTTGCTCACCCTGGCTGGGTTCACCTACGCCTCGCAGCTGGCGGACCAGAAGATGTGGCACATCGACCGCGCCGCCGACTACGGCTCCCTCAACGACGTCGCCCGCGGCGGGATCGCCCTGGAGCGCATCGAGCGGAACTGGGAGGACGTGCTGCGGATCATCGGCTCCATCCACACACGCGCCGTACAGGCCTACGACGTGATCCGCAGGCTCTCCCGCTACGGCCGCCCCACCCCACTGGGGACGCCATCGCCCACTACGGCCGGATCGCCAAGACCCTGCACATCCTGCGCATGGCCGACGAAAACCGTCCTACCGGCGGCGGATCAAGCCCCAGACCAACCGGTAGGAAGGCCGCCACGCGCTGGCCCGGAAGATCTTCCACGGCCGCGTCGGGCAGCTCTACCAGCACTACCAGGAGGGCATGGAGGACCAGATCGGCGCGCTCGGCCTGGTCCTCAACGCCCTCGTGTTGTTCAACACCCGCGACATGGACGCCGCCGTGTCCACCTTGCGCGCCGACGGCTTCGACGTCCGCGACCAGGGCGTCGCCCGCCTCTCCCCCGTTCCTGCGGCACCACGTCAACATGCTCGGCCGGTACTCGTTCCTCCTGCCCGAGATGCCCTGCGGCCTACGACCGCTGCGTGTCCAGGGCCGAGAGGATCAGGAGTGAGGGGCGCCTACCTTGGAGGCCGCGCCGATCAGTGCCACTCGGGCATGATCGCTTCGTTGTAGCGAGAGCCGGCCGCGCCGTGCGGGAGGATCTCCTTGATTCGGGCTAGGTCATCGGCGGTGAGGGTGACCTGGGCGGAGGTGACGTTCTCCTCCAGGCGGTGCGGGCTGCGCGTGCCGGGGATGGGGACGATGTGGTCGCCCTGGGCGAGCAACCAGGCGAGGGCCAGTTGGGTGACGGCGATGCCCTTGCTGTCGGCGAGCGCGGCGAGGTCCCGGACAGCGGCGGCGTTCTTCTCGTAGTTGCCGGGCTGCCACCGGTCGTCGTGGCGGCGCATGTCGTCGGCCGGGTAGTCGGCAGCGGGCTTGACGGCGCTGGTGAGGAATCCTCGGCCGAGGGGTGAGTAGGGCACGAACCCGATGCCGAGCTCCCGGACCACCGGCAGGACGTCCGTCTCCACGGCCCGTTCGAACACGGAGTACTCGGTCTGCAGGACAGATACCGGGAAGGTGGCGTGGGCCCGGCGGATGGTGTCGGGCCCGGCTTCACTCAGCCCGAAGTACCGTACCTTGCCTTCCTCGATCAGATCGCCGACCGCGCCTGCCACCTCCTCGATGGGCACGTCGGGGTCGACGCGGTGCTGGTAGAGCACGTCGATGTAGTCGGTTCCGAGGTGGCGGAGGCTGTTCTCGGTGACCTCGCGGATGTGTTCGGGACGACTGTCGAGCGCGTTCCAGAGCTTGGCCGGATCGCTCAGGTCGTAGCCGAACTTGGTGGCGAGGAGGACCTCGTCGCGGAAGTCCTTCACCGCGCGGCCGAGCAGCTGCTCGCTGCGGCCTGTGCCCAGGCCGTAGATCTCGGCTGTGTCGAAGAGTGTCACGCCGAGCTCGTGGGCGCGGCGGATGGTGGCGATGCTGTCCTGCTCGACCGGTGCACCGTAGGCGACGGTCATGCCCATGGTGCCCAGACCGATCGCGCCGGCCTGGAGGTCCTGGCCGCCCAGTGTGCGCAGCGGGAGGTTCTGTGTGTTCTGTGCCATGCCCTCGACCGTAGGAGCGGGCTGCAGGGAAAACATGGGGCAGCTCGCGCATACTATTGCCTGATCCTCTCAGAATGGAGGTTCGTCGTGCCGGACCGACTGTCTGCGGCCATCGACCGGCACTGCCTGGGTACGACATCGGACACGAAGGTTCCCCGGCTCTCCCTGATCTCGGTCGACGAGCCCGTCGAGCCCAGCGGGCAGCTCTACGAGCCGATGATCTGCTTCGTTGCCGCCGGTGCGAAACGCACCACGGCGGGAGACCTCAGCCTTGTCGCATCCGCGGGTGAAATGCTCCTCACCACGATCGACCTACCAGTCGATGTCAGCCTGGAGACGGTGCCCTACCGCTCCGCCGTACTTCACCTCCACGGTCCGTCGATCGCCGACCTGATCGTCGAAATGGACGGCGCCGCCCCGGTCTGCGCACCGGCCACGGCGGGCCACCTCAAAGCCCCTATGACGCCGGAACTCTTGGAAGCCGTCACCCGCTGGGTCGAACTCCTCGACGCCCCCGGGGACATCCGTCTTCTCGCCCCCCGGCACGAGATCGAGATTCTCTACCGGCTCCTGGGCAGTTCCCTGGGGCCCATCCTGCGCCAGTGGTCCCTGGCCGACTCCACCACGAGCCGGGTCCGGGACGTCGCCAGGTAGATCCGCGAGCACTACACGGAGCCGATCAGTGTCGACATGATCGCCAGCGAAGCGCGCATGAGCCCCGCCAGCCTGCACCGCCACTTCAAGGCCACCACGGGCATGAGCCCCCTCAAGTACCAGAAGCAGCTACGGCTCCAGGAAGCCCGCCGACGCCTGGCGGCAGGCGACAGCACTGCGGCCCAAGTCGCTCATGCCGTCGGATACGTGAGCCCCACCCAGTTCAACCGCGAGTACCGCAGCGTCTACGGCCGGCCGCCGGGACAAGACGCGGCCCGGCTCCGTTCCCGCCCAACCCAGGCTCCCGCACGGCGCTGATCTGCCGACGGACCGGGCGTACTCGCCTTGACGGCCTCGGCTATCCGCTGGTCCAGGCCGTCGATCCCTTCGGTCAGGTGCTGGATTCGGCGGGCCAGCAGACGCAGGGTGTGCTGGGCAGCTGTAGCAGGCCCGGTCGCGTCCAGAGCTTCCAGTACGGCGCACCGCTTGATCAGGTGCGGGTTGGTCAGGCTGGCCAGGGCCTCGCGCAGGGCGGAGTCGGCCCAGACCAGGACGCTCTTGAGCTGGTTTGACGGCCTGGGTACGGGACTTGATCACGGATCCCTTGGCGAGTTTGAACAGCCGCAGCATCTGCACCGGGGCTGTCACTCGTCTTGGCCGTAGCGGTGGCGCGTCCGGACAGTACGGCGCGGGCGGCGGCCTCGGCGTCGACGACGTCGGTCTTGCCGTGGCGCCGGCGGGCGGCCTGGTCCGGCTGGTTGACCTCCGTGACCTCGATTCCCTCGGCGTGCAGGTGGCGGGCCAAGGCCGCCCCGTAAGAGCCGGCGCACTCGGCGCCGGCACGTCGCACTACTTCGAACGAGCGGGCTCAGGCGACGAGTTGGCGGTATCCCTGCGCGTTCGCCGGGAAGCTCCGGCCTTCCAGGGCGGCACCGAGCATGGTGATGACAGCCGCGGCATGAACGTCCTTGTGGGTGTCCACGCCGAGCAGGACCTCCTCGGCGGCATCGGCCGGGATGTGACACGGGGCAGCAGACTGCGTGATGCTGGGCAAGGTCGCCTTCTCCTGATCGCCTTGGGTGCTGGTGGCCGTCGCCGGGCCGGGGCGGTCAAGACTGTGACGGTGCCTTTCGCGAAGGCCCCTGATCCGTAGTGAAGGTGGTGCCAGAGGGCCGCAGTTGGGCTTATGGGCTGCCTGTGTGACGAACGCCTGGCCCCGGGCCCATGGGGTCTCCCGATGCGAACACGCGATGAAGGGCTTCCGCTCCGTCGGTGCAGCCCAGCGGTTCCTGGCTGCGCTCAGCGGCATCTCACCCCACTTCCGGCCCGGCCGCCACCCGATGACAGCCCCCGACCACCGAGCCGAGATGACGATGCGCTTCGCCATCTGGGACCAGATCACCGGCGCTGCCGACCGGTCCAACACAGCCTGACCCCAGGCCCGAAGCGCAAGCCCACCAAGCCCGGAGCGCTCCATCAGGCACTCACACACCCAACAACGTGGCAGCGCCATGGGGCGAGCCCTGGTGGCCGAGTTGGCTCGGCAAGCGGCTGCAAGCGGTTCCACTCGGATCTGCCTGAGTGCCGAGCAGGGTGAACCGCGCGCCCCGCCCCTACTTTGACAGGTTCCGCCGGCCTGTCACCCGTATGGAGTAGTTCCGCCTCGCCCGATGGATTTAGGAAGAGGTAGTCTTATGTACAGGGCATCGGGTTTAAAGGCGCACTTGATCTGGCGTGATGTCTACGGTTTCAGATGCGGTGCTTAATTTCACCAGGATGCTGGTTCCGAAAAGGCCATCCACCGTACCGCACCAGCAGATCACTTGGCCCCCGATAGATGACTCGACCTGCGATCGAAATCGATCACGACTGATCGCAGCATCCAGCAGATTGCCTAAACGGCTCCCGAGGTCCCCGCATATGTGAGGGTGCGGCGCGAATCAATCCTTCTGCCACCTGCTTCGATCGGATTCAAGGGTCGGCTGACGTAAGTACGGCCCTCGCGATCGAGGGGAACGATTGAAGGGAATGAGAACAGTGCAGATCACGGGCTTCAATCCTACGAATGGCCCCGTCGACACGAGGGTCACCTTGTCGCTGACGGATATTCCGTCAGATGCGAGCATCAACAACACCACGGTGCTGCTGAGCGGATCGCCTACGGTCGATGTGACTGCTGTCGACACACGCGCCGGCACCATCAACGTCACTATTCTGGCCAATTCGCAGAGCGGCGACTTCGAAGTGACGGTTCAAAGCCCGACAGGTCCCGTCAGTGCCCAGAGCGCGACCATCTTCACCGTAAATGCAACGCCTGGGGCGGCGCAGATTACCGGCATGCAACCGCGCACAGCCATTCGGGGTCAGACACCATTGACCCTGTCTGGTCAGAACCTCAACCAGATCAAGTACGTGCGCATCGGCAACGTGAATGTCCTGAACGTGACGCACCTGGACTCTGAAATGGTCCGCGTGACGGTTCCTGTCGCCGTACAACTCGGTCAGCAGCGTGTCACCGGACAGACACAGGATCGCCAGGTGAACTGCCCCTACACCCTCACCGTGCAGTAGCCGAACTCCGTCACAGAAAGGAGATGGCATTCATGGCCACCCCGCAGGATGTGATCGACGCCTGGGCGGATATCACGACATGGGTGCAGGACACGCTGCCTGAACTGGCGCAGCAGCAGAGTTTTCCTGTGGAAACGTACGATGCCGGCGACATCGGCGCCTGCAGCGTTTTCAACAATCCCGGGGCGGGCTCGGTGGGCTGGGGTAGTGACGGTGACGCCACCGTTACGCTGACCTCTCTCAAGATCGCCAGCATGTCCGGTGTGAAGATCCAGACCGCAGCCGCAGTGGACGGCACCACGGTGCACCTGCCGTTGTCGTTCTCCCAGCTCGGAATCTCCGGCAACTACAGCTATGGCCAGCCCTGCGCGTACTACGACTTGGGAAAGAAGGCGGATTCCGCAACAGCCAGCGGCCACGGCGCCATCGTCCAGACCATCAGCAACGACTCGCTCTACTACGCTGCCAAGTTGGGAGACACCGTGACCCTGAGTAATGTCGTGGTCAATGGTGTTCCGACGGTCACCATCACCCCGGATACGGGTGGGATGCCTTCCTGGCTGGTAGCGATCGGCAACTTCTTTTCCACTTTCAAGGAGGAGGATGCGCTGCGCTCGACGCTACAGAATGTCTTCCTGACTGCTGACTTCAGCAAAACGTTGATCGCGTTGCTCAACCAGCGGATAGGTGAGCGAACATGACTGTGAATCTGGAGAGCTCGACTGTCGACGTGCATCTGCAGACTCCCTCTGGGGATGTGTCAGTCGGCCAGTTCAGCCTGAACGACGGTCAGGTCACGGGAACGGATCGCCGCGGCATCACCTACCGAGGTACCTGCACGCTCATGCCGGACGGCGGCCTGAGCGTCGAGCTGATGGCCAGTGTGCCGGCCGGTACCCGAATCGGAGAGGGCAAGGTCACCGACACGGACGCCGAGCACAAACTCGCCTTCCACCTCAACCAGGAACAGGTGGCCGGCCAGCAGACCAAGGCGGTCCTGCTGTCCGGATTCGGCTCCGCCGATGTGCGATTCGATGTGCGTTGACAGAGCTTTGCCGTGTCAGCGCCCGAGGGCGCCCACCGCAACCTGATGCACACTGCACCGACATACCGGTACCCGCTCACGTTCGACTGATCCCGCTTTGTGGAGAGACGTTATGACCGGGAGCCAACAATCGCAGCCGCAGAACCCGCTACAACTCGGCCAAACGCTATATGAGGTACTGGATGTCACGGTCATCGGCACCCCCCGGAGCGCGCCTGCCGCCCGCTATAACCGAGTGATATACAACGCGGATGGTGGCAGCCCGGTCGAGCCGCTCGACCTGCAAGCACAGGATCAGATCCGGGACGTCAAGGCGGCCACCAATATGCACGCCGCCGTGCAGAACGTCTATGTGCTGACAGCCGACAAGATACAGATCATCGGAAGCGAACACGGCAAAGCCACCTCGCGAACCTGGCCCGTCTCCAACCTGACCAACATCGTGGATCTCGATCCGCAGCAGATTCAGGACCCGCACCTCCTGCTGTTCGGCCAGGATGCACAGAGCATCTTCCTGCAATCGCTCGATTGCTCCACTGGGCACCTGTCCAGCCCATTGTGCCTGCCGACCACCGTCAAGGGCAGCGTGGTGGGCGCGCTGCTGGCACGCAATCAACTCGATGCGCACGCGATCGTCTGCACCGTGTACAACGGGCAGTTGACGGTCAACGATCTCGGCTCGAGTGTGCTCGGTGCGAATCCAGCGATGTCATCGGTCAACACCATTTCGCTGGGCGTGGTACAGAATTCGGCTGTCGTCGACATCACCACAGCCTCGCTGGCAGCAGGCACTTCGGACCAGCAGGTTGTAGTGACCTATCTCGATCCAAAGGGCGTCCTGAACGTTACTGTGCTCGGCTGGACCAAGCAGACTCTGGTTTCGGTCGCGACGGCCACCCCTGATCTCAGCTTCGCCCCGCCCGAGGGCTCAGTGTTCCGGGTGGCCGCCGGCGACCTGCTCGGAAATGGCGTCGACCAGCTGGTGGTCGGATACAGCGCGACCTATCAGTCGGTGAAGGGCTGCGCCGCGCTGTTGCTGTTCGAGCTGGAGGAGGGGGCCCACGGTACTCAGAGCCTGAAGCAACTCAGCAAGTACGCCGCCGCGAACACTGGTTCACAACCTCTCGCCTCAATCGACCTGCACTTGGCGGTGGGTCTGTTCGGGGAGGCACTGCCTCCGGACCAGACGGCGGTATCGGCCGATGCGCCCGCGGGAGTGCTGGGGGTGCTGGTCGTCGGTGGTGGCGCCACCTTCGACCAGCTCATGAAAGGGGAGGCTTCCATTCTGGCCGGCCTGGTGCCTGTTGATGCGGTCGGGAAGACGTTCCCAGGGTTGAACAATTCGCCCGGCCTCCCACAGCACCTGACGGACGTGATGACCATCGACTACCAGTCCGGTTTCTTCGCGTTGCCGAGCGATGTCACTGGGCGGAGCGTGATCCTCGGTCCGCCGACGCTCAGCCAGTCGGTGGGCAAGGGGCAATTGCTGGCCGTCATTCAGGCGCCGCCGTTCGAGTCCGGTGATGTGTCGAGCAGCAATCCGACCCTCACCTTCGGCCAAAGCGTCTCCAAGGTCACGGGATGCAATGTCTCGTCGAACAAGGTATGGACGTTCAGCCAGGACACCGGCCGTTCCATCGGAATTTCCGGGCAAACCTTGGGGCAGCACGTCAGCAACTCCTATGGCTACGGCTTTGACCAGCTCGACGACTACTCCACCAGCAGGCTCGTGCAGTCGACCACAACGATCTCCGTGGACGACCTGATCGTGCTGTACGCCATGAGCTACTACGTCTGGACCTACCCGGTCTACCGCAAGGCCGGCCAGGATGCCCCGGACGGCACTATGGCGGTCATTTTCCCGATGACGCCGGAGCCGGTCCAGAGCAGCATCCCCGCGAGCGATCCCAGCCTGGGCTACATACCACGCTCGCAGAACGGCGTCCTGTTGAGCTATGTCAACCTGCAACCGGACGGTTACGACGAGTCCCAACTGCTGTTCAATTTGACCAACATGTCGGTAACCAACGAGCCCGGCGGAAGCACCCTGAACTACGACCAGACCCAGATGGTCAGCGAAAACATCAGCAAGTCATTCATGGTCCACAACTCCACGACGGACAGTGCGCACTTCTCCATCAGCACCACCCTGCTCGACTACATCCCGATCGATTTCGGACTGGACCTGAGCGAAGGACAGACATATTCGGAGTCGGACGTGCAGACGACGATGCTGTCGCACACCACCACCATGAACATCACCGTCACGTCGGGAAGCGTCAAGGACATCGGATACGAATACCAGATCGCACCCTATATTTATTACCATCAGACGATGGGATGTCTGATGGTAAGTTATAAAGTTGCCATGCCCGGCAAACTGTGGGCCAGGTATTACGGACCGCGTGTCATGCTGCAGTCGCTGTACCCAAATTCAACCGATCCGGTGTTGCAGGGGTTCAGCCGATCGATTTCTTTCCAGGACAACAACGACGGCACGGTCGGCGTCAAAGTCGAGGTCTTCAACAACAGCTTGAAGGAGATCCAGAATGTCGCCTGCGAGTTCTACCACGGCGCACCGTCGGTAGTCGACAGCAAGCTAACGCCGTCTGGGAATATGGTCGGACGCCAGAGCTTGGAAACGTTGCTGCCGACTGGGCGCGCCACGATGAGCATGAACATGAGTTTGCAGCAGAAAGATCAGGTGGTTGTCGTTGTGGTGTACGGCGTGCCGGCGCCGGACGGCACGCAGGTGCGTGAGGTGTATTGGGGTATCTACCCGCCCTCAGCCTTCGCTGACTGGCATGCGCAGCAGGTGTCATTACCGGCCAGGGAAGGGTGACCCGGCTATGAGATTGTCGGCCGTCGAGCGGGCATCGTGTGGATTCGCCGAGGAAGGTGCGAATGATCTGGGACCGCTTCCGGGCGGGATTTCCTCCGACGCTGCCACAGCGGTGCTGCGGGCCCGGCAGTTCGGTCGTGACTTGCACGTGACCCGCGCGGCCAGGCGTGCCGTAGCCAAGCTTCGTGCCAGCGCACCGGAAATCGCCGAGGGCGGCCGCCTCGGGCTGATCCTCGCCACCGAGCGTGGCGACCAGCATATGGTGGCCCGGCGCACCGCCGATGTGGCCCAGCGGATGAGCCTCGGGGAGCGGGCGCCGACCGATCTCTTCCGGGCGATCGCCTACTTTCCGGTGGGCCGGGTGGCGAAGAGCATCGCGGAGAAGCTGCAAGCTTGGGGGCCGGTCGTCAGTGTCCCCGCCGACCTCGAGCGAGCTCGGACTCTGGCTGAGGTGTGGTTGACGGCCGGGCGTGCCGAGCAGGTGGTGCTGGTGGCTGCCGACGCGACGGCCGATGGTGCCACGGCGCACGCGACAGCGGAATTGTGGCTCGGAGGCCGGCGAGCCGACACCGCGCCGGCTCTCACCATGACCGCCTATGTCCAGCGGCCGCACCAAAGCGAGGGCGTGTCGTGCGCGGAGCTGGCCGGCCAGGTCATCGAAACGCTGGCCCCGGCCGGCGGCCGGCGTACCGCACTGATCGTGGGTTCCATGCTCGGCGACGCGGGCGAGTCGTTGCTCGCCGAGGTGTCTCCCCGTGACCCCGGTCCGCCCTTGGAAGGTGCCATCCGCTCACTGGCGGGCCGGCTTGGCTTCGGCGAGCTGTTCGTCCTCATAGGTTCCTCCGGGGCCAGCATGACCGCCCTCGGGCTGGCCCAGGACCTCATAGCACTGGACCGGGCCGACTCTGTCGTGGTCTGCGGCGTCGATCTGGTCCACGGCGTCCTGGCACAGGCCCTGGGGCTGCTCCGCTGCGACGACCTGCCGCACATGCGCGGAGGAGCAAGCGCCCTGATGCTGCAACCAGGGACGTCAGACGGCGGCCACCCCATCCTGCAGGCATGCTCACTCGTCAGCCCAGCCGTCCCGTCCCAGCCCACCGTCGCGATGGACCTTGCCGGCGTCGCCACCGGCCTGCCGAACGGCAGGAAGCCGTCGCATGTCGTGCTCAGCGGACTGAGCTCCCTCGATCTGCAGGGCGCCGAGCAACTGGCTGGCCACGTCTGGCCAGGCGCCCCGATCTCCAGCCGCGGCGACGTTCGCGGTGTCGGCGACGATGTCCTCCGGCTGGCAGGAACGGCCAGTGGCCTGGACTTGCCCATGGGCATTGTCGGGGTCCACGCCCTCGGCGGGACGGGATGCTGCCTACTGACTTCGGCGCCTTGAGGAATTTCCAGCAGCAGCTCGCACCGTCCGGGATCAACGACTCGGTGAACCGCCCCGGTTCGAATGGAGACTCGATTTCGTGAAAAGATCGAGTCATGGCACGACCTTCCCGTTACCCGCCTGAGCTCCGTTGTCCCTTTCCTCGTAGCGTGGAGTCCGGGATTGCAGGGGAAGTTGAGGTTCATGGGAACCGACAAGCGGACGTACGACGCCGATTTCCGTGAGGGTGCTGTACGCATCCGTCCGTCATCGGCCGGAGCCCAGCTTCCGTGCTGCACCACTTGCCCTGCTACAGAGATGCCCTCTCCCTGACAGAGGACACGTTGACGCCAACACCCGCTGTTCCAAGGGGCGTCAGCACTTGATCACTTCCTGCTCACAGCAACTCGTCAGTCCAGCTTCGACACCTGGTAATGGACAATGAGCCACTCGTCGGCGACACGCCTCAGGACCACGCCGAGAGTGACCCTGATGGTCGGCCGGTCGGTGAACGAGAAGTCGACACCCAGGTATCCGAGCAGGACATCCCCGGCCAACTGTCGCGTTTCCAGTACCTGGTAGTCGGCCGTCAACCCGAGAGGTTGGGAATCGTAGTATTCCGCGACCCCCTGACGGCCGACGACGTAGGGACGAAGTCCCTGGAAGATGGCATCCTCGGTGAAACATGACGCGACCTGCTGCGGTTCGTGTGCGTCGATCCCGGACTTCCACCGGTCCATGACGCCGCACAGGATCGAGTCCTGCACTGCTGCGCTGTTCATCAGGTTCTCCTCTCATGAAGGGGCCGCACGGGCGGCACCCGATGGTGAATATTGCCTCGCTGGTGGAACATGTCTGCTGTCTGGACGACGGCACCATGCGGGCGGTGGATCCAACATTGCTCCCTGCCGCCGCCGCAGGGAGCAATGGGCATGGAAAGCTAGGCGGCGTAGCCGTTCGGGCCAGGGTCGTTGGGGTGCGGCTGTACGGCGGTGACCACCGCGGTCATCCAGGGCCACAGGGGCAAGGTCCCAAGGACCTTCTCGCGCAGATCCGCCTCGTCGTCGGCGCGCCACACACCGATGCTGCGGAGCTCACCCACCGGGCGCCACAGCCGGTCCAGGTGGCCGGTGGAGGCAAGTTCCTTCGCCCGGACAGCCTCATCGGCGCGGCGCCGGCTGACCTCGGCAGGGTCGGTGCCCTCGGGTACGTTCGTGGTCAGCTCGACCAGGAACTCCTTCATAGTTCTTTCCTCTCTCGGTTCTCTAGGGGGGCCTCGGGGCGGTCGGAGCCGCCTGCGAGAGGCATCGTGCGATCCCGGCGCCGGACACCCTGCATTGCGCCCAATGGGGCACATGGTCGCCCGTCACCACCGGATGGTGGGGCGTGGCCACGCCGAGACAGCCCATCGTCGTGGTGAGCGCGGGAACCCAAGGTCCACGTGACGCTCGGCACAGCCGATGGCGGGGACGCAAGGACCGGCAAGGTGGAGCCTTCTGTCGTCATCGGCACCCACCCTGCGGGCGACCGCGTAAGGGCCTCCTGCGAAGAGGGAGTCGCGGGTCTGGTGCTGCCGGCAGGACAGCGTTCGTGGTCCGGCAGGCAGCGGTGCTGATGTGGCCTGTCAGGGCCGCTGGGGCGGCGCCTGACAGGCTTGCGTTCAGCAGGTTGATCAGGCAGCGGCCTTGAGCTGTGCGGCGACCTTGATGACGCGTTCGGCCTGGATGCGGGCGGCGGTGCGGGTGGTGTCGTCGACGGGGTTGTTGCCCTGGGCATTGACGTGGGAGGTGCCGTAGGGGTTGCCGTCGTTGAACTTGGCGGGGTCGGTGAAGCCGGGGCTGACGGTGATGCCGCCGAAGTGGTGGACGGAGTTGTAGAGGGCGAGCAGAGTCGACTCCTGGCCGGCGTGGGCGGTGGCACTGGAGACGAAGCCGCTGTAGACCTTGTCGGCGAGCTTGCCCTGGGCCCAGAGGCCGCCGAGGGTGTCGATGAACTGCTTGAGCTGGGAGGAGACGTTGCCGAAGCGGGTGGGGGTGCCGAAGAGGACGGCGTCGGCCCACTCTATGTCCTCGGGGGTGGCCTCGGGGATACCTGCGGTGGCGGCGTGGTTCGCGGCCCAGGCCGGATTGGACTGGATGGCGGCCTGCGGGGCCAGCTCGGCGGCCTTGAGCAGGCGGACCTCGGCACCGGCCTTGAGGCCGGCATCGTGGAGCTCCTTGGCGATCTCGGTAATGGTGCCGGTGGAGGAGTAGTAGACGACGGCAAGCTTGACTGGGGTGGCCACGCGGGCTCTCCACTTCATGGGGAACTCAGTTTCGTTTCATGGGGGATTTCGTACGGTCGAAAAGCCGACCGGTCAACTATGTTAGTCGACCAGTCGGCTAGTAGCAAACTGTCAGAGCCGTCAATCGTAAGAGTCTGGGCTAGGAGTCATGCGTGCTGCCTGGGCCCCGGCCCCTGCGGAACCGCCCAACCGTCCGCTGCGACCCTGCGCGGCATCCATTGAATCCCGGGTGCACTCGCAAGTCCCGCCCGATCGGGACAGCTTCCTGACCGGCAGATTTTCGGCAGTCGTGGCCCCCGTTGCTGCCGATGTGCAGGTGTCAGGCGTGGTGCAGCCCGCAGCAGGCGACGGCGTGCTCCACAGCGGCGGCCATGGCCTGCTCCCCTCGGCGTTGAGGTACACCGGGCCGCCGAGGGTGGGGCGACCCTGCGCAGGGGCCAGCCGTCCTCGACGATGCAGCGGGCCAGGCGCAGGCGTCCGATCTCGGTCAGGGGTACCGGCCTTGGCGCCAGCGGGCTGCGATGGGCCAGGGCACGGCGCCGCTGTGGGGAAACCGGGACCGGGTTGGTGACCGGCCCGTTGCCCTGGTGGGCGTGGAACTCGTAGAACCCGCTGACCGCCGACAGTGCGTGGTTGATCGTCCGCGGTGCGTAGTCGGCACGCAGGACCAGCTTCCCTGTGCGCAGGTTCACCGAGCCCGGAGCCGGACCATCTGCCGACTTGTGTTGTCGTTGAGGGTTCGGAGCCGTCCGCAGCCACCCCGCCAGCACCGCCGTCTCGGCCTCGGTCGCCCTCTCCCAACCGACGCCCAGCAGCCACAACAGGAGGAACCAACGCAGCAGCCCATACCCGTAGCTGCGGACCGTCAGCGGACTACTGTCGTTCAGCGCCAGGTCCCTCAGGTACGCGGTAGCCGGTTCGCTCTCGTCGTCGTACCCGTTAAGGACGATGTACGGGGAATGCACCCTCCTGGCCGGGACCACCGTGCCGACGCGGGGAACGTCCGCCCCCCTCCGTCAGTTCATGACGCAGATCCACTTGCAGTCTTCTCGTTGATTTCGGGTACCAGCACCGAGACCAACGAGGAGACGTGGTGCAGATAACTGTGCAGAAATCGCAATCCATACCACGCCAGAAGACCCTCACCCATTTCAAGATCAATCAGCCGTGAACTCTGTCACCAACCTCCGTGGACAGAACACCTAGAGCCGACTGGCAAGCCGAGCAAGTACCCGCTCAGCAGGCTCACTCCTCGCCTCGCGGTGACCCGTTCCGGCCCACAGGTGGATCAGCCGGGTGTCTCCGGCCGCGGTGGCCGCCTTGCGCAGCGGGCCGGTGAGGTGGTGCAGGGCGGGGTAGCCGGCGGGAGCGATCGCGTCGAAGCGGTCGGTGAAGTGGTTGCGCAGCGCGCGGGCGGGTCGCCCCGTGAAGGCGCGCGTGACGATGGTCGTCTCGAAGGCGGGGTCCACGAGAGCCGCCTTGTGCGGCGCCGATGCTCCGCTCTCGTCCGTACGCAGGAGGAGGGTGCCAACCATAACGGCTTCCGCACCGGCATGCAGCGCGGCCGCCACATCGGCCGGGGTGGCGATTCCTCCGGTGGCGATGACCGGCAAGGTGACAGCATCACGCACTTGGCCTACCAGCTCGGGCAGCGGCACGGGCGTGAGCGGTCGCTCGGGCGTGAGCGTGGCCGAGTGCCCGCCGGCCGTGGACGCCTGCACGATCAGTGCGTCGACTCCGGTCTCCGCCGCCCGGCGTGCCTCGTCGGTCGAGGTGACGTTCTGCAGGACGGTGGTGCCGGCCCGACGCAGGGCACCGACGACCACGCGGTCGGGGATACCGAAGGTGAAGGAGACCCAGGGGACGGGACTCGCGGTCAGCAGGTCGACCTTGTCCGTCCACTGATCGTCGTCCTCCACAGGGTCCCCGTCGGTGAGCTT
Source organism: Streptomyces sp. NPDC056231 (assembly GCF_048270745.1). Taxonomy (NCBI): domain Bacteria; kingdom Bacillati; phylum Actinomycetota; class Actinomycetes; order Kitasatosporales; family Streptomycetaceae; genus Streptomyces; species Streptomyces sp. NPDC056231. Next base: position 18,174 of record NZ_JBLVKW010000082.1, on the reverse strand, counting down.
CAGCCCATACAGCTCGGCCTCGGACTGCACCACCTGGGCGTAACCCCGGTACGCCTCGGCGGAGACGGGGACTGGGTTGGGGACGAACAGGTTGACGCCGAACGGCACTCCGTCCGCCCGTGCGGCGTGGATCTGCCCGGCCAACGCCTGCGCGGTCTTGTAACCGCCGGCGAGAAAGCCCAGGCCGCCGGCGCGCGCGGCCGCCGTGACGAGTGCGGGTGTACTCGGTCCGCCAGACATCGGGGCTGCGAGGACCGGGAGGTCGATTCCGAGATCGGACAGCAGTTTGCTCATGACAACTCCTCCTGGGGTGCAGGTGTCAGGCCGTCGAGGCGACGGGGGGCGAGGTGGTGCGGAAAGCGGATGCAGACAGCGGCGGCCGCGACTCCCGCGATTGCGACCATGGTGCTGCTCAGCAGGAGGGCCTGGTGGTAGCCGTGACGCAGCAGGGGCGCGGCCAGCAGCGGGCCGAGGATCTGGCCAGCGCTGTATCCGGCGGTCAGCAGGGCCACGGCGCGCGGCACTTGCAGATGAGTGCCGATCGACAGGGCGATCGTGCTGACGCCCATGAATGTGGCGCCGAACAGCACGGCGGAGACCAGCGCCGGGGCAACGCCGCCGAGCAAAGCCGGCAGCGCGATGCCGACAGCCTGGATACTCAGCGAGGTGAGCAGTAGCGCCGGTCGCGACCAGCGGCGTGCCAGGCGGGTCCACAGGGCGCAGGAGGGCAGGGCGGCGAGTCCGACCACGATCCAGGCGCCGTTGCCGAGCCAGCCCTGGACGCCTTGCTGGATCGCTGCGACCAGGAAGGTGCCGGCGATGATGTAGCCGATGCCCTCGAAGGTGTAGCTGGCGAACAGGGCGATGAACCAGCGGTGGGTGCGGGGGCGTTCGGCCGGATTGTCGGCTTCAGCGGCCTCTGTTTCCGGTTCGGGGGTGAGGGGCCAGGCGACGGCCGCGAGCAGGGCCGCCAGCGCGGCGCAGGCCCACCAGGCAGCCTGCCAGGTGGACGCCGCCTGCACGACCACCACCAGCAGGCCGGACAGGGTGATTCCGGCGCCGACACCGCCGAAGGCCCATCCGACCATGTGGTGTGCGTGCGCCTGCAGGCGGGAGAGCATGGCGCTGACGGCGATCACGAACACCAGCGCGCCGGCGGCGCCGGCCACCAGCCGCAGCGCAAACCAGGCGGTGCCGTCGTGCGTCGCCGGCATGAGCGCCAGTGTCGCGACCATGACGGCCAGCGAGCCACGCAAGGTCGCGGTCGAGCGTACGACGGCCGGGACGGCGATGCCGACAAAGGCGCCCGCGAGGTAGCCGATGAAGTTCGCGGTGGCCAGGCTCGCCCCGAGCCCCGAGGACAGACCTGCGTGGGCGTGCATGAGCGGCAGGATGGGGGTGTACACGAACCGGCCGATCCCCATACCCGCGGCGAGCGCTGCCGCGGCCTGGGCCACGATCGTCCAGGGGGACTCTCTGCGCGGGCGGGTGGGGGCTGTTGGTCGCGCTACTTCTGGCCTCATGATCACTTTCCCTCGGCGTTCAGCAGCCACCAACCACGCTAGACAGCCCGCGAATGCTTGTGAAATGCCGGTTAAGCTGCTGCTATGCACGGCGGGCATGGATCCGAGAAGAAGGCACGATGAGCATGGACGTCGAACTTCGTCACCTGCGGGCCTTCACGTCTGTGGCACGACACCGGTCCTTCTCCCGGGCAGCCGAGGAACTGCTGATCACGCAGCCGGCTCTGAGCCGTACGATCGCGCAGTTGGAGGGCAACCTGAACGTCCGCCTCCTCGACCGCTCCTCTCGGCACGTGGAGCTGACGGCCACCGGCGCCGAGTTCCTCGTCCACGCCGAGCGTGTCCTTGCCACCCTCGACCAGGCCCTGGCCGTCGTGCGCCACAAGGCCACCCTCCGGCTCGGCTTCAGCTGGCTGCTGCCCGACCCCTGGGCCCAGCAGGCGGTGAGCCACTTCGAGCAGGACACCGGAGCCTCGGTCACCCTGACCCGCACCGACGATCCCCTTCAGGCTCTGCGGCAGCGCACCGTCGACATCGCCCTGGTCCGCGGCGACTTCGACCCGCCGAGGGGAGCACGCACCGTACACCTGTACGACGAACCGCGCATCGCCGTCTGTTCCGAGCGCTGCGATCTGGTCCGTCTCGACCACCTGGGCTGGGCGGACGTCCGGCACTGGCCCCTGGTCGTCAACACAGTCAGCGGCACCACCGGCCCCTGGTCCTGGTCCATGGACCAGCGCCCGGAGCAGATCATCGAGACAGCCAACTACGACGAATGGCTTGAGACGGTGGCCGCCAACCGTGGCATCGGCATCGTCCCCGAGGTGGCGCAGCGCCGCACCCAGCACCCCGCCCTCCGTTTCATTCCGCTCACCGAGGCGCCGCCCAGCCCGGTCAGTCTTGTCTATCTGCCCGACGCTCAACGGGCCCTGATCCGCCGGTTCCTGGACGTCGCCGTAAGGGCGGAGCACGAGTGAGCCGACGTCCCGGGTGAGATGATCAGCATCCATGTCTGCCGGACATGGATGCATCACGACAGGCATTTCACGCGCGTGCGTGAGGTTCTTATCCTCGACGGCATGAACGAAGCGATCGAGACGACTCAGCGAGGACAGCGATGACGACAGCAGGGCTGCTGCCACGTCAGGAATGCGCGGTCATGGTCTTGGGCGGTCCTACGGCCGTCATCGACATCGGCGGCCTGCGCATCGTCACCGACCCGACCTTCGACGCCGCCGGTCCCCACGGATACCTCACCAAGACGGCCGGGCCCGCTGTCGGCGCGGATGAGTTGGGCCCGGTCGACCTCGTGCTGGTCAGTCACGATCTGCATCCTGACAACCTCGACGAGCACGGCCGCGCCTTCGCGCTGGCCGCCCCGCTGGTCCTCACCGGTCCCCGTTCCGCCAGCCGGCTCGGCTCCCCGGCGGTCGGCCTCTCCCCCTGGACGAGCCATGCCCTACCGCGCGCGGACGGCAACGGCGATCTGAACGTGCTGGCCGTTCCTGCGGTCCACGGTCCCGAGGACGGCGAGCGCGACGCGGACGGAAACGTCAACTGCGAGGTTACCGGGTTCGTGCTGTCGGGACATGGCCTTCCCACCGTCTACGTGAGTGGCGACAACGCCTCGATCCGTACAGTCGCGGAAATCTCCGACCGCGTACCGGACATCGGCGCAGCCGTACTGAACGCCGGGGCGGCACGCGTGCCCGCGAAATTCGAGGGTCGGCCCCTTTCCTTGGACAGCTGCCGAGCCGCGGCGGCAGCAGCCGTGCTGGACGCGGGCATCGTAATTCCGGCCCACTACGACGGCTGGGCCCACTTCGCCGAAGGGCTGACGGACATCGAGTTGGCGTTCAGCGAAGCGGGCCTGTCCCCCCTCCTGCGGATCTCGCCGCACGGAGACTGGGTGGCCCTGCGCCCCTGAGCAGTTATGCAACTCGGCCGTGTGAACTTGGCGTTCACGCGGCCGAGTTGTCGGCTTTGCTTGGTCAATACCCGTTTTGCCATGCGGGAGTGCGGTCCTTGTCGAGAAACACGCCCTTCGGCAGGCCTGCCTCGGTGAGCAGCTTGCCGTGCTCGGAGGTGATGGCGGCCAGCCGGTCCGCCTCCCACTCGACCAGATCGTTGAACAGAGGCTTCACCGGCGGCAGAGACGTCATCGTGTGGTCGGCAGCCAGCCGGCCTGACCGGCGCACACATCGGCCCGCCGAGTCGGTGCTCCCGTGCGGGTGGGCCGGCCGGGACGCCGCCGGATCAGGAACGGCTCAGCGGCGCTTGCAGCGGCAAGGAGGTCGGCCGCGAGCGCCCGCTCACACGGGTTTGTAGGACTGCAGCGCTGTAACAGATCGGTGCACGGTCTCGGTATGTCCGAACAGACCCGGAAGCCCACCGGTATGGAGGAACACGGTGCGCCGGCCCCTGCGGATGTCGCCGTCCCGGATGGCGGCGATCAATCCGGCCATGGCACGCCCGCTGTAGACGGGGTCCAAGACGATGCCCTCAGTGGCTGCGGCGGTCTTCATCGCTTCCAGGACGGGTTCGTTGAGTGCCCCATAGCCCCCGCCGACCTGATCGGTACGGATTCGCAGGGAGTCGGGATCGATGCTGCGGCGGGTGAGTGCGCTTGCGAGATCGGCTACGGTGACGGCCGGATCTGCCACCGCCCCGCAGTGGATGCCGAGGACACGCTCCTCCCCGAGTGCACCGACCAGACCGGCCATGGTGCCCCCGGAGCCGACTGCCACGACAACGTGTTCCACGTCGGGAAGCTGGGCGCGAAGTTCCTCGCCGCCTTCTACGTATCCCTGTGCTCCGAGAGGACTTGAGCCTCCGAAGGGAATCAGATAGGGCACTGCTCCGTCGCGGCTCAACTGTCGGCACACATCTGCGGCGACGTCGGCCATGCTGCCGGGATCGTTGTCCCCCGCCCAAAAGACCCTCGCTCCGAGGAGACTGTCGAGAACAAGGTTGCCAGAGCCGTTCGCCACGCTGTCAGGTGTTCCCGGAAAGACGAGCACGACGTCAAGTCCCAGGCGCGCACCCGCGGCTGCGGTGAGACGGGCGTGATTGCTCTGTGCGGCACCGGTGGTGACCAGGGTGTCTGCGCCAGTTGCCAGTGCGGCACCGACGGTCCATTCCAGTTTACGGGCCTTGTTGCCGCCTCCTCCGAGGCCTATCAGGTCGTCCCGCTTGATCCAGAGGTCGTTCTCGCGCAGGCCCAGGGCCGCTGCGAGGCGAGGCATCGGCTCCATCGGTGTGGGCCACGTCGCCAGGGCGATCTTGTCACTCATGAAATCTCCATCCGGACTAGCGAGGGCGAGCTGCGCGGCTTCAGCATCCGGCATACCCCGACGAGGGCGCTCTACGAGAAGGTGTTCGGCACGCGCCTCGGGTCGGCACCGTACTGCGACACAGCCTGACAGACCAGTGAGGAACCACTCTCACCCTCGTCGGCGGCCCGCCACAGACCGATACTGCGCAGTTCACCCACCGGGCGCCACAGCCTGACGAGGTGACCAGCCGCGACCGATTCCCCAGCCTCTACGGATTCCTCTGCGCGACGACGGCCGACCTCCGCCGGATCGGTGCCCTCGGGGATGGCGACGGTGAGCTCGACCAGGAACTCCTTCATGGCGCTTCTCCTTCTCCCTGCGGGGCCCACCAACCCCTCGCAACGACGTACAGAAGGCGGTGTAGTCGCCCATGCACTCCGCGTGCGAACACCCTGCCTCCCGACGGCACGCACACCGTTTGGAATATTTCGACCGATCACCCAATTATATAGACGACCGGTCGACTGGTCGACCGCATCGAGGGGCAACCCGTCGAGCCCGTCATCCTCCCCGCTCGTCTCGTCGCACACCGCTCACGCGGCGAGCCCGCTCCCCAAGAGCCCCCCGCTCCCACGGAGCCGTCCCCCGCAACGAACAGGAGCCAATTGTGAGCAACCCGGACAAGTTGCTGCGCATCGAAGGCATACGCAAGACCTTTCCCGGTGTGGTCGCGCTCGACGGCGTCGACTTCGATCTGCGCCAGGGCGAGGTGCACGTGCTGCTCGGTGAGAACGCGCGGGCAAGAGCACCCTGATCAAGATGCTCTCCGGTGCCTACCGTCCCGATGCCGGGCGAATCCTGGTCGGTGGCGAGGAAGTGCGCATCCACGGTGCGCAGGACTCCGAGCGCCTCGGGATCGCCACCATCTACCAGGAGTTCAACCTCGTTCCCGACCTGACCGTGGCCGAGAACATCTTCTTGGGCCGTCAGCCGCGCCGCTTCGGCATGATCGACCGCAAGACGATGGAGGAAGACGCCGCTGAACTCCTCAAGCGTGTCGGCGTGCAGGTCTCCCCCCGGGCTCGGGTGCGTGAACTCGGCATCGCCCGCCTCCAGATGGTCGAGATCGCCAAGGCCCTCAGCCTCGACGCGCGCGTGCTCGTCATGGACGAGCCGACCGCCGTGCTCACCTCCGAAGAGATCGAAAGGCTGTTCAGCATTGTGCGCGCGCTGCGCGACGACGGCGTTGGGATCGTCTTCATTACCCACCATCTCGAGGAGATCGCCGCCCTCGGGGACCGGGTCACGGTGATCCGTGACGGCAAGAGCGTCGGGCAGGTGCCTGCCTCCACCCCCGAGGACGAGCTCGTACGCCTCATGGTGGGGCGGTCGATCGATCAGCAGTACCCGCGCGAACGGCCCGACACGGGCGCCGCATTGCTCACCGTCGAGGGGCTCACCCGGGACGGGGTCTTCCACGACGTGTCCTTCGAGGTGCGGGCCGGTGAGGTCGTCGGCATTGCGGGGCTCGTGGGGGCCGGTCGTACAGAGGTCGTCCGTGCCGTGTTCGGCGCCGACCCCTACGACAGGGGAGCCGTCCGCGTCGCCGGCGCGGAGGTGCGCCGGTCCGACGTGAACGCTGCGATGGCGGCCGGGATCGGGCTCGTGCCCGAGGACCGCAAGGGACAGGGGCTCGTCCTCGACGCGACCGTCGAGGAGAACCTGGGCCTCGTGACCATGCGGGCCGCGACCCACGGCGGGGTCGTCGACCGCAAGGGGCAGCGGGCCGCCGCAGCGAAGGTCGCCGAGCAGCTCGGCGTGCGGATGGCCGGACTCGGCCAGCACGTTCGCACGCTCTCCGGCGGCAACCAGCAGAAGGTCGTCATCGGCAAGTGGCTGCTCGCTGACACCAAGGTGCTCATCCTCGACGAGCCGACGCGCGGCATCGACGTCGGCGCCAAGGTCGAGATCTACCAGCTGATCAACGAACTCACTGCCGCGGGTGCCGCCGTCCTGATGATCTCCAGCGATCTGCCCGAGGTGCTCGGCATGAGCGACCGGGTGCTGGTGATGGCCCAGGGCCGGATCGCGGGCGCCCTCTCCGCCGCCGAGGCGACCCAGGACTCCGTCATGGCACTCACGCTCAAGAACGCAACGGGCGCCGGTGGCACCGCGGGGGTACGCCGCCTCCTGCTCGACAACGGCGCGCTCACCGCGCTCATCGTTCTCGTCGTCGCGATGTCGGCGCTGTCCGGCGACTTCCTGACGACCGACAACCTGCTCAACATCGGCGTCCAGGCGGCCGTGACCGCCATCCTCGCCTTCGGCGTCACCTTCGTGATCGTCTCGGCGAGCATCGACTTGTCGGTGGGTTCGGTTGCCGCGCTGTCGGCCACCGTGCTCGCCTGGAGCGCCACGTCGGCCGGGGTTCCGGTCGCGATAGCCGTGCTCCTCGCGATCGCAACCGGCCTCGCCGCCGGACTCGTCAACGGCATCCTCATCTCGTACGGGAAGCTGCCGCCGTTCATCGCGACGCTCGCGATGCTGTCGATGGGCCGTGGTCTGTCGCTTGTCATCTCGCAGGGCTCCCCGATCGCGTTCCCGAACTCGGTCTCGCACCTCGGTGACACGCTCGGCGGCTGGCTGCCCGTGCCGTTGCTGGTCATGGTCTTCATGGGCCTGATCACCGCATTCGTGCTGGGCCGTACGTACATCGGCCGCTCCATGTACGCCATCGGCGGCAACGAGGAGGCGGCCCGGCTCTCCGGTCTGCGCGTGAAGAAGCAGAAGCTCATCATCTACGCGCTCTCGGGGCTGTTCGCCGCCGCCGCGGGCGTCGTGCTCGCCGCGCGCCTGTCGTCGGCGCAGCCGCAGGCCGCCAATGGATACGAGCTGGACGCGATCGCCGCGGTCGTCATCGGCGGCGCCTCCCTCACGGGCGGTACCGGCAAGGCGTCGGGCACGCTCATCGGCGCGCTTATCCTGGCGGTGTTGCGCAATGGTCTCAACCTGCTTTCGGTGTCGGCGTTCTGGCAGCAAGTCGTCATCGGTGTCGTGATCGCCCTGGCGGTCCTGCTGGACACCGTGCGGCGCAAGGCGGGGGCCACGCCGGGCGCGGCCGGAACGAGGTCTCCGGACGGCAAGGACCAGCAGGCGATGACGTACGTGCTGGCCGCCGTGGTCGCAGCGGCCGTGGTCGGCGCGATGTCCTTCCTGCACGGCGGCTCGTCCTCCACGACGCCGAAGGTCGGCCTGTCCCTCTCGACGCTCAACAACCCGTTCTTCGTGCAGATCAAGACGGGCGCCCAGGCCGAGGCGAAGAAGTTCGGCATCGACCTGACCGTCACCGACGCGCAGAACGACGCCTCGCAGCAGGCCAACCAGCTGCAGAACTTCACCAGCTCGGGCCTCGGTTCGATCATCGTCAACCCGGTGGACTCGGACGCCGCGAGCCCCGCGGTGCGGGGCGCGAACAAGGCCGGCATCCCCGTCGTGGGCGTCGACCGCGCCGTCAACAAGGCGAAGACGGCCGCGCTTGTCGCCTCCGACAACGTCGAGGGCGGCAAGCTGGGCGCCAAGGCGCTGGCCGAGAAGCTGGGCGGCAAGGGCAAGATCGTGATCCTGCAGGGACTAGCCGGCACGTCCGCGAGCCGTGAGCGCGGCGCGGGCTTCGACGTTGGTCTGAAGGCCTACCCCGGCATCCAGGTCGTCGCCGAACAGCCCGCCGACTTCGACCGCGCCAAGGGGCTCGACGTAATGACGAACCTGTTCCAGGCCCACCCGGACATCCGGGGCGTCTTCGCCGAGAACGACGAGATGGCGCTCGGCGCGATCAAGGCGCTCGGCTCCAAGGCCGGCAGGTCCGTCCAGGTCGTCGGCTTCGACGGCGAGCCCGACGGTCTGGCCGCGGTCAAGGCGGGAACGCTGTACACGTCAGTGGCGCAGCAGCCGAGCCAGCTGGGCCGGATCGCGGTCGACAACGCGCTGCGGGCCGCCCAGGGCAAGAAGGTCGAGAAGACCGTAATGGTTCCGGTGAAGGTGGTCACGCAGGAGAACGTGGCGGGGTTCACTGGCTGACCACCGTGCCCCTCCGGTCGCCTCGACCGCGGGCAGCGCGCGGTGCGGCTTGTTCACCACGGCGCGGTCCGCGGTCGAGGCACCGGCTTTCACCGCTACAGGGATCTGTGGGGATCCGTTGGGAGACAGTTCATGCACGACTACGACCTCCTGGTTGTGGGATCAGCCAACGCCGACCTGGTGATCGGCGTCGAGCGACGGCCTGCGGCCGGGGAGACTGTGCTCGGCTCCGACCTCGTTGTCCATCCGGGCGGCAAGGGCGCGAACCAGGCGGTGGCCGCCGCACGGCTCGGCGCCCGTACGGCGGCATTGCTGGCCCGGGTCGGCGACGACGCGCACGGCCGGCTGCTGCTCCAATCGCAGCGCGAGGCCGGCGTGGACACCGTGGGCGTGCTGGTCGGCGGGGCACCCACGGGGGTCGCGCTGATCACGGTGGACCCGTCGGGGGACAACAGCATCGTGGTGTCGCCGGGTGCGAACGCCCGCCTCACACCTGAGGACGTACGCGCCGCCGCCAGCCTCTTGCACGCCTCCCGCGTCGTCTCGGCGCAGTTGGAGATCCCGCTGGAGACGGTCGTGGAGGTCGTACGGAACCTGCCGTCCGACACCCGGTTCGTACTGAACCCGTCGCCGCCCCGGCCTCTGCCCGCCGAGGTGCTGGCGGCGTGCGACCCACTGATCGTGAACGAGCACGAGGCACGGGTCATCACGGGCGCCGCCTTGGACGGCTCGCCCGAGGACTGGGCCGCCGCGCTGCTGGCGCTCGGCCCGCGGTCGGTCGTGGTGACGCTCGGCTCAGAGGGAGCGCTGGTGGCGACCGCCGAGTCCATGGCCCGTGTCCCGTCCGTGAAGGTGGACGCGGTGGACACCACCGGCGCGGGCGACGCGTTCACGGCGGCGCTGGCATGGCGGCTGGGCACGGGCTCGTCGCTGCTGGACGCGGCGGCGTACGCGGCGCGGGTGGGCGCGGCGGCGGTCACGCGCCCCGGCGCGCAGGAGTCGTACCCCACCGCCGAGGAGGTCGAGGCGCTGTGAAGAAGACCGGAATTCTGAACCGGCATCTCGCGGGCGCGCTCGCAGAGTTGGGGCACGGGGACCGGGTCCTGGTGTGCGACGTGGGCATGCCGATACCGAGGGGCCCTCGGGTGGTGGACCTGGCCTTCCGCGCCGGGGTGCCGTCCTTCGTCGAGGTCCTGGACGGCCTGCTGGACGAACTGGTGGTGGGGGGCGCCAGGCGGCGAAGGAGGTCCGGGACGCGAACCCGGAGGTGTCCGCACTGTTGGACACCCGCTTCCCAGACCTGGAACTGGTCTCGCACGAGAAGCTGAAGAAACTGACGGCGGACGCCCGCCTGGTCGTCCGCACGGGTGAGGCCCGCCCGTACGCGAACGTGCTGCTGCGCTGCGGGGTCCTCTTCTGACCCGTCCACGTACCACTTCGAGGGGCCCGGTTTTTCGACCGGCCCCTCGGCTTTCCCCTCCGTATCAGAGGGCAATTCGTGGATCTTTTAAGTGGTTCTGTCGTCGCCTGATGGTGTTGATGCGGGCGGAAACCTGACGGGGTGCCTCGCCTGCAAGGGCGACGGGGACGGCGGTCGGCAGGGGCTGGCGAGTGTCGTTCAGTGCTCGGTGCTGACCCGGGAGACGTGGTACTGGCGGATACGCCAGGCGCCGCCGTCCCGCTGGAGGACCAGCGACATGTGCACCGCGGTCTCCCAGCCGTCCGGGCCGCTGAAAGTGACGTCCGCGAAGCCTCCGGCCATCTGCTCCCCCATCGTGTAGGTGTGGAGGATCGTCACGCTGGCGCTGCGATTTCCCGGGACGGCGGCGTAGTAGCCACGTACGGCATCCCGGCCGGAGAGGACCTCAGGTCCGAATCCCTGGAACAGGGCGTCGGGAGTGAACAGGTCGGCCATGACGTCGGGCTCGTGGCCATCGAAGGCGGCCTTCCAATGCTTCAGTACGTCGTGCATCGGATTGCTCATCGGGTTACCTCTTGTCCATGCGTAAGGGATAGCGAGGCGGCACCTGGCTCAATGATCGCCTCATGTCACCGGGCCGAGTCCAAACTAGACGACCGGTCTATTACAGTCTAGTCGATCGGTCGTATACTTGGCAACATGGGACGGACGAGTGACGCCAGAGAGAAGATCATCACCGCCGCGCAGTCACTGATCGAACTGCGTGGCTATTCAGCACTGGGTGTGGCCGAGATCTGCAAGTCGGCTGGTGTACCCAAGGGCAGCTTCTACTACTTCTTCGAGTCCAAGGAGGCCCTGGCGCTCACGGTCCTCGACGAGCACTGGGCCGACGAGCGGCGCGACTGGAGCCGCATCCTCGACAGCGACGCGGAACCCCTACAGCGGCTGCGGCAACTGTTCGAGGAGAACGAGGCCGCTCAGCGCGACGGCCAGAAGACCTGCGGCACCATTTCGGGGTGCTTGTTCGGCAACCTCACCCTGGAGCTGAGCAATCAGACAGAATCGATCCGCCGCCGCCTGCAGGAGATCTTCGATGCCCAAGTGGGCATGGTCGAGGCGGTCGTCGCCGAAGCCCTCCGGCGGGGAGAGGTCGACGTCGCCGACCCCCGAGAAGCGGCCCAGGGCATCGTGGCGCAACTCGAGGGCCAGGTACTGTTCGCGAAGCTCTACAACAGCCTGTCCCCGCTCGGCGCGCTCTGGGCGAACTGCCTCGCCCTGCTGCGTGTTCGCGCGCCACAGGAGGCAGCGGTCGGTGCGTGATGCCGGCCGCGGGGGTGTGGCAGGTGACTCGGCCGGCTCTGCTGTGTGTCCAGCGGCAGCGGTCCCGCGATGGAGCGCTCCCGGACCAACCCGATCCGGCCGGGCGACGCGGAAGGCCCGCTGCCCGGCGCCTTCAACTTCGGCGTGGCCGGACATGTCGATCCTTCGCTCGGGGGATCCTCGCCTAGCTAGGCAACGCCTTCGGATGACAGGAGAATACGGGCCCGTTCGAGGTCGACGGCGATTATCTGCACCGATATGTCCTGGCCCTCGCGGACAATCTTTGCGAGGTCCGTGACCGGCTCGGTGAGCGGAACGAGTCCCTCCAAGCAGTCGGCGATACGCACGAAGAATCCGATCGGCGCGATCTTTGTGACACGTCCGGTGACAACCTGACCGACACGTTCCACGAACCGAGGGAGCAGTTCCTCGTGCTCGGCCCATTCTCGGAGCACAACACCCACCTGGTGATTGTGCTCGTCGTGCCAAACCACCGCTCCGGTGACGAGCTGTCCCACGGTCGGCAGTTCCATGCACCTGGGCATCCCGTCGACTCTGGCCAGGCCAGCAGCTTCAGGGAGGCCGTCAATGGAGAGGAAGACGCCGAAGGGCTGTCTCCCGATGACCTCACCGGCGACCGGGGTGCCGACAGGCAGAGAGCGAATCGTCTCAGCCCAGGCCGCGGCGGAAGGCCAGGAGTACTCACTCATCCGCTGATCATGGCACGCGACAGCTGCCCCTAGACGCGTTCCGAGGTGCTGGTCACAGATCGGCCGGACAGGTCCTAGCGTCCGGGCCAGTCCACGTTCCACTCCGGCGGCAGGACCGCGTCGCAGAAGACGCAGACGAAGTCCTCCTCTCGCGCGATATTGAGCTGCTGGCATGCGGGACAGCGTCGGAACACCACCTCATGCGTGACGCCGGACGGGTGAACGATCCCGGCCTGGTCCAGGGCCTCAGCTAGCCGGCCACGAGCTGACGTCCGGGCAATAGCCGGTCGACTGATTGCTCACCTCGTTGACCGCCCACCGCCCGGACTCCTCGAGGAAACTGATCTCACCGGCGCACAGGACCGCTTCCCCACCAGCGCACACCACGTGCTCACTGCGGCGCGGTGCAAGCCGCAGGGCCCCGGTCTGATCGACAACGAAGGTGAAGGGCTCGGACAATTCCTCTGCTGTCTGAGCCGAAGCCCATTCGCCGAAGTCTGCTGGCGAACGCATGCTCTGACCACCGCCGCCCGGTCGGACGAGACTCCTCAAGTCGGCCGGACCGACATAGCGATAGCTCCACCCCCGCATGGTCATGCTCGCCAACCTAAGACTTGTCCCGTAACGATCATGCAGGACGGCGTCGCGGCTGGTTCTCGACCGGCTGCGGAGTCAGTCGAGGCCGGTTGCCCATGCGGTCAGCGTGGCGAAGTCGTCGATGGCAAGGTCGCGTCGTGGGTCGATCCGGTGCAGTAGGGCGGGACCGTCATGGTGTTCCTTCACCCAGGTACGATCCGCCTCTGTGATCTCGTCGTCGACCGGGCGTGGTCGTCCCCGATCTCAGCGAGGATCCGGGCGCCGAGCTGGGTGCCGAGCCCGGGGAGGCTCAGGATGATCTCGGCGTCCGGATGCTGAGGGAACGCCTCTTCCACTGCCTCGGCGAGCTGGTCGGCGGCCGTGCAGGCGACGTCGAACTGCCGCAGCAGAGCGAGCGTCTGCTTGCCGAGCGCGTCCTCGACCAGCGGCGGCTGGTGCGCGTATTCGGCCCGTAGGACCTCGCGGATGCGCTCGGCGTCGGCATCGATCCGGCGCTGGCGGCCGGCGCGCTTGAGCGCCGAGCGCAGTTGTGCGAGCGATAGCCGGGCCGCCCGCGAGGGCGTGGGGGCGAGCTCCAGCAGGATGCGGGTCTCGGGGCGGCAGAGACCGTTCTGCCAGTGCAGGTAGGCGTCGAGGGCGGCGGGGAAGTACTCGCGCAGGAGTGAGCGGAGCTGGTTGGCAAGCTGCTGCCGGTTCCAGACGGCGTCTTGCTGGGCGCGGGCGAGGACGGCGATGGCGCGGGCGAGATCGCTGTCCTGGGGCAACGGCCGGTGGGCGTGCATGTCGGTGCGGAGGATGTTCGCCAGGACGAGGGCGTCGCCGGGGTCGGACTTCTTCCGTGTGACCGCGTGGCGGTCGCGGTAGCGTGCGGCGGCCATCGGGTTGATGGCGTAGACCTGGCGTTTCCCCGTGCGCAGGACCGCGACGAGCAGGCCGCGGGAGGTCTCGATGGCGACCGGGATCGGGTTGTCCTCGGTGTCGCCGTGCTCGGCGAGTAGGTCCAGCAGGATCTTGTAGCCGGCCGCGTCGTCGGTGATGTGGCGCTTGGCCAGGAGCGTGCCGTCGTCGTCGACCAGGGCGACGTCGTGCGTCTTCTCGGCCCAGTCGATGCCGCAGTAGATCAACTTTCCCTCCTCGAAGTGTGGGTGGTTGCGCTGGTCACGAGCGCATCCGGGGCCACGCAGCGACCTAATTCCAGGCCTCGATCAAGGAACGGGCCGACACCTCACAAGCCGTTCGTGGCACCAGCTCACCGCACGGGCCCCGGTCTGTTCCCAGAGCTCGGACGGCTCGGGAAATGCAAGAGATCACCGTGCGACGGGCTCGCACCACCAACTCCAACGAGTGGTCAAGCAAACGGTGTTGACGCCGCTGGTGGCTGTGAAGGCGCCGAATGCCGCCGATCTTGGCGGAGGCATCATGGCCGGGCTGAAAGAAGGCGTGCGTCCGGAGCCCACACAACCGCCAGCAGCGTCAGCGCTGGGTGGGTGGCGGCCACGAGAGCACCGGTGGCACCGCTCTGTGGGAAGGCGTCTTGGCCGTGACGTTGAGAGGTATCCACCGGAACTCACGAGACCACCACCCGCCAGCTGGGTTGCGCAGCCGTGCTCGTCGCAGACCTGGACGGCCCGGTGGAGTGCAGGCGTCACAACCCGTTCGAACCACCTCACCGACCGGTGAGGGCCGGTGAGCTCCTTACAGGGGAATTAGGTGGGGTGCGGTGATCGCGCGCCAGCGTTCCTGGGCGGACTCGACGAGCTTGTAGACCATCGCGATCTCCAGCCACCAATCGTCGACCTTGACCTGCCACTTCCGCAGGCCTCACGTCGCCGAACTCATACCGCGACCCTGCCACGCACCACCGACAGCCCCGGGCCATTGCCACCCGGCGCCACCCGAACGGGGCGGCCGCCCGCGGTCTCCGTGGACGCGTCCTCATCTTCGATGGACTCGGACTCATCGCCCTCGTTCACGCCGTACGGCCCGAATGGGCCCGCGACGTCGTCGCCGGGACGGATGCCGACCATCGGGCCGCCACCCTTCGCACGATGAAAGCCAGGGATCATGCGTTCACCGTACGAGCGAGCATCGACATCCTCCAGCAGGGGCGCGAACTTCACGCTCCTGCGACCTTTCGAGGTAGATGACACCCGCTCTTCAGCGCGACTTGGACTACGGGAGCGGACGCCCGAACGGCCTCCGTGCGCAATCGCCGTGCGCAGAATCAGGGCCTGAGCAACACCTTGATCGCGGTGATCATCGACTGTCCGGTACCGACGCACGAACGGCGCGCCACAGGTCGGAGCCACAGATACAGGAGGCAACGACCTTAAGTCAGGCCGGCACCGGCGCGGGCTGGATCCGCTTCGCGTCCCACGCCAGCCACACGCAGGCGGCCGCGAGCAGTGCGCCGTGCGCGATCCGCAGCGCGGGCGGACCGAAGAACTGCGGCAGGAACAGCCCGAACCCGACCGCGAACAGGATCGCCGGCACCGTGCGCATCCGGGCTGCGACGAGGATCGCGCCCGCCGCCATGGTCAGCAGCCCGAGCCCGAACATCGTCATCGCGAACGGGTTGTAGCGCACGTCCTCGGCCAGGTCGAGGACGTTCGACTGGTTGGCCATCGCATGCAGGCCGAAGTCCTCGGCGCCGTAGTACGGCAGCGTCAGGCCGGCGCCGATCCAGAACACGATCGCCGCCACGCGGTTGATCGGCAGCAGTGCAATCGCGACCAGGATGAACCCGATCATCGCGCACAGGTGCGCGACGATCCACGCGGTGGAGCCCATCGCGGCGGCGGCACCCGAGGTGGTGGACTCGTCCTCCCATGGGCGGAGAGCGGGGTAGAGCAGGAACAGTACGCCTGCGACGGACAGCGGGATCCTCATGATTCGCTCCTCAGGCTGGCGAGATACATCTGGATGAGCTGGTCGTAGGTGTCGTCGAGGTCTTCCGGCAGGCCGAAGCCGCCCGCGGATTCGATGGACGCGAAGCCGTGCACGAGCACCCGCAGGCGCCGGGTCGCGTGCACGGCCGCCGAGCCCTCGAGTCCGTAGCCGCGCAGCGTGGCGTACATGACGCCGACGAGCTTCGCGCCGGCCGCCTCCTGGATCGGGTCGTGCAGCGGGTCCATCGGCAGCGCGGCGTACCGCTTCGGGTGCGCGGCGGCGTACGCACGGTAGGCGTGCATCAACCCAGTGACCGCCTCGTTGCCACCGGTGCCCAAGACGGTCGCCGTGAACCGGTCGCTCATATCCTCCAGCACCCGCACTCCGACGAGCTTCTTCAGTTCGCCGAGGCTCGCCACGTGCTTGTAGAGCGACGGCGTGGCGACCCCGCAGCCGTGCGCCACGGCGGCGAGCGTGAGGCCGTCCGGCCCGTGCTCGTCCACGATGCCGAGCGCCACATCGACCACGGCGGCCGGCGTCAGCGACCTCTTAGCAACCATAGCCCAGAGGCTATTGCCATTAGCCAAGCACGTCAATCGGCACCGGAGCCGGCGAGTGGATGATTCAGACCGTGGCATAGCGGCCGCGACGGTGGACCGGGGCCGGTACGTCGTCCGCGCCGAACTCCACGTGCGCGATCTCGAGCTGTATCTGCAGGCCCCACCGACTTCGGGCGGGTCCGGATCGACCAGGGTGCAGCCGCCCAGGTGGACACGCCGACCGGGCGCCGAGCAATTGTCAAAATCTGTGGATCGCTGAAGTTACGGCCTGACACTCCGGTGCCATCGGATCTCGCCGTCATGCCATTCGTTGGTGGGCGTGGGCCCAGCGGCTACGGCGACGGCAGGGGAGGCTCGGTGTTCAGGGTGGACGTGCGCGATGATGGCGTGCACCGGGGGCCGGCTGAGCCAGCCGGCGAGCCCTTGGGCCGCTTCGGTGGCGATGCCTCTTCCCTGCCACGGGGTTCCCACCACCCAGGCGATCTCCGCGATGGCGCCGCGGACGCCGGGGCTGATCGTCGCCTGGACGGTGCCCGTCAGGCAAGACTCGTCACGCAGCCGGATCACCCAGTTCAGCCAGGCCACGGCCGGGTCGGGGGAGCCTGCGGTCATGCGCTGGTAGCGCGACCGCAGGACCTGGGCAGTGTCCGGGGTGCCGCCGATGAAGGTGTGCAGGGCGGGATCGGACAGCACCGCGGTACGTCATCTCCCGCCTTCAGGGCCTGTCGCACCTGCTGCTCATGGGAGCCCAGAGCGACTTCACCGGCACCCCACTCGAAGCCCTGTCCGGTGACGGCATGTTCGCCCACTTCCGGCCCATGTTCGGCGGAACGCTGATCGCCAACACCCAGATGACCGGTGAGCGCGGCGCCCGCCTGATCCACGACGCCCTGGCTGATGTCATCGCGTTTGGCCGGCCGTTCATCGCCAACCCCGACCTCCCGGCCCGCCTGGCCACCGGAGCCCCAGCGTTGCTTGCCCAGGCCGGAGCCGTGCTCGGTGCCGCGGCAGGCGATCAGCGGCTTCACGCCGAGGTCCCAGACGAGACGGCGGTACTTGTCATGGTCGTAGCCGCGATCACCCAGCACCACGTCGGGGCGGCAACGGGGCCGGCCCCGCTTGCCCCGCACCGGTGGCACGGCCTGCAGGAGTGGGATGAGCTGGGTGACGTCGTTGCGGTGGCCGCCGGTCAAGGTGGCGGCGAGCGGGATGCCGGTGGCATCGGTGATCAGATGATGCTTGCTGCCCGCTCTGCCCCGGTCGACGGGGCTTCGTCCCGTCTTGGGACCCCTTTTAATGCGCGGATGTGGGAGCCGTCGACCGCCGCCCGGGAGAAGTCCAAGGCGTTCGCGCTGCGGAGCCTGACGAGGAGGTCCTCGTGCAGCCGGGGCCACACACCGGCCTCGGTCCACTCGGCCAGCCGCCGCCAGCAGGTCATGCCCGAGCCGAAGCCGAGTTCCTGCGGCAGATGTTCCCAGGCGGTCCCGGTGTGCAGCACAAACAGGATGCCCTGGAATACCAGCCGGTCCGGATGCCGCTTGCGCCCCGGGTGCCGGGTCCGACGCTCGACCTTGGGCAACAGCGGCTCGATCACCGCCCACAACTCGTCATCGACCTCCCACGGCTTCGGCCGAGCCACCCCACATCCCCGGATCATCAGTCCCGGAATGATCCAACCACCTCGAAGATCATTTCGTTAGGAGTTCTAAGGGTGTGCAGATCTTTAACTCGTCTTTTTGGCCTTGGTTTGGGTGGGGTCGGAAGCGAGGAACCTCGCGACGTCGGCAGGTGTACGGAGGCGGG
>NZ_JBLVKW010000081.1:4132-32894 GCF_048270745.1 Streptomyces sp. NPDC056231 | reverse complement strand
GTGACACACCGAGCGTGTGTCACGGCCCGCGGCTCTGTCGCATATGGGTGGGTGCCGTGAGCGTCCTGCGGCCTGTTCTTTCGGGCGCCGTTCGGGATTGATCTCTCCGTCCCGGGCGTGAAGGGGGAAGGCCGGACAGGCGAAGAGCCCGTCCGGCGATTGAGGACAGCCACTCGGACAGGGCCCCGTCCCGCGGGCGGCTTCGGACGAGAATCCGCTCAGGGGGTGAGCGGGGGGCGCGGGCCGCCGTCGGGGCGCGGGCCCTGCCGGGTCTCCGTGTCGCGGATGACCTCGCCCTGGACGACCTTTCCGTCCGGACGGTGGATCCTGGCCTGCTGGAACGCGCTGGAGAAGCTGCCGGGGGCAGCGGTGCGCATACGGCGGTCCAGGGACCGCTCCGCGTACCGGCCGAGCGCCGCACGGACCTGCGGCACCAGCAGCAGAAGTCCCGCCACGTCCGAGATCATCCCCGGGATGATGAGCAGCAGCCCGCCGAGCATCAGGAAGCCATTGCCCTTGCTGCCCGACGGAGAGGTGGGCGGCGTGGCGGCCTCACCGGGCCGGCCCGGCATCTGCTGGAGCGTCTCGGTGAGATTGCGGAAGGCCCGGCGGCCGGCCGCCTTCATCACGACGGCCCCGAGCACGACGCCCCCGATCAGAAGCAGCAGCACGGTGAACCCGCCCGCCACGTCCGCCACCAGGGTC
Organism: Streptomyces sp. NPDC056231; assembly: GCF_048270745.1. NCBI lineage: Bacteria > Bacillati > Actinomycetota > Actinomycetes > Kitasatosporales > Streptomycetaceae > Streptomyces > Streptomyces sp. NPDC056231. The sequence goes on along the minus strand of NZ_JBLVKW010000081.1, from coordinate 32,189 downwards.
AGCAGCCAGATCTCCAGCACTGCCCAGGCGGCGATGGCGAGCGGGATGAAGGTACGGGCGCGCGAGCGCCGCGGTGCGGTCGGGGGCGGGGTGCCGGTCATCATGGTCCCCAGTGTGCCTGTACGGATGTCCAAGCGGGATAAGGGGGTGATCAGGAAGACTTGCGGCCCAGCACCTGGTTCGTACGGGCGGTGATGCCCCAGGCCGTGACCCGCCACAGCGCCTCGACGAGGATGTCGCGACTCATCTTGGAGTCGCCGATCTCGCGGTCCACGAAGGTGATCGGGACCTCGACGACGTGATACCCCGCGTCGATGGTGCGACGGGCCAGGTCGACTTGGAAGCAGTACCCCTGGGAGGCGACCTCGTCGAGGCCGATCCCCTTCAGGGTCTCCGCCCTGAAGGCCCGGTAGCCGCCGGTGACGTCCCTGGTCTGCAGCCCGAGGAGCAGCCGGGAGTACGTGCTGCCGCCGCGGGAGATCATCTCGCGGGACTTGGGCCAGTTGACCACGCGCCCGCCCGGCACCCAGCGGGAGCCGAGCACCAGGTCGGCACCCTTGAGGGCGGTGAGCAGCCGGGGCAGCTCCTCGGGCTGGTGGGAGCCGTCGGCGTCCATCTCCACCAGGACGCCGTAACCGTGGTCGATGCCCCAGCGGAACCCGGCGAGGTAGGCGGCGCCGAGCCCCTCCTTGCCCTTGCGGTGGAGGACCTGGACATGGCTGTCGTCGGCGGCGAGCTCGTCGGCGATCTTCCCGGTGCCGTCGGGACTGTTGTCGTCGGCGACCAGGATGTCCGCTTCCGGTACCGCGGCGCGCACCCGGGTGACGATCGGCTTGATGTTCTCGGCCTCGTTGTAGGTCGGGATGATCACCAACGCTCTGCCGAGCGGGCCGTATCGCCTCTGACCGCCATCGTTCACTTACTGCCCCTCACGTCCGTACACAGGTGCACACCATATCGAGCGCATCAGGGCCCGGGATCGACGCGGTGGGCAGCTGTCGGGCGCCGGCCCGGACAGAAGGAGGGAAGTACGGACAGAACTGCGGATCGGGGCCCGGCGCCCTTCGGGCCGACCTGGAACCCGCTGGCTGCGGGTCGACCGAAAGCCGTTGTCTACTGAACGTCCGGGCCCCACCCGGGTCGCACCTGCCGTCCGGTTCACACCTACCCTCGCCCCCGAGGCGCGGGCGCTGAACCTGGCTGTCAGTGGTGGTGCGCCGGTGCGGCACACCACCTCATGACCCAGCGGCGTTCGACGACTGCGTGGAGGTTAACCGGTCGGACGTCCTGTGGTGGACTCGGCCGAACCTACCGGCCCGTGGGCGCCTCCTGTCAATACCCGCCTGACCTGCGACGTTTACCGAAATTACCTGGTCAGTACCGGAGATACGCAGGTCGCGGGGAAGCGCGGGCGCCTTCGATCGGCGGTACGAAATCTCGGGACGTCACTCGTTCGGCCGCACGTAGACAGTTTGTCCGAAGACCACGGTCCGAAGGCAGACCGGGAGGTCACCGCCCGGGGTGAGATCCGGCAGGCCGGGCGTCCCGGACCTCGGGTCGGTCGACCAGCGGGCGACCCGGTCGTCCGGGGCCTGGACCACGAGCTCCTCGGTGCGCCAGACCGCGTAGTCGGCGGGGGCACCCGGAACGAGGGTGCCTGCGTCATCGCGGCCGACGGCCCGCCAGCCGCCCCTGGTGTGCGCGGTGAAACCGGCCCGTACGGAGATCCGGTGCTCCGGCGTCCGGTGGAACGCAGCGGCCCGTACGGTCCCCCACGGGTCCAGCGGGGTCACCGGGCTGTCCGAGCCGAAGGCCAGGGGCACACCGGCCCGCAGGAGGCCCGCGTACGGGTTCAGGGTGCGGGCCCGGTCGGCGCCGAGCCGCTGGGCGTACATGCCGTCCTCGCCGCCCCAGGCGGCGTCGAAGGCGGGCTGGACCGAGGCGGTCAGACCCAGCTCCGCGAAACCGGCGATCGTCTCGGGGGTGAGCATCTCGGCGTGCTCGACGCGATGGCGTGCGGCGCGGATCCGGGGCAGCCCGAGCGTCTCGGATGCGGCCCGGACCCCTGCCACGACGGCGGCGACCGCCGCGTCGCCGATGGCGTGGAAACCGGCCTGCAGACCGGCCTCGGTGCAGGCGGTGACATGGGCGGCGATCTGCGCGGCGTCCAGGTGGGCGGCGCCCCTGCCGCCGGCCGGTCCGTCGGCGTAGGGCTCGTGCAGGCACGCGGTGTGCGAGCCGAGGGAACCGTCGACGAACAGGTCACCGGCCGCACCGATCGCACCGAGTTCGCGGATCCTGCGGGCATCCTTCTCGTCCGCGACCTGCTCGGCCCAGTAGCCGAAGACCCGCGGTCCCGGCCGCCCGGCGGCAAGCTTCAGCAGGGCGGTGAAGTCCTCCTCGTCGGAGATGTCGGGTCCGCCGCACTCATGAAGGCTGCCGATGCCGAGCGAGGCAGCGTGGTCCAGGGCGGCACGCTGCGCCTCGGCACGCTGCTGCGGCGAGATCGCGCCATGGGCGGCGGCGCGCACGGCGTGGTGGGCGGCGCCGGTCAGCGGGGCGTCGGGGCGGTAGCCGGCCAGCGCGGTGACGCCGGGAACCAGATCGAGGAGGGCGGTCGTGACGACGGCGGAGTGCACATCGATCCGGGGCAGATAGAGCGGCCGGCCGCCGGCTGCGGCGTCGAGCTCGGCGCGCGACGGCGGCCGCTGCTCCGGCCAGCGCGTGGCGTCCCAGCCATGTCCGAGGACGACCCGGTCCGTGGGGTGCGCGGCCGTGTACGCGCGTACGAGGTCGAGGGCCTCGGCGAGGGTGCGGGCGCCCGCGAGATCCAGGCCGGTGAGGGCGAGGCCGGTCGATGTGGTGTGGACGTGGGCATCGGTGAACGCGGGAGTGACCAGGGCCCCTTCGAGGTCGATCACTTCGTCGACGCCGCTCGCGAAGGCGTCGGCGGCCCCTTCCGAACCCACCCAGGCGACATGGCCGCGTTCGACGACCATGGCGGTGGCGAAGGGGTCGGCGGGGCTGTGGACATCTCCACCGCGCAGCAGCACGGTGCGGTGTTCGCTCTGGGGGGCGGTGCTCTCGGTCATGGCACCAGTCTCACCCTTGTCCGGAGCGGCGCCGCCCGCGCCCCCCTCAGATCTGCGGGGGGCGTGCCTCGTACGGGGTGGAAAGGACGACGGTGGTGCGGGTGGAGACCCCGGCCAGCGAGCGGATCCGGGTGAGCAGATGCTCCAGCTCGAGGGGGGTCGCGACGCGCACCTTGAGGATGTAGTTCTCGTCGCCCGCGACGCTGTGGCACGCCTCCAGTTCCGGTACACCGGCGAGCCGCTCGGCGATGTCGTCCGGCGCGCTCGGGTCGAACGGTTTCACCGAGATGAACGCGGTGAGGGGCAGCCCGACGGCCTCGGGGTCGATGACCGCGGCATAGCCCCGGATCACCCCGCGCTGCTCCAGCCGACGGACACGCTGATGAACGGCCGAGGTGGACAGGCCCGTGGCCTTGCCCAGGTCGGTGTAGCTCATCCGCCCGTCCTTGACGAGCAACTCCACAATCTGACGGTCCAGCTCCTCCATGCGGATCAACCTATGACCCCGGGGCCTTCCAGGCACAGTCGTAGGGGCCTCGAACAGGGCACCCGCATGGGACATGTGATGAATGCCACAGGTTTACGGATGGGTAGCCGACGACCTCGCGGTTACGGCGGATGCACGACGGGAAGTGCTTGCTGTGGTCGAGGCCGTGACGCCTTGCCGGCCCACCCGAGGGGGAGATTCTCCATGCAGAGCCTGAAGCTCACCGGACGTACCGAACCGGAGCCTGTTGAACCCGTCGAGGACTCCGCTCCCGACGCGTACGACACTTTTGAGATGTACCGGGTGATCTGCCCGGACTGTGCGCAGCCGATCGCGCTGCTGGCCGACGAGGATGTGCTGCCGGAACACGCGCTGTGCCCGACGCCGTGGAACCCGTTCGTCCTCACGGTGTGCTCCGGAACCGGTCGCGACGCCGCGCAGGCACGTCCCGCCGACGAGTCGCTCGAACTCCAGGAACAGGACATGGGACTGCTGTTGACGCTCCCCCAGGGGCTCGACTGGAGGATGCAGCCGTTCTCGCACGCCGGTGGCGCGGGTTCGCGCCCGCTGCGGGTGCCGCACCAGATCCGCCGCAACGCCGCCTGAGACGCCCTGACGCCGCCTGACGTGCATCGAAGGCAGTGACAGACGGCGACTGCCCGTCTGCCGGATTCCTCCGGCAGACGCCCGGCACACACGTGCCGCACCACGACGGCCGGGCCGGCGTGGTGCGGGCGATCGAGCCGCGCTCGCGCGGCAGGGGAACCTGACGAACGGGCGCTCGAATCCTCGCAGCAGTGACCCGATCCCGCTCCACGGCGTTGGCCTGGCATGACCCTGCTGCAATCCACGGCCGGCCCCGGTCGTCGCCGTCTCGCCGCTCCGACCCCCGAAGAATCGGTTCCGCAGCCCGGTTCGCAGCCGGTACCCCTAGTGGCGTCCGCTCCGTCAGCACCGCGCGCGGTGCCGCATTCGACGGATCCGCCCATCTACCGGGCGATGCTGAGCCATTGGGAGTCCACCGGCAGGACCCTGCCGGGCCGTCATGACCAGGAGTGGAACCGAATCATGACGACGCCCGTGTGGTCGGACCGGCCGTTGCGCCTCAGCGGGTTTCGGGACCCGCGAGGTGGCGCGCGATGACCATGCGCTGGATCTGATTGGTCCCCTCGACGATCTGCAGCACCTTGGCCTCGCGCATCAGCCGCTCGACGGGGAAGTCGAGGGTGTAGCCGTAGCCGCCGAGCACCTGGACGGCGTCGACGGTGACCCGCATGGCCGTGTCCGTACAGAACAGCTTGGCCATGGCCGCCTGCCGGGAGAACGGCTTGCCCGCGTCGCGCAGCCTCGCCGCCTCCAGATAGAGCGCCCGGCCCGCCTCGATCTGGGTGGCCATGTCGGCGAGCATGAACCGCAGCCCCTGGAAGTCGGCGATGGGGCGGCCGAACTGCTGCCGCCCGGTCGCATATCCGACGGCCTCGTCCAGGGCCGCCTGCGCGACGCCGATGGCGCAGGCGGCGATGCCGAGCCGCCCGGAGTCGAGCGCGGACAGGGCGATGGCGAAACCCTGCCCCTCCTCACCGATCCGGCGGGCGTCCGGTACCCGCACACCGTCGAAGTGCAGCTGGGCGGTGGGCGAGCCCTTCATGCCCATCTTCTTCTCGGGGAGGGCCGCGCTCAGCCCCTCGGCGTCGCCGGGGACCAGGAAGGCGGTGATGCCGCGGGCGCCCTCGACGCCGGTCCTCGCCAGAACCGTGTAGAAGTCGGCGATACCGCCGTGGGTGATCCACGCCTTGGTGCCGGTGATGACCCAGTCGTCGCCGTCGCGCACGGCCTTCGTGCGGAGCGAGGCCGCATCGGAGCCGGAGGCGGGCTCGGAGAGGCAGTAGGCCCCCAGCAGGCCGCCTCCCAGCATCGCCGGCAGGTGTTTCGCCTGCTGCTCCTTGGTGCCGTATCCGGCGAGGGCGTGGCAGGCGAGCGAGTGGACGCTGACGCCGAGACCCACGGTGAGCCGGGCGGCCGCGAGCTCTTCGAGCACCTGGAGGTAGACCTCGTAGGGCTGGTCTCCGCCGCCGTGGGCGGAGTCGTACGGCAGACCGAGCAGTCCGGATTCGGAGAGCAGGGTGAAGACCTCGCGCGGGAACCGGCCCGCGTCCTCCTCCTCCGCCGCGTTCGGCGCGATCTCCCGCTGGACGATGTCGCGGACCAGCGCGACGAGCTGCCTGGACTCCTCGGTGGGCAGACGACGCTCCACCAACTGCGGGGCACGGTCGGACATGACGGCGCTCTCCTCCCTGTCGGGCGTTGCGGCGGTGCGCGTGCGGGGTGTGCGCGGCTCCGCCGGGGGATCTCCGGACTGGGGCCCGGAAAAGCACTAGTACCCAAACCGCTGCTGCCCTCCCGGATTACGAGAGTTGCTGGCCAGCGGCTGTGGCGGGTCGAGTATGCCCGATCGGACGGTATCCGTCACGGGGTGACAGAGGGGGTACCCGGACGACCCGTACGGGGCCCGGACGACCAGGGGAACAGTCCGAACCATGACGCAATTGGTCCAGTCCGCCTATGGCTCGGCTTCGCCTGCTTCAGCGGCCGGCTGCGGTCGGTATGGGTGAAGGTGGTGATCTGCTGGTTGTCCGCCGTCGGCGAGTCCGCGTTCGTGATCTTGTCGACGAGGTCGCGGATGCCGTGATCCGACTTCGACCACGTCAGATCGCGCGTCGTCGTGACCGGGTTTCCGCCTGAATCCCTACCATTTCGGATCAATCCCTGGCGCCTACGGTCTCCCGACTGCCGCCGTCCGCATTGAGGGCTGAACGGCCGCTCGCGGACAGCGCGGCGCGACGCATCGCCGGGGCCGGCAAGAGCAGCGCTGGTCGCCGCCGAAGAGCGGCAACCAGCGCTCTTCGCTCGACTACGAGCCCTGATGCACGAACGCTGCCGCGATCACCGTCAGCCTTGTCCATCTGGAGCGGCGAGGTGAATTACTTCACGGCTTCTTGATGATGACGACCGCGTTACTCACCGCGCGCTCGCGCAGCGTGCCGCCCCAGTCGTCCACGGGCCGGTTGTAGAGCGTGTCGTTGGCGATGAGCGTGGTGTCGCCGCCGCTGCCCCGGCCCACCGCGTCCGTCGCCCCCAGCCACTTCATCACCTTGGCTGCCTCGGGCAGAGTCACTCCCACGCTGAGCATGGGGTCGCGACCGTCGATGGTGACGAGCAGAAGTTCACCGGACGCGGTCACTCCGGCGAGGGTACGGGCGTGGCGCTGCAGCAAGGTGTTGTTCGAGCGGCACTTCTGGCCCGGGCCGAGGTCGGCAGGGACACAGGAGTACTGGGACATGCCGTTGGCGGCCGGGTTGAGCCACACCTCGCCGCCTCGGACCAGCGCCGGAGTGCCGCCCGCGACCGCGGACAGCGTGGGGGTGGTCACCGACTTCCCGGCCCGGCCGAGCACTTTCGAACCGGGCTTGTACGCCTTGCCGACCTCGGAGTGGGCCCGCAGCCAGTCGGCGCCCGCGCCGATGCCCTGCAGGACCCGGCCGCCGGCCGGGATCGGACCGCCGGCCGGGCTGCGGAGCTCCTTGACAACCCAGTTGCCGTCCATGATGACATCGACGGTATGCGCGGCGAAGTCCCGTTCGTTCGCGTACCACTGGGCCTGCCACCCTGTCGTGGCGTCGGTCCACGGCTGGTCCCAGCGCATCGGGGTGGGTGTGGTGGCGCCCCATTCCGGGCGGAAGACCACGATCTCGTTCGGGTCGAGGCAGCGGGTGTTGCGCCACGGCTGGAGCGTCTTGACTCGGTCAGTGGAGCGGTAGTCGTCACCGACGCCGCCGCAGCCGAGGACCTGGCCGGCCGGTTGATGCCGTCGACCACGCGCACGCTTCCGTCGGGAGCCGCCACCTGTGTCTGGGAGGTGACCTCGTCGACGGCGGCTCGACTGCCAAGTCCCTCCAGAAGCAAGGAGGTGCGTCCATTGTTTGGGGCGCCAAGCAGCGTGTTTCCCTGCATGTACAGGCCCTGCGGCACACCCTCGAAGCCGGCGAAGGACGGGTTGTTGGGGCCGCCGATGTCGAATTCGGAGCCGTTGACCGCGACCAGCGCGCCACTGTCCTTGGCCAGCTGCCGCACCGTCTCGGAGTTCTGGACGTCCGTCCCGTGCACGGCCTTCAGCGTGCTGGGCCGACGGGGCGACGGTGATGACCCTGACCTGCCACGGGCCCCTGCTCGCGCCGCCGTCCTCCGCGGTGAAGAAGGACCGGCTCTTGCCGAAGCCCGCCGCGGCCAGAGCGCTCTGCAACTGGACGGCGTCAGCCCGCCGGTCGGCCGCGAACCGGCCGGCCCGGACCCCGTAGCCCACGATCCTGCTGTCGGTGTCGGCGCTCTCCTGCACGGTGAAGGTGTCGACGCGCGCTTCGAAGCCGGCCACGGTCACCGCCGCCGCGAGTGCGTCGGCGTCCGCCCTGGTCCCGAAGGTCTCAGTGCCCTTCTCGGGGTGGCGGACCCAGACTGCCCAAGAGTCCGAGGCCTCCCCCTGCCAGTACTTGCGGTAGGTGACGCCCGGCGCGAACTCCTCGGCGGGCCGGGTCTGGGTGGGCACGTCCTCGGGCCCGAGCGGCATTCGCCCCACCGGCTCGGCGCCGGCTGCCGCGGCGGCTTCGGCCTGTGTCAGCCGGCCGGGGGCGGCAGCACCCAGCAGGAAGACGGCGCTCAGCGCCAGGGCCGTGGGTATGGCTATGGAGCCAGTGAATCGGGGGGCGCGCGGCGCGGCACTCAGGTCTCCGTTCGGGTGGGCCCGTGCTGGCGGGCGCTCCACCCTAACCAACCTCGCCGTTACGGTTGTTGCGACGAGGCGTCACTGGCCGTCGACGGGTTGGCGTACGGGGGTCCGAGACGCCGGCACGGCGAACGGCCGCCCTCGTCGGGCACGGTGGGGGAATCGCCTGCCTGCTGCTGTGGCTGACGGGGGACGGCGTCGGCCATTACCTCCAGGGTGACCTCGACATCCTGCTGCGAGGAGTTGCGCCCGAAGGAGTCGAAGGCCAGCTCGAAACCGTCGTACACGGCCTTCTGCGCGTCGTGCGCCTGAGCGCAGAACTCGGCGACGGACAGTCCGGCCTCCTTGGCGGCCGGCTCGGCCGGCGTGCCGTGTTCGCCGGTGGCGCAGATGTACTGTCCGCACGGCGTGCGGCACAAGTGGACCACCGTGCCCCTGACGAGCGGCGTGTCCGTCCGCGAAGTGTCTCGCCGGCTCGGACATCGCTCGTTCAAGGTCACGGTGGACCAGTACGGTCGCCTCGCGCAGGACGGCCAGGAGCGCTGCCGTCAGGGCGTCAGGACGGCCATGGGGCCGCACATGCTCACACCAGGCCCAGCGACTGCAGCGCGCGGCGCTGACTCGGTGCTGGATCAGCGGGCCAGTAGACGTAGCAGACGCCGCCTGTACCGCTTCTGACCTTGCCGTTCGCGTCGTAGCGCTTGGTGCGGAGCCAGATCGTCTCCCACTCGTGGCGTTTGTAGATCCGGCGGACGGCCTCGTTGCTCGGCGAGGCGGGGTCGTTGGCGATCACGTCGCCGTCCGCCGTGAACCCGATCACGGTCATGAGATGGCCGGAGGTCCCGTACCCGGCCCCGGTCAGCTCCTCCTTGCGGAACGACTGCGACGTTATGACCGGGATGCCCGCCCGGATCAGCGTCTCCACGTCCGTCAGCGAACTCAGCCGGGTCACCGCCGCGCTCATGCCGTCGTACGTGGCGGCATAGGCGGCGTTGAAGGGCCAGTTGCCGCAGCCCTCGTACTGGTAGTCGTACGTGAAGCGGGCCGCGTGGCAGACCTGCGGGTCCGCGAGGCCCGGCTTCACCCAGGCGAGATCCTCGGTGGTGGGCCTCCGCCCCCAGTACTCGATGATCATCTGCGAGGAGGTGGGGCTGCACCACGCCTCACCGCCGTTGTCGTACTCCGGGTACTGGCCGACGTGCACATTCTGCGAGTAGCGCGGCACCGGCAGTTCCCTGGCGAGGCCCGGCGTGCTGGGCTCCACGGTGAACCGGTCGGGGATGTCCGAGGCCATCGCGCCGAGCCGCCACACGGTCGGCGTGAGGCGACTGCCCGGGGTCCGGTAGAGGGTGAGCCGCAGCCGGTAGGAGACCAGCCGCAGCCCGCTCGCCGCGTCGTCCACCGAGAAGGTGTCCGTCCAGATCGAGCTTTTGCCGTCGGTCTGGTCGTCGACGGAGGTACGGCGGATGTCGCCGTCGCCCGCCGCCCAGCGGCCCATCACATACCAGGGGGTCTCGGTGTCGTCCGAGTAGCGGCCGCACAGCTCGATCTGGATCCAGGTACCGGCCGGTGCGTCCGCGTTCCAGGACGCGATCACCTCGGTGGCCGGGACCGACGAGCGGTGGCGCGGCGAGGTCCAGGTCGCGTACTCCCAGGCCGCCGTCGTCCCGGTGTGCGGGTCCGTGTAGTCGGTACGGCCCTGCGGGACGCCGATCACCAGTCCGGGTCGCCGGCCAGCGACGGCACGCGTCCCGGCGCCGGAACCACTGCGCCAGTCGGTGTACGTACGCCAGGAATGGTTGTCCACCAGGGACGCGGCAGGCGAGGGCGTGGGAGGCGGGGCGAGCGAGGGCGCGGCGGCCGCGGAGCCTGCGGACGCCGCCGTGCCGGCGCCGGCGGCCACGGCGAGCGCGGCAGTCAGCACGGTTCTGCGTGAAGTCGGTCTGTTCATGGGCGAGACCCCCGGTCGTTGGCGGAATGGGGCTGCGGGTGCACGACAGTGCGCCAACTATTGCGGTTCGCGGCCGGATTGGGCCAGTGATTCACCTCGCGCCGCGGAACAAATATTGGTCTGGTCCACTGACGTGACCTGCGGTTGCTTCGTACCGCCTCGTACGCTGGTCCGCATGAACGACCTCGCCCGCCTCGCCTCGCGCCTGATCAACCTGCCGCCGTCCTGCGGACCCGTGCGGCTGATCGCCGTCGACGGTCATGCGGGCTCGGGCAAGAGCACTCTCGCCTCCCGCCTCTCGGCGGCGCTCGGGGACGCGCCCGTGCTGCATCTGGACGACCTGGCCACGCATGAGGAACTGTTCGGCTGGACAGGCCGGCTCCGGGACCAGGTGATCGGCCCGCTGTCGCGCGGGGAGACCGCGCACTACGCGCCGTACGACTGGACAGCCCGGCGCCTCGGCCCACCGCAGACGCTGGAACCGGCACCGGTGGTACTGATCGAGGGAGTGGGCGCCGGCCGCCGGGCCCTGCGCCCGCATCTCGCCCAGCTGTGGTGGATGGAGCTCGGCCCCCTGGCGTCCTGGCAGCGGGGCCGACGGCGGGACGGGCCGACACTTTCGGCCTTCTGGGACGGGTGGACCGCAGCCGAGGAACGACATTTCGCCGCCGATCCGTCGCGCCCGTACGCGGATGCGCTGGTACGTCAGTTGCCTGTGGGGTACGAGTGGCTCGAAGGACCCCGCGCGACAGCAGGAACGAACCGCTCCGTCACCCACCGTGAGCGTCCGGGTGCGACGTACTGACCAGTCGGAAAACGGCCCGGGAGTGCCTCAACTCCGCTTGACCCGGGGGCGGTACAGGTCTTACGTTCTCAATGTGCGGCTTTTCGGAGCCCTCACAGACGCGAAGCCCCCGGTTGTTCCCCCGTGATCGGGGGCTTCGTCCTGTCCCCGCACCCACCTTCGTACGGCTGTCCACCGTATTCCGCTTACCCTCGGTCACGGTCCCCGTTCTGCTTGCGGTGCCCTTAGTCGCGCACCACCTGCGCAGGTACGATGCCTCTCGGTGCGGTCAATTCCCGTCCACGGCAGCATGGTTCAGCGCGCCTGGACGGGCGGGTCATGCGGCGGGACAACCGGGGGGCACGGCTTGTGGGGGACCTGATGGACATCGGCACGCAGGGCGCACAGGCCCCGGCCGACCTCGCCTGGCTGCGCGGCGTGGACGCCTACACGATGGGCGCCTATCCGCAGGCCGAGGAGGAGTTCAGAACGGCGGTGCGGCTGGATCCCGGTATGGCGGACGGCTGGCTCGGCCTCCATGCCCTGCGGATCGACACGACGACCGCGCTGCTGCGGATGTACCGCCACCGCGAGCGCTTCGGCGAACAGCGCACCCGCCATCGGCGCACGCTCAACTCCTGGTACTGGCTGGGCTGGTGGGTACAGCCCGTACTGGAGAGCCCGCGCGACCTGCTGCTCGCGCACGCCTCGCACTGGCTGGACGGACGCCATGTCCCCGAGCTGGACCGGGCGCTGGCCGGACTGCCACCCGTGGACGCGGACCCTCAGGTGCGGTTTCTGCACGCCTGCCGCTCATATCTGGTGAAGGACTGGGAACAGCTCGTCCGCCACACCGAACAGCTCGTCGACGATCCGCTGCTCGGCATCGAGGCGGGACTCTTCGGCGGGATGGCGCGGGTGCGGCTGGAGATGTACGGGCAGGCCGAGCCGCTGCTCTCCACCGCGCTGATGCGCTGCCGCAGCGAACAGCCGCAGCGCAAGGAGCTGCGCTACTGGCTGGCCCGCGCGCACGAGGGCACCGGGCGCAGCGCGGCCGCCCTGCCGCTCTACCGGGCGGTGCACCGGATCGACCCGGCGTTCATGGACACCTCGGCGCGGCTCGCCGCGATCGCGGACTACGACGGGCTCGAAGGCTCCGACGAGGCGGCCGGTCTCGCGTCCGTGTCGCTGACCGGGCTGGGCGCCGGTTCCACGGCCGCGGAGGCGCTGCCGGACGGGGACCCGCTGCTCGGCACCGATCCGGTGGGCGGGCGGGAACTGCGGCCCGGCGGCGATCCGGAGAACCTGCCGGGCGCCGGGGTGCCTCCTCGGGCAGACGGGGCGCGGAAGAAGACCGCCGTGCCCGGCCAGTCCTCGCAGGCATTCCCGGCGGGGCCCAGCGATCCGGTGCTGCTCGCCGCGGCGCTGGCGGAGCTGGAGCGCATGGTCGGCCTCGAACCGGTCAAGCGCCAGGTCAAGGCATTGTCCGCGCAGTTGAACATGGCGCGGCTGCGGGCCGGTCAGGGGCTCCCGGTCCAGCCGCCGAAGCGCCACTTCGTCTTCTCCGGCCCCTCGGGCACCGGGAAGACCACAGTGGCCCGCATCCTGGGCCGGGTCTTCTACGCGCTGGGGCTGCTCGGCGGGGACCATCTCGTCGAGGCCCAACGCTCGGATCTGGTCGGCGAGTTCCTCGGACAGACAGCGGTCAAGGCCAATGAGCTGATCGACTCGGCGCTCGGTGGGGTGCTGTTCGTCGACGAGGCGTACAGCCTCTCCAACTCCGGCTACAGCAAGGGCGACGCGTACGGGGACGAGGCGCTGCAGGTCCTCCTCAAGCGGGCCGAGGACAACCGGGACCATCTCGTCGTCATCCTCGCGGGCTACCCCGAAGGCATGGACCGGCTGCTGGCCACCAACCCCGGACTCTCCTCCCGGTTCACCACCCGGGTGGACTTCCCCAGCTACCGGCCGCTGGAACTCACCTCGATCGGTGAGGTCCTGGCCGCGGACAACGACGACGTGTGGGACGAGGAGGCCCTGGAGGAGCTGCGCTCGATCAGCGGCCATGTCGTCGACCAGGGCTGGATCGACGAGCTGGGCAACGGACGGTTCCTGCGCACGCTGTACGAGAAGAGCTGCGCGTACCGGGACCTGCGGCTCTCCGGGTACGCGACGGTGCCCACCCGCGACGATCTTGCGACGCTGCGGCTGCCGGATCTGATGCAGGCGTACGGCGAAGTACTGTCCGGCCGGGGGCAGGTTGACCGGGGCCAGCAGGAGCCTCCGCCGCTGTGACCTCGTCGGCCGGGTGGGCGGTGTCATCGTGTCGGGCGTCACCCGGTGGGCGGTTTGTCCCCGCTCGCCGGACGGGCTGCACTGAGCGCCCGTCCGGCGAGGAGGCCTGGCACGACCGTTCTCAATCGCCGGACAGGCTCGAGAAGGCCGACGGGCCCGATGCGGTTGCCAGTGGTTGCAGTTCGTCCGGGACAGGGGCTGCCGACGCCACGTCCACCGTCCGGCGGGGTATCGAGACCCGGTGCGCCGGGTCGCGCACCTCGCCCACCAGCATTTCCAGGACGTCCTCCATCGCGACCAGACCGAGGATCCGGCCCGATGCGTCGGCCACCTGGGCCAGATGGGTGGCGGCGCGACGCATCACCGTCAGGGCGTCGTCCAGGGGCAGCTCCGCGCGCAGTGTCGCCATCGGGCGCCAGATGTGCTGCGGGACAGCCCGTTCGTCGTCCTCCAGGTCGAGGACGTCCTTGACGTGCAGATACCCCATGAACGGGCCGCCGCCCTCCGCACAGACGGGGAACCGCGAGTAGCCGGTCCGTACGGACAGATCCTCGATCCTGCGCGGGGTGACCGACGGGTCCACCGTCACCAGGGCTGCCTTGGCGAGCAGCACATCGGTGACCGGCCTGCTGCCCAGCTCCAGGGCATCCTCCAGCCGCTCCTGCGCCTCCGGTTCCAGCAGTCCGGCCTGCCCGGAGTCCTCGACGAGCCGGTTGAGCTGCTCGCTGGTGAAGACGGCCTCGACCTCGTCCTTGGGTTCGACGCGGAAGAGCCGGAGCACCAGCCGGGCGCAGGCGCCCAGCGCCGTGGTGACGGGGCGGCACAGCCGGGCGAAGCCGACCAGGGCCGGGCTGAGCCACAGCGCGGTCTTCTCCGGGGCTGCCATCGCCAGGTTCTTCGGGACCATTTCGCCGATGACGAGGTGGAGGAAGACCACGAGGACGAGCGCCAGCACGTAGCCGAGCGGGTGAATGAGCTCCTCGGGGATGTGGACCGCGTGGAAGACCGGCTCCAGCAGGTGGGCGACGGTCGGTTCGGCGACGGCGCCGAGGGTCAGGGAGCAGACAGTGATGCCGAACTGGGCTGCGGCCATCATCTGCGGCAGGTTCTCCAGGCCGTAGAGCACTTGGCGGGCCCTGCCGGACCCGGCTGCCGCGAGGGGTTCGATCTGGCTGCGGCGTACGGAAACGAGTGCGAACTCGGCACCGACGAAGAAGCCGTTCGCCAGGACGAGGAGCCCGGCGAAGAGCAACTGGACGACGCTCATCGGGCGCCCTCCAGGACACCACGGGCGGCCGAGGGCTCGTCGACCGGTTCGGCCGGTTCGGCGATGCGTACGAAGCGGACCTGCTCCGCACGGTAGTGACCGACCTGGCGGACCGAGATCCGCCAGCCCGGCAGCTCGGCCCGGTCGCCGGGGGCGGGGATCCGCCCGAGCAGATCGGCGACCAGTCCGGCCACCGTCTCGTACGGTCCTTCCGGTACGTCGAGGCCTATCCGGCGCAGGGTGAGGACCCGGCAGCTGCCTTCGGCGTCCCAGGCGGAACGGCCGTCCTCGGAAACGGCGGGGACCAGTTCGGGCCGGTCGGCGCCTTCCGCGTCGTGCTCGTCCCTGACCTCGCCGACCAGCTCCTCGATGATGTCCTCCAGGGTGACGACCCCGGCGGTGCCACCGTACTCGTCGACCACGACGGCGATCGGCTGCTCCTTGCGCAGGCGCTGGAGCAACTGTTCGACCGGGAGTGTCTCGGGTACGAGGAGGGGCGGTACGGCGATCCGGCCCGCGGTGGTGCGCAGGCGTTCCTGGGCGGGCACGGCGAGCGCGTCCTTGAGGTGGATCATGCCGACGACCTCGTCGATCCGGTCCCGGTACACCGGGAAGCGGGAGAGGCCGGTGGCGCGGGTGAGGTTGAGGACGTCCGCCGCGGTGGCGGTCGACTGCAGGGCGCTGACCTTCACGCGCGGTGTCATGACGTGCTGAGCGGTGAGTCCGGCGAGCGACAGGGTCCGTACGAAGAGATCGGCCGTGTCCTGTTCGAGGGTGCCCGCCTCGGCGGAGTGCCGGGCCAGGGAGACCAGTTCACCGGGGGTGCGGGCGGAGGCCAGCTCGTCGGTGGGTTCGACGCCCAGCAGGCGGACCAGCCGGTTGGCGACGGTGTCCAGCAGCGTGATCACCGGCCGCAGAGCACCGGCGAAGCGGTGCTGGGGGCCGGCCACGAACCGGGCGACCTGGAGCGGCCTGGAGACCGCCCAGTTCTTCGGTACGAGCTCGCCGATCACCATCTGGACTGCGGAGGCGACGATCATCCCGATCACCATGCTGACGCCGGGTACCGCCCCGCCGGGGAGGCCGGTCGCGGTGAGGGGTCCGGTGAGCAGCTGGGCGAGGGCCGGCTCGGCGAGCATGCCCACGACCAGTGAGGTGATGGTGATGCCCAGCTGGGTGCCGGAGAGCTGGAAGGAGAGCTCGCGCAGGGCGTCGACGACGGTACGGGCCCGCCGGTCGCCCTCGGCGGCGGCGCGCTCGGCGTCCGGCCGCTCCACCGTGACGAGCCCGAATTCGGCCGCCACGAAGAATCCGTTGGCGAGGATGAGAAGGAATGCTGCGCTCAGAAGCAGCAGGGGGATGGTCATGCCGCCGCCTCCTGGGAAGGGGCGGCGCAGGTACTACCGGACGATCCGTCCATTGATGGAGGGAGTCACTCCTTGGGTCGCAGGAAAGCCCCGCCGGCCCGGGGGCCTCTGGTGCGGGGCGGGGCGCACAGGGCGCCACCGCCCTCCAGAGTAATCAAGAAGTGGCCGTGCGGGGCAGGGGGCTCAGCCGTTCTCCGTACAGGCGCCGTGGTTCTCGGCGAGTGTGCGGAGCGTACGGGCGTCGCGAATGGCCTGTTCCTTGGCGATTCCGGGCTGGATGCCGAGGGCGGGCATGCTGGTCCCGTCGCTGAGGTCGAGAAAGACCCACGGGTCGCCGACGCGCAGGTTGACGCGGAGGATCTCCGCCCAGGACAGCCGTCGGGTGCGGGTGAGATTGACCACGGTCACCCCCTGGTCGTCGGCGACGACCTTGGGGCGGCTGAGCAGCGCCAGGACGGCGAAGAAGAGCAGCGCGGTGAAGATGAAGCTGATCCGCTCCCCCGGGCTGAGCTGCTCCAGGCTCATAGCGATGACGGTGATGACGACGAACATCGCCGCTCCGACGGTCAGCAGGACCACCCGGGTACGGGTCGGCCGGAAGGTGACCGGGAGGGCGGGAAGTTCGGGCCGGGGAGCGGAGGTGGACATGGTGTTCTTCTGTCTTCCGGGGGTGATCGCTTGTGGTCCGGCCGTCAGAGGCGGCAGGCGTGGATGGCCGTGGTGAGGATGGCGCGGGCGCCGAGCTCGTACAGGTCGTCCATGATCCGCTGGGCCTCCTTGGCGGCGACCATGGAGCGGACGGCGACCCAGCCCTCGTGGTGCAGCGGGGAGATCGTCGGCGACTCCAGGCCCGGGGTGAGGGCGACGGCGCGCTCCAGGTGCTCGACGCGGCAGTCGTAGTCCATCATCACGTAGCTGCGGGCGACCAGGACGCCCTGGAGGCGGCGGAGGAACTGCTGCACCTTGGGGTCGTCCTCGGCGGCGCCCGTCCGGCGGATGACGACGGCTTCCGACTTCATGATCGGCTCGCCGATCACTTCGAGCCCCGCGTTGCGCAGGCTGGTGCCGGTCTCCACCACATCGGCGATGACCTGGGCGACGCCGAGCTCGATGGCGGTCTCGACCGCGCCGTCGAGGTGGACGACGGAGGCGGTGACGCCGACGTCGGCGAGGTGCTTGGCCACGATGCCCTCGTAGGAGGTGGCGATCGTCATGCCGTCGAAGTCCTGCGGCCCGGCGGCCGTGCCGGGCTTGGTGGCGTAGCGGAAGGTGGAGCGGGCGAAGCCGAGCTGCAGGATCTCCTCGGACTGCGCGCCGGAGTCCAGCAGCAGATCGCGGCCCGTGATGCCGATGTCGAGACGGCCGGAGCTGACGTAGATCGCGATGTCGCGCGGGCGCAGATAGAAGAACTCGACCTCGTTGTCGGGGTCGACGAGGACGAGCTCCTTGGACTCCTTGCGCTGCTGGTAACCGGCCTCATGGAGCATCGCCATCGCAGGCCCGGAGAGAGAACCCTTGTTGGGAACGGCGATGCGCAGCATGAGGTCAGGTTTCCTTTGTGCGAAGGGGTTTTCTACGGACGTGACGTGCGGGGTACGGAACTGTGCTCAGAGGTGGGCGTAGACGTCGTCGAGCGAGATTCCGCGGGCGACCATCATCACCTGGACGTGGTACAGCAGCTGGGAGATCTCCTCGGCGGCGGCGTCCTTGCTCTCGTGCTCGGCGGCCATCCAGACTTCGGCGGCCTCCTCGACGACCTTCTTGCCGATGGCATGGACGCCCTTGTCCACCAGCTCGGCGGTGCGGGAGGTGGAGGGGTCGCCGCTGGCGGCCTTGAGCTGCAGCTCGGCGAAGAGCTCTTCAAAGGTTTTGTTCGCCATGATGGTCCTTAGCGTACGGGGTCCGGCACCCCCGTTCAGCGCCAGGGCTCGCTGACGGTACGCAGCGTGGCGGCGGTTGCGACGGCCGCGGTGACCGCTTCGTGTCCCTTGTCCTCGTTGGAACCTTCGAGCCCGGCCCGGTCGAGCGCCTGCTCCTCGGTGTCACAGGTCAGTACACCGAAGCCGACCGGGACTCCCGTGTCGACGGCGACCTGGGTGAGCCCGTTGGTGACGCCGTGGGACACGTACTCGAAGTGGGGTGTGCCGCCGCGGATGATCACGCCGAGCGCGACGATCGCGTCGTAGCCGCGGCCGGCGAGGACCTTGGCGACGACCGGGAGCTCGAAGCTGCCGGGCACCCGGAGCAAGGTCGGCTCGTCGATGCCGAGCTCGTGCAGGGCGCGCAGCGCGCCGTCGACGAGGCCGTTCATGACCTTCTCGTGCCACTGGGCGGCGATCACCGCCACTCGCAGGTCACCGCAGTTGCGTACGGACAGTTCGGGTGCACCCTTGCCGCTCATGTCTCTCCTACCGCTCGTTTCCGTGCTCGTTACTGGTTGCCGCAGGTCGACACCGAGGCGGTGTCGAGCCAGGGCAGGTCGTGTCCCATGCGGTCCCGCTTGGTGCGCAGGTACCGCAGGTTGTGTTCGCCGGCCTGGACGGGCATCGGCTCGCGTCCGGTGACCGCGAGGCCGTGCCGCAGGAGCGCCGCGGTCTTGTCGGGGTTGTTCGTCATCAGCCGGACGCGGTGGACGCCGAGGTCCTGGAGGATCTGGGCGCCTGCCGCGTAGTCCCGGGCGTCGGCGGGCAGGCCGAGCTCCAGGTTGGCGTCGAGGGTGTCGACGCCGCGCTCCTGGAGCTCGTACGCGCGCAGCTTGGAGAGCAGGCCGATCCCCCGGCCCTCGTGGCCGCGCAGATAGACGACGACGCCGCGGCCCTCTTCGGTGATGCGCTGCATGGAGGCGTGCAACTGGGGGCCGCAGTCGCAGCGCTGGGACTGGAAGATGTCGCCGGTCAGGCACTCGGAGTGGATGCGGACGAGGGTGTCGTCGCCGTCACCGAGGTCGCCGTGGACGAGCGCGACGTGCTCGACGCCGTCGACGGTGGAGCGGTAGCCGTACGCGGTGAACTCTCCGAACGACGTCGGCAGCCGGACCTCGGCCTCGCGGCGGACGGTCGGCTCGGCGGAACGGCGGTACGCGATCAGGTCCTCGATCGAGATGATGGTGAGGCCGTGCTTGCGGGCGAACGGGACCAGCTCCGGCAGCCGCAGCATGACGCCGTCCTCGCCCGCGATCTCGACGATCGCTCCGGCGGGACGGAGCCCGGCGAGCCGGGCCAGGTCGACAGCGGCCTCGGTGTGGCCGTTGCGGACCAGGACACCGCCGGTCCTTGCCCGGAGCGGGAAGATGTGGCCGGGGCGCACGAAGTCGCCGGGGCCGGCCCGGCCGCCCGCCAGCATCCGGAGCGTGGTGGCCCGGTCGGCGGCGGAGATGCCGGTGGTGACACCGTGCGCCGCAGAGGCGTCGACCGAGACGGTGAACGCCGTACGCATCGACTCGGTGTTGTGCGCGACCATCTGCGGCAGGTCGAGCCGCTCCAGCTCGTCGTTCTCCATGGGTGCGCAGATCAGGCCGCGGCACTCACTCATCATGAAGGCGACAATCTCGGGGGTGGCCTTCTCGGCGGCGATGACGAGGTCGCCCTCGTTCTCCCGGTCCTCGTCGTCGACGACGACGACGGGGCGGCCGGCGGCGATGTCGCGGATCGCCTGCTCGACGGGGTCGAGGGACAGGTCCTCGGCCGTGCTGTCTTCCCGGTGCAACCAGGTGGGCTGGGCAGTCATGCCGTGGCTCCTTCCAGAGCGGGTGTCCGCGAACGCAGCCACCAGTCGCGCATGCCCCACAGGACGAGGGCGCCGTACACGACGTAGATGAGACCGGAGAAGGCGAGACCGCTGTGGAAGTTCAGCGGTACGCCGACCAGGTCGACGAGAAGCCAGGCGAACCAGAACTCGACCATGCCGCGGGCCTGGGCGAACATCGCGACGAGCGTGCCGGCGAATATGTACGCGTCCGCCCACGGGCTCCAGGAGAGCGAGGGGAACGCGGTGAACAGACCGCCGACCGCGAGGGTGCCCACCGCGGCGGCGCCCATCAGGAAGCCGCGCTCACGCCAGGTGGCGAACCGTACGGCGAGGGAACCGTCCTGGGCCTGCTGCCTGCCCCGGGTCCACTGCCGCCAGCCCCACACGGCCACGGCGACGACCACGAGTTGCTTGCCGACGCTGCCCGCCTGGTGGACGGAGAGATTGGCGGCGACCAGGACGACGCCGGACAGGAGCTGGGCGGGCCAGGTCCAAATCGAGCGGAGCCAGCCCAGGGCCAGCGCGATCAGACCGACCGTGTTGCCGATCATGTCGGACCAGATGATGCGCTGCCCGAAGGCGGTGAACGCCTCCGAGTTCAGCCAGTTCAGCGCAGTCACTTCGCCGGCTCCCCGGGCTCCTGCGCGGTGGTGCCGAGCAGCCGCTCGACGTACTTCGCGATGACGTCCACCTCGAGGTTGACCGGGTCGCCGGGCTCCTTGATGCCGAGCGTGGTCAGGGCGAGGGTGGTGGGGATGAGGCTGATGGTGAAGTAGTCGGGCCCGGCGTCGACGACGGTCAGGCTCACGCCGTCGACGGTGATCGATCCCTTCTCCACCACGTAGCGGGTCAGCTCCGCCGGGAGGGAGATCTTCACGATCTCCCAGTTCTCGGAGGGCTTGCGCTCGACGATGCGGCCCGTGCCGTCGACGTGTCCTTGGACGATGTGTCCGCCGAGCCTGCCGCCGAGTGCCATGGGGCGCTCCAGGTTGACCCGGGAGCCGGTCTCCAGCGCGCCGAGGCTGGACCGGTTCAGGGTCTCCGCCATCACATCGGCGGTGAATTCGCCGTCGCCGAGGTCGACGACGGTGAGGCAGACGCCGTTGACGGCGATGGAGTCACCGTGCTTCGCGCCTTCGGTGACGACGGGACCGCGCAGGCGGAATCGGGAGGCGTCGCCGAGCTTCTCGACGGCGGTGACCTCACCCAGTTCTTCGACAATTCCGGTGAACACTCAGTTTCCCTTCCGGGCAGGGCCGGGGACGGCGGTGATGCGCAGATCGGGGCCGATGCGTACGGTCTCGGTCACATCGAGGCGCAACGCCTGGGCGATGGTGGAGATTCCGGCGTCGGCGAGGGCTGCGGGGCCCGCGCCGAGGAGCACGGGGGCGAGGTAGCCGACGACCTTGTCGACCGTTCCCGCCGCGACGAAGGCCCCGGCCAGGGTCGGGCCGCCTTCGAGGAGTACGGATCGGACGCCGCGCCCGTGCAGGGCGGCAAGCAGGGCGGGGATGTCCAGGCCGCGGCCGGTGGCGGCGCGCGGCAGTCTCAGGACGGTTCCCTCGGGAAGACGGCTGGTGTCGGCGTCGTCGGCGACCGCGATCAGCGTGGGCGCCGTGGTGTCGAGGACGCGGGCGCCGGGCCGTACCGCAGTGGCATCGGTGTCGACGACGACCCGGAGCGGCTGCACGGCGCCTTCGATGCCACGTACACCGAGCTGGGGGTCGTCCGTGCGGGCGGTGCCGGAACCGACCACGACGGCGTCGGCCTCGGCGCGCAGCCGGTGGACGTCGGCGCGGGACTCGGCGGAGGTGATCCAACGGCTGGTGGCGTCGGCGGCCGCGATCCGGCCGTCGAGGGTCGCCGCGTACTTCCACAGCACGTACGGACGGCCGAGCCGCACCGAGGTCAGCCAGGCGGTGTTGCCCGCCTCGGCGAGTTCGCCGAGGAGTCCCTGTTCCACGGTGACCCCGGCGGCGCGGAGGGTGTCCGCGCCGCCGGTGGCCTGCGGATTCGGGTCGGCGACCGCGTACACGACGCGGCTGACGCCGGCCTCGGTCAGCGCCTGGGCGCAGGGGCCGGTGCGACCGGTGTGGTTGCACGGTTCGAGGGTGACGTAGGCGGTGCCGCCACGGGCCTTCTCGCCTGCCTCGCGCAGGGCGTGGATTTCGGCGTGCGGCCCGCCGGCCCGCTGGTGGAAGCCTTCACCGGCCGGCTGCCCCTCGGCGTCGAGGATCACGCATCCGACGACCGGATTGGGGCTGGTGGAGCCGAGTCCGCGGGCGGCGAGCGCGATCGCTCGGCGCATGGCGGCGGTGTCGGCTGCGGTGTCCACCGGGTCCTCCTGCCTCTTCGGGCACGGACTCCGGGGCCTGTCGATGACGACAGATGAAGCGGAACGCAACAGGGGACGCCGAAACCGAAGACACGGACGCAAGTGTTCCGGGGATCCCGGACATGCGTCCGCCGACGGCGGCGTACCTGTGACGACCCGCCGCGCACTGCCTCCCATCCGGACTTTAACCGTCGGTCCAGGAATCCCACCTGGTCAACCGGCCGCTGGATGCGGACGGGTCGCGGACTATAACCGCCGGTTCGGAATTGCACCGACCCCGGAGTGCGCTGCTGCTGGTACACGGTCAGTGTGCCACGCCCACTCATGGGCCATGCGAAGGAGTGCCTGTGGAGTGGCTCACAGACCGGCCCGGGGAGCCCTCCGTACCTCAGCCGCCCGCGGTGAACAGCTCGTCCTGAGCTGCCTCGCGGGCGGCGAGCAGCGCGCCGCGCAGTACCGCGGAGCCGCCGAGAGCGCCTGCCCTGACCTCCGTGCGCAGTGGGGACATCATGGCCAGCCGTTCCTCGACCCGAGACGCCAGCGCGTCGCCGCCCGCATGGCCGACCTCGCCCGCGAGGACCACACAGCCGGGGTCGATGACCGACGCGACGGCGGCGGCGCCCACCGCCAGGCGGTCCGCGAGCGCGCCGAGGAACGCCTCGCCCTCCCCCTCCCCCGCCAGAGCTGCCCGTACGGCGGACGCGGCGGCGGGTTCCTGTTCCCCGGAGCCCGGCCGCGTATGCACGTCGATGCCGTGTCCCCGGGCCAGTTCACAGACCGGCACGGAGCCGGCCAGGGAGTGGAACCCTCCGTCGCAACTGACCGCGGAGGGTACTCCCGTCGTGCCCGGCACGGGCAGGAAGCCGATCTCGCCCGCGCCGCCGGAGGCCCCGCGGCGCAGCTTGCCGTCCAGCATCACGGCGGCGCCGATGCCGTGGCCGAGCCAGAGCAGGACGAACGTGTCACGGTCGCGGGCCGCTCCGGCGCGGTGCTCGGCGACGGCGGCGAGGTTGGTCTCGTTCTCGACGAGCACGGTCGCAGGCAGCCGCTGCTGCAGCACCCGGACCAGGCGGCGGTGCCAGGCGGGCAGGCCGGTGGTGTCGTGGAGCTCGCCGGTGACCGGGTCGATCAGGCCGGGGGCGCCGATGCCGACGCTGTGCAGCGGTACGGCGCCCGCCTCGCGCGCGGTGCGTTCCAGCAGCGCCGCGGCCTGCTCGGCGGCCGCATCGGTTCCGGTGTCGCTGCCGATCGGCAGGGTGGCCTCGGCGAGCGTGACACCGAGGAGATCGGCGACGACGACGGCGACGCTGTCGGTCCGTACGTCGAGAGCGGCGAGGTGGGCCCGGTCGGCGACGATTCCGTACAGCCGGGCATTGGGGCCGCGGCGTGCGGCGCCGCTCTCGCCGACGACCCGGATCAGCCCGGCGCCCTGCAGCCGCTCCACCAGATCGGCGACGGTGGGACGGGAGAGTCCGGTCAAGGTCTTCAGCTGAGTGGCCGTCAGCGGGCCGTCCTGCTGGAGCAGTCGCAGGGCGAGCCGGTCGTTGATGGCCCGGGCGGTGCTCGGTGATGCGGGCATGCCGAGATCCTTCCAGATCACTGCCGCACGGGAACTGACCGTGATGGTCTATTTATCAGGCAGGGTTCCTGATAGTTTACTGGCCGCACCGCGGAGCGGGCGCCGGGGCCACCGGCGGCAGAGAATTCCCAGGGGAGGGAACAGCCGGCATGACGACGGATTCCGCAGAGACGGTCTTCGGTGCGGAGCAGGTGAGGCGGGCCAGGTTCGCAGTCGCTGCGGTCTTCACCGTGCACGGAGCCGTGACCGGCAGCTTCGCCACCCGCGTGCCCTGGATCCAGGACCACGCCGGGCTCAGCGCGGGGCAGCTCGGTCTCGCCCTGGCGTTCCCGGCGATCGGTGCCTCGCTCGCCATGCCGCTGGCCGGTGCGATCAGTCATCGCTTCGGCGCCAGGACGGCGCTGCGCGGGCTGCTGGCGCTGTGGACACTGGCGCTGGTCCTGCCCGCGCTGGCACCGAACCTGCTCACGTTGTGCGCGGCACTCCTCGTGTACGGGGCATCGGCCGGCATGTCGGACGTGGCGATGAACGCCCTCGGTGTCGAGGTGGAGAACCGTCTCGGCAGGTCGATCATGTCCGGGCTGCACGGGATGTGGAGCGTGGGTGCCCTCATCGGTTCGGCGGCGGGCACAGTGGCCGCGCACCTGGGCGCCGACGCCCGGCTGCACCACACCGTCGCCGCCCTCGCGCTCACCGTGCTCGGCCTGATCGCCTGTCAGGGCGTGCTGGATCTGCGCAGCGAGCCGGACGAGGAGCCGCCGCCGCGGTTCACGCTGCCCCCCAGGTCGGCACTGGTCATCGGCGCGGTGGGCTTCTGCGCGGTGTTCGCGGAGGGGGCCAGCCTGGACTGGTCGGCGGTCTATCTCCGGGACGTCATGGACAGTTCCGCGGGACTCGCAGCCGCGTCGACGACGGCGTTCGCGCTCACGATGGCGGTGGCCCGGATCGCCGGGGACAGAGTCGTCGACCGGTGCGGCGCGGTCAGGACCGTGCGGGTCGGCGGTGTGCTGGCGACGGCCGGCGGGCTGCTCGTGGTCACGTCGCCGAACTCGGTGCTCGCGATGTGCGGCTTCGGGCTGCTCGGCCTCGGTGTCGCCGTCGTCGTCCCCCTGGCCTTCGCGGCGGCCGGGCGCAGTGGACCGAACCCGAGTCAGGCGATCGCGGGCGTTGCCACCATCACGTACACCTCGGGACTCATCGCTCCGTCGGCCATCGGTTCGCTGGCCGAGGCGACCTCGCTGATCGTCTCGTTCGGCCTGGTGACAGTGCTGGCGTTCGGACTGGTGCTGGGCGCCGGCGTGTTGCGGGCGGGCAACCGCCCGGTCGCGGCGAAGGGGGTCGGCGCGCCCGGCACGGCGGCGGCCGAACCCCGCGCCTGAACGGTCCGGCCAGGCGGAACAAGTGCGGATGCGGTGTCCAGCGTACGGCTCATGGATGGGGCCCGGCCGAGGCCGACGCAACGGGACCCGACACGAGTCAACGGACGCTCCGGCATTACCATGACGCTGATCTTTTCCGCGGATCGCGCCGGGCCGGACGAACAGCACCGGGCACCGCACGGACACACAGGGAGCAACCATGGGCGGCCTCGGCGTGCGCTGGACCTTGCACGGCGACGGAAAGACTCCCGCACCGGGGGCCGTGGTCCGGCCCGACGAGCGGCTCTCCTGGCCCCGTACGTTCGGGCTCGGCGCCCAGCACGTGGTGGCCATGTTCGGCGCGTCGTTCGTCGCTCCCGTGCTCATGGGTCTGGATCCGAACCTCGCGATCATGATGTCGGGTGTCGCGACGGCCATCTTCCTGCTGGCCACCCGCGGCCGGGTGCCCAGCTACCTGGGCTGCTCGCTCTCCTTCGTCGGCGTGGCCGCGACCATCCGGGCCAGTGGCGGCGACAGCTCCGTCGTCACCGGGGCGGTCTTCGTCGTCGGCGCGGCGCTCTTCCTCGCGGGTCTCGCGGTGCAGCGGTTCGGCGCTCGGATCATCCATGCGGCGATGCCGCCCGTGGTCACCGGCGCCGTCGTCATGCTCATCGGCTTCAACCTCGCACCGGTCACCGCATCGACGTACTGGCCGCAGGACCAGTGGACCGCGCTGGCGGTGATGCTGTTCACCGGAATGGCCGTCGTGTGCCTGCGCGGATTCTTCTCGCGTATCGCGATCTTCCTCGGCCTGGTCTTCGGCTATGTGCTGTCCTGGGTCCTGGACCAGGTCTTCGGCAAAATCCATTCACCGGCGGGCGGCGCCGAGGTGGTCGACCACTGGCGGCTCGACCTGTCGGGTGTCTCCAAGGCCGACTGGATCGGACTGCCGTCCTTCCACGCCCCGAGCTTCGAGTGGTCCGCGATCCTGGTCGCGCTGCCGGTGGTGATCGCGCTGATCGCGGAGAACGCAGGGCACGTCAAGGCCGTCGGCGAGATGACCGGTGACCCGCTCGACGACAAGCTCGGCACCGCCATCTCGGCGGACGGCGTGGCCTCCATGCTCTCCACCGCCGTGGGCGGCCCGCCCAACACCACGTACTCCGAGAACATCGGCGTCATGGCCGCCACCCGCGTCTACTCCACCGCCGCGTACTGGGCCGCCGCCTGCTTCGCCCTGCTGTTCGGCCTCTGCCCCAAGTTCGGTGCGGTCGTCGCCGCCATCCCGGGCGGGGTCCTCGGCGGCATCACCGTCATCCTGTACGGAATGATCGGTCTGCTGGGCGCCCAGATCTGGATGAGCGGCAACGTCGACCTCCGTAACCCGCTGAATCTGGTACCGGCCGCCGCGGGCATCATCATCGGCGTCGGCGGGGTCAGCCTGAAAATCACCGACAACTTCGAGCTGAGCGGAATCGCCCTCGGCACCATCGTCGTGATCACCGGCTACCACGTGCTTCGGGCCTTCGCCCCGGCCCATCTGAAGACCCAGGAGCCCCTGCTGGACGCGGGTACGTCCTCGTACGACGACACCAAGCCGCCCACGCAGTAGCCACGCCCGGCAGAGATTCCGAGGGCCGACCGCTGGCTGGACCGCGGTCGGCCCTCCGCTGTGACGCCGGGCCGGCCCGGCTGACCAGGTCGCCAGGAGTCATCTCGCGGAGGTCGTCCCGCCATCCTTTCGGTCTGACGGCGCCTTGCCAGAACCCTGACGGGAGCTACTGGCCGTGCAGGCTACTCGTCGTCGTCCCCGCCCTCGTCCTCGTCTTCACCTTCGAAGAAGTCGCCGATCTCGTCGACGACTTCGGCGGCCACCATGCCGCCGACCACACCCACGGCCAGGCCCGCGGCGCCGGCCGCGATGGCGGTGCCCATGCCGGGCCCGGAGCGGTGCCCGTGGTCGTCGTGGCCGTGGTGGCCGCCGTGGCCGTGACCCTTGTCGGCGTGCGTGCCGTACCCGCTGTGCCCGTACGGGTCGTGCGGGATGTGCGGGGTGTGGCTGTACGGGTCGTGGCCGCCGTGGTGGCCGAGGAGCTGGTTCATCCAGGTCTCGACCTCGGCGTTCCAGTTGCGGCCGGCGGCCTCGTGGTGGCCGTAGGAGAAGCGGGTCAGCGCGTCGTGGCCGCCGTGGAAGAGGCCGCCGCGCTTGTCCGCCTCGATGACGACCTCCACGCCGGCCGGGGAGGCGAGGAAGGTGACCTCGATCTCGCTGACCTGGTGGGCGTACTGCGCAGGCGGGGTGAGTTCGATCTCCTGGTAGAAGGGCAGCTGCTGGCCGGTGCCGTGGATGTGTCCGGCCTCCAGGTCGGCGGACTTGAAGGCGAAGCCCAGTTGGCCCAGGGCCTCCAGGATCGCCTCCTGGGCGGGCAGCGGCCGTACCGCGAGCTGGTCGAGGTCGCCCTTGTCCTTGGCGCCGGCCACCCCCAGCTCGGTCCGCACGCCGAGGATGATGCCGAGCGGCTGCCCGTACAGCTCGGTGATCGGCGTCTCGTGCGGCAGCGGGAAGGCGAACGGGACCGAGCGCAGCTCGCCCTCGGCCAGGCGGAAGCTGCCGCCCACGGTCGTGCGGTGGAAAACGACCGCGCCCTCGGACTCGCCGTGGTCGTGCTCGGCCTCCACGCGGGCGACCAGTTCCAGGGTGATGTGGTCGATGGTGAAGTCGGCGTTCCCGCCCCTCAGGTTGACCTGACCCGACAGGGTCCCACCAGGGACGGCGGCGATCGGGTCCAGGACCGTGTCCACCTGCGGGCCGCCCACACCGAGCGAACCGAGCAGCTTCTTGAACACCATGACGGCGTTCCCCTTCTCGTGTACGTGATCTTCAAAGAACCGGACGGGGGCAGGCGTCGCCATGGAGCCGGCGCCAGCCCCCCCCCGGAGAGGTGTTAAATAGCGACGTCGAGCGTGACCAGCGCCGGCGCCCCGCGGGCGGCCTTCAGATAGGCGAGGGCGGCGACA
>NZ_JBLVKW010000081.1:0-4122 GCF_048270745.1 Streptomyces sp. NPDC056231 | reverse complement strand
CCCCGCCCCATATTTTAAACCCCCTTGCGCGCTCCCCTTTGTTGTTTTTTTATAAAAAAAATCCCGGGGGGGGGGGCGGGGGGGGGGGGGGGGCGGCCCCCCCCCCCCGCCCGGAGAGGTGTTACTTCGCGACGTCGAGCGTGACCAGCGCCTGCGCCCAGCGGGCGTACTTCAGATCGGCGAGGTCGGCGACAGTCTTGATCCCGAACGCCTCCTTCAGCAGCTCGCCCTTCCGGTCGAAGACGCCCTTGAGCGCGGAGACGGGAGCTGCCGGCACCTTGTCCAGATCGATCGAAGCCACGACAAGCCCCTCCCAAGAGGCAGTTGACCAGCATTCAGGCACGTGCAACCGGCTGGAACCCGCCCCATGCCCTCTACATCGCTGTAGAAGAATAGGGGCAGGACAGGCTCTGGTGATGCCCTCGCGGCACCTTCGGGTGGAAAGTTTGAAAAGCGCTCGCTGTCGGGAGCTCAGGGCGCCCGAAGTGGCATTTTTACGACCGCTTTACCATTGTGTCGGTGACACTGTCTCACCGACCAGCACCTGCCGGCCGCACCCGCGGCCGGCCGAGAAGGAGAAGGAGCACCAGACCCGCAATGGGTGAACCTCCCAGTTGCCACCGTGCCACACCCAGCCCGAAAACTGTTGAGCCGGGAGCGGGGGTGGCACGGTGACAGAGCTACTGCTCCTCCTGCTCGCCCTCGCCCTGACGCTGGCGTGCGCGGTGTTCGTTGCGGCCGAGTTCTCGCTGACCACCGCCGAACGCAGCGAACTCGAAGCTGCCGTCGCAGCCGGTGAACGCGGCGCCGACAGCGCGCTGAAGGCCGTCAAGCGCCTGACCTTCCAACTGTCCGGCGCCCAGCTGGGCATCACCGTGACCTCGCTGGTCATCGGCATGCTCGCCGAGCCGTCGGTCTCCGCCCTGCTGCACGGCCCGCTGACCGCCGCCGGCCTGCCCGAAGGAGCGGTAGGCACCACCGCCACCCTGCTGGGCGTGGTGGCCTCGACGGTGGTGCTGATGGTGGTCGGCGAGCTGGTGCCGAAGAACTGGGCGATCTCCCGCCCCGTCGCCGTGGCCAAGGTGGTCGCCGGCCCGCAGCGGGCCTTCACCGCCGCGTTCGCCCCGCTGATCCGCCACCTGAACAACACCGCCAACCGCGTCGTGCGCCGGTTCGGCATGGAGCCGGCCGAGGAGCTGGCGCACGCCCGCACCCCGGAGGAGCTGGTGGCACTGGCCCGCCATTCCGCACGCCAGGGCGCGATCGAGGCCGACTCCGCCGAGCTGTTCGTCCGCACCATCCACCTGAGTGAACTGACCGCGGAGAACGTGATGACCCCACGCGTGGACGTCCGCGCCCTGGAGGTGCACGCCACCGCCGCCGATGCCGCCGGCCTCACCCTGGCCACCGGCATCTCCCGCTTCCCTGTCTACAAGGACACCCTCGACGAGGTCATCGGCACCCTCCACATCCGTGACGTCCTTGCCCTCGACGACGACGCCCGGGCCACGACCCTGGTCACGGAGCTGATGACCACCGCCCTGCTGGTGCCGCACTCCCTCCCGGTCGACACCCTGCTCGGCCGACTGCGGCTGGCCCGCACCATGGGCGTGGTCATCGACGAGTACGGCGGCACCGCCGGCGTCGCCACCGTCGAGGACATCGTCGAGGAGGTCGTCGGCGAGGTCCGCGACGAGCACGACCCGCACGAGGTCCCCGACCTGATCGAAAGGCCCGACCCGGAGGGCCGCAAAATGTGGGAAGCAGACGGCTCGATCCGACTCGACCAGCTTGCCGAGATAGGCCTCGAAGCCCTCGAGGGGCCGTACGAGACACTGGCCGGCCTGATCGCCACCCACCTCGAACGCATCCCCACCCCCGGCGACACCATCACCGTGGACGGCTGGGACCTGACGGTCCTGGACATAGACCACCACCGCGCCGACCGCATCCACCTCACCGCACCCGCGCCTACTGCCGACACTGACAAGACCGCTTTCGAGGAGGAGGCCCGATGACCGCGATCCAGCTCCTGATCGGTGCCCTCACCCTGGTCACCAACGCCTTCTTCGTCGGCGCCGAGTTCGCCCTGATCTCGGTACGCCGCAGCCAGATCGAACCCGCTGCGGTGAGGGGCAACCGGCGCGCGAAGGCGGCCCTGTGGGCACTGGAGCACCTCTCCGCCATGCTGGCGACCGCTCAGCTCGGCATCACCGTCTCCTCCCTCGTCCTGGGCGCAGTGGCCGAACCGGCGATCGCTCACCTGCTCGAGCCGCCCTTCCACGCACTCGGCGTACCCGAGCACCTGATCCACCCGATCGCCTTCGTCATCGCCCTGACCCTGGCGACCTACCTGCACATGCTGATCGGCGAGATGGTGCCGAAGAACATCGCGCTCGCCGCCCCGGCTCAGACCGCACTGCTGCTCGGCCCACCTCTGGTCGCCGTCACCCGGGCCCTGCGGCCGGTGGTCTTCGGTATCAACGCCTTCGCCAACGGCCTCCTGCGGCTACTGAAGGTCGAGCCCAAAGACGAGGTGGCGGCGGTCTTCACCGACGACGAACTCGCCCGCCTGGTCAAGGACTCCTCCGCCGCCGGCCTGCTCGACCCTGCCGACGGCGAACTCCTCCAAGACGCCCTCGAACTCGGCAAACGGCCCGTCGGCGACATCATGGTGCCCCTGGCCCGGGTGGCCACCGTCGCCCACGACACCACCCCCCGCCAGCTCGAACGCACCGCCTCCGAGCATGGCTACTCCCGCCTGCCCGTCACCGGCCCCGGAGACGAGCTGCTCGGCTACCTCCACATCAAGGACGCCCTCGCCGCCGAGCACCGTGACCAACACTTCCCCCGCGCCTCCCTGCACCCGATCACCAAGATCGGCCTTGAGACGCCGCTGGACGACGCCATGACCGCCATGCGCGCCGCCCACACCCGTCTGGCCGCCGTGACCGGCAGCAAGGGGACGGTCATCGGTCTGGTCACCATGGAAGACGTGCTGGAGGAACTCGTCGGGGCCGCCGCACTCCGCTGACACGACCAACCTGGGCGGCCTCACGCGTGCAGACACCCAGGCAGGTCGATCAGTTGCTGTTTCCTGTCCGGTAGGGCCGAACTGCTCTTCATCAGCGCAGTGACCTGGCCGCACCCTCCATGGGCGCGGTAGACAGGCCCCGCGTACGAAGTGAGACTCGTGGAGCCCCGCAGTCTCCTCAGGGCTGTATGCACCAACGGGTTGCTTGAATGAAAGCCAGTCAGAACCCCCAGACTCATCGAAAGTCAGGTTGACCATGTTCTCCCCTTTAGTTGACCCCCCTGACTCGCGCGGCCGCACAAAGGGCCGAGGCCCGGTCGCGGCGCTGACAGTCGCGGCGTTGGCGTCGGTCCCCCTCGTGGCAGGCTGCGGCGGCACGCAGGCGACCTCCGCGCCGGCCATTAGCTCGTCCGCCCATGCTGGTTCATCGGGTTCCGCCGACTCCATTGACAAGGAGCGGACGTCCAACGCCGCCCGAGAAGTGTCGACGAGCCCCCAGCCGTCCTCGACCAATGCTGTCAACCAGAACTCCCAGGAAGTAATCGCTTCAAAGGGGGACGCCAAGGTCTATACCCCTGTCCGCACCAGCGCGGGATTCACCGTGCCCGTGGAGATCGTCAATACCGGCACGGACCGGGCACTTTACGAGGTCGACATTCGTGTACAGGGTTCGGGGGGCTACAGCGCGACAGCACGCGTCAGTACCGATGTCGTCGGCGTCTACCCAGGTGGTTCATGGCCCGTTGAACTCGCAGTCGCCGACCCTGGCAAGCCGGTGCCTCAGCACCCGCGAGTGACCATCACGCGTATATCGAGGCAAGAGTTCACATAGCAGGAAGAGTCTGGGCGGCGCCACTCGGGACGCCGGCCTCAAAATTTCGTGACGGCCCGTCGGATTCTGCGACGGTTCGTCTCGGCGGCAGTGCTCACTCGAGTTGCCTCGGCTGTGACCTTCGGCGAAGGCTGAGGGACGATTCCCCCGCACACGGAACGCGAACCTACCTTTCACAGCGCCTCCAACGACGTGCGGCCGTCGGCCGTACGCGTGTGCGTACGGCCGAACGGCCGGCGCCCGGTACTAACACACG